>NZ_JACMZT010000011.1:0-175354 GCF_017349615.1 Pseudomonas sp. GW531-T4
CTTCGACGCAGACGAACCCGGACACCTCGCTCCAGCTCACCCCCAGCAACGGCCGGCTGCCCGGATGCCAGACCACGGTGTCGGCGGTATCGCCAGTATCGATGCGCAATTCGCGCTGCCAGGCGTGATCCTTGAGCTGCAATTCGCCCTCGTGCTGGAACACCCGCTGACAGCCACCATCGACCCGCAGCTCGCCTGTTTGCCGGCACGCCTGGCGGCTCAACTGGTCGTAACCCTCGGCGCCGTCGAGCCCAGACAGCGCTACCTCGCCGACGTCGCCAATACGCCAGTAGGCGTGCAAAGCCTGGCTCAGCTGGCACGGCAGGCTGTCCTGGTGCTCGGTGCTCAGGCGCAGGTCCATGCTTTCGCCCAGGTGCGCGTGCAGGTCGACCTGCCAGTCGCACAGCTGCAACTGCCAGTGCAGGTACACGCCCTCGTCATCGCTGCGGCTGTCGAGCAGCTTCCAGTCGATCAGCCGGGCCCAGCCATGGGATGGCCAGGCGTTTTCGCTCGGGTGACGGCCGTACCAGGGCCAGCACACCGGCACCCCGCCACGGATCGCCCCGACCTGCGGCCACTTCGCCGCACACCACAGCCAGGGCTTCTGCCCGGTCGGCTGGAAATGCAGGAGCTGCGCGCCCTGGCGACTGAACACCGCCTGGCACAGCGGATGGTCGATCACCAGCACGTCGCGCATCTGATAGCGCTCCCAGGCGAAAGTCGGGCGCTCGCGCAAGGATTTGAAAAAGCGTTGTAGCGGATGCTCATGCATGGGCCACGGTCCTGAAGATCATTGCTGTACCGATATTCATCATTGATGCGCAAAACCCCGTAGCCGCTGCCGCAGGCTGCGTTAAGGCCGCAGGCCTTCAGCGATCTTGAGGACGCTACGGCCGTCCCGGCCGATCGCAGCCTGCGGCAGCGGCTACAGGGAACGGATTCGTCCCCAAAAAAAAGCGGATAGCCTGGGCCATCCGCAAAAATGCGCACAGAGAGGAGGAGCTTATCGCAACAGCGTTAAGCTCTGTACGAAAAGTGGCTGCGCTCGGTCATGCTGCGTTAAAAACAGGCTCGGAATGCTCATGTAGGCCCCTACAGTCGAACGCGACCCCGGCCGTTCCTCGCCTGTTTTTTGCCTTGCCTGACCTTCGCCCGCCGACTTTTCGTACAGACCTTAGAACACCGACTGAATTTTCAGGCCGGCCACCAGGGCGTTGTCGACTTCATCCACACCGCCTGGATGGGTGATGTACTGCAGGTTGGGACGCACGGTCAGCCAGTTGGTGACATGGAAGCCGTAGTTGATTTCGTAGTTGTACTCAGTCTCGCGCAGCGGCGAGAACAGCGGATCGTCGTAGTTGCTGACGCCGTTGGTGTCATTGAGCAACTGGGCGTTTTTCTTCACGTCGTCGTTGACATGGATACGGGCGAAACCGATGCCCACGTCATCCTTCGGACGTGCGTCGAACGGGCCCTTGTACACCAGCATCAGCGACTGGTAGTTGTCGATGAAGTTGGTGTCCTTGTCGTGGAACGTGGCGTTGGCCGCGATGTTCAGACCGCGGGTCGCATCGCCGTTGTGAGTGGTGAGTTGCTGCTGCCCGACGAACCAGTAGCCGTGCTTGCTGCTGTGCACGCGATAGCTGTCACGGGTGACGGCGGCGTCCTGGCCATTGACGTCCTCGCGCACATCGCTGGCATCGGCCGTGCTCTTGTAGTAACCGACGCGGTACTCGCCCGGCAGGTTGTTGACCTTCGGCGACCAGACCAGCTCGACCGGCAGCACGGTGCCCTTGGTACCGCTGCCGCTGAGCTTGAAGCCGTTGCCGTGCTCCAGTTGCGACGGGTTCTGGTTGTACGCGCCGATCTGCGCATACAGCTCAGGCGTGATGTGGTACTTCACCCGCAGTGCCGCCTGGCTGACCGGCCAGTTGTACCAGATGTTGGTCGCCCAGTTGCCCACCTGGGAGCCGCAGAACGCCAGGTTCTGGAAGTCGCAGGGGAAGGTGTTGAAGTCTTCGCCTTCGCCGAAGTAACCGGCCTTGACGTCGAGCTTGCCGTCAAGGAACTGGTGCTGGATCCACAGTTGGGTCAGACGCACCATGTGGCCACGGCCGTAGACTTCCTGGGAGGAGCTCAGGGTGCCGGCACGCGGGTCGCCGATACGGTCGTTGGAGATGTTCTGGCCGTTACGGTTGGTCAGCTGGATCTTCGCCTGGGTGTTATCCCAGCCCCAGAGTTTTTCCAGGTCCAGCGCCACGCCCAGGCCGAACTGGTCGCTGTAGCGTCCGGTCTTGTCGTCGTTGTAGCCGCCATGCAGGTTGGCGCCCATTTCGCCAACGTAATCGGCCTTGATGTCGATCCCTTTCTCGAGCAGTTTGGTCCGCTCGCCACCCCAGTCACCGGTCATCCATTTCGAATCGGCGCTGAACGCTTCGTCAGCGTGCGCGCTACCGGCCAGGGTCATTGCCGCAATCGCTGACAACTGGCAGATCAAGCGTGCATTGGTGCTCTTCTTTTTCATCCCTACATCCTCGTCTTTATTGTTATTAACTGTTTTTCTCTAACGCGGTTTACACCTGATGCGACGGATGACAGGCCATCCGCCGCGCATTCGGTACGTCCTTGCTCCAATAACGCGGGCTTCAACGCCCCTTGAACTGCGCCACGTTGCTGGCATGGGCTTCGGACTGCGCAGGGGCCGCAACACCCAGGCGCTCGCCACTCTTGGCATCGAACAGCAGAACCTTGGCCGGATCGAATTGCAGGGTCAGGGTTTCGCCGACCTGCGGCGCCACATCCGGCGCCAGGCGGCAGCAGACCTTGGTGCCGTTGAGGTTGACGAACACCAGGGTGTCGGGGCCGGTCGGCTCGGTGACCTGGACCTCGGCGCGCAGGGTCGGCAGGCCGTTGCCCTCGCCGTTCGCCAGGCCGATCTGCTCTGGACGGATGCCGAGGATCACTTCCCGGTCTTCCAGGCCGGCGTCCTGCATGCCCAGGGGCAGCTCGCAACGGGCCTGGCCGCTGTCCAGCAGGGCCAGCAGGCGGCCGTCCTTGCGTTGCAGGCGCAGGGGGATGAAGTTCATCGGCGGCGAACCGATGAAGCTGGCCACGAACAGGTTGGCCGGGTCGTTGTAGATCTGTTTCGGGGTGCCGAACTGCTGGATGATGCCGTCCTTCATCACCGCCACCTTGTCGCCCAGGGTCATGGCTTCGATCTGGTCGTGGGTGACGTAGACCGTGGTGGTTTTCAGGCGCTGGTGCATCAGTTTCATTTCGGTGCGCATCTCGACCCGCAGCTTGGCGTCGAGGTTGGACAGCGGTTCGTCGAACAGGTAGATCTTCGGCCGCCGCGCCAGCGCCCGCCCCATGGCCACGCGCTGTTGCTGGCCGCCGGACAGCTGGCCGGGCTTGCGGCTGAGCAGGTGTTCGATCTGCAGCAGCTTGGCCACCCGCGCCACTTCCTCGTCGATCTCGGCGGCCGGCATCTTGCGGATCTTCAGGCCGAAGGCGATGTTGTCGCGCACGCTCATGGTCGGGTACAGCGCGTAGGACTGGAACACCATGGCGATGTCGCGGTCTTTCGGGCTCATGCCGCTGATGTCGGCGTCGTCCACCAGGATCGCCCCGCCGCTGATGTTTTCCAGGCCGGCGATGCAGTTCATCAGGGTGGACTTACCGCAGCCCGAAGGCCCCACGAGAATCAGGAACTCACCGTCATCGATCTTCAGTTCGATGTTCTTCAGGGTATCCGGCAGGCCAGTACCGTAGGTCTTGTTGACGTTGCGTAATTCGAGAGTTGCCATCTTTTACCCCTTGACCGCGCCGGACGTCAGCCCACGCAGGAAATACTTGCCAGCGAATATGTAGACCAGCAGTGTCGGCAGCCCGGCGATCATCGCCGCCGCCATATCAACGTTGTATTCCTTGGTCCCGGTGCTGGTGTTGACCAGGTTGTTCAAGGCCACGGTGATCGGTTGCGCATCGCCGCTGGCGAACACCACGCCGAACAGGAAATCGTTCCAGATCTGGGTGAACTGCCAGATCAGGCAGACCATGATGATCGGCACCGACATCGGCAGCAGGATCTTGCCGAAGATAGTGAAGAAGCCTGCGCCGTCCAGGCGCGCGGCCTTGACCAGGGCGTCCGGGATGCTCACGTAGTAGTTGCGGAAGAACAGCGTGGTGAACGCCAGTCCGTAGACCACGTGCACCAGCACCAGGCCGCTGGTGGTGTTGGCCAGGCCGAACTTGCCGAGGGTGAAGGACGCCGGCAGCAGCACGGTCTGGAACGGCAGGAAGCAGCCGAACAACAGCAGGCCGAAGAACAGCTGCGAACCGCGGAAGCGCCACATCGACAGTACGTAGCCGTTCATGGCGCCGACGAAGGTCGAGATGATCACCGCCGGCACGGTGATCTTCACCGAGTTCCAGAAGTAGCCGCCCACGGTGTCCCAGGCCTTGATCCAGCCGATGCCGTCGATCACGGCCGGCCAGCTCAGCAGGTTGCCGGTGCGGATGTCTTCCGGGGTCTTGAAGCTGGTCAGCAGCATCACCACCAGCGGCACCAGGTACACCGCCGCGGCCAGCAGCAGGGTGGCGTAGATGGCGATGCGGCTGAAGTTCAGCGCAGGTTTTCCGAGCTGGTTAGTCATGGCGTTTGCCTCGCAGTTCGGAGTACAGGTACGGCACCAGGATGGTCAGCACGGCGCCCAGCATCAGCATGGCGCTGGCCGAACCTATGCCCATCTGGCCACGGCTGAAGGTGAAGGAGTACATGAACATCGCCGGCAGGTCGGACGAGTAGCCAGGGCCGCCGGCGGTCATTGCCGCCACCAGGTCGAAGCTCTTGATCGCGATGTGCGCGAGGATCATGAAGGCGCTGAAGAACACCGGGCGCAGGCTCGGCAGGACGATCTTCAGGTAGATGGTCGGCAGGCTCGCGCCATCGACCTGGGCGGCGCGAATGATCGACTGATCGACGCCGCGCAAACCGGCGAGGAACATCGCCATGACAAAGCCCGAGGCCTGCCACACGGCGGCGATCACCAGGCAGTACACCACGCGATCCTGATCCACCAGCCAGTCCAGGCGGAAGCCTTCCCAGCCCCAGTCACGCAGCATCTTGTCCAGGCCCAGGCCAGGGTTGAGCAGCCATTTCCAGGCGGTGCCGGTGACGATCATCGACAGCGCCATCGGGTACAGGTAGACGGTGCGGATAAAGCCTTCCTTGCGGATGCGCTGGTCCAGCAGCACCGCCAGGAACACGCCCAGCACCAGGCTGATGCCGATGAACATGCCGCCGAACAGCGCCAGGTTCTTGCTCGCCACCCACCAGCGGTCGTTGTCCATCAGGCGCATGTATTGCTGCAGGCCGACCCACTTGTAACTCGGCATGAAGCTGGAGTTGGTGAAGGACAGAATGAACGTCCAGATGATGTAACCGTAAAAACCGACCAGGACGATCAGCATGCTTGGCGCCAGGACCAACTTGGGGAGCCAGCGCTGCAGCGCGTCGAACGGTGAGGCTTTGCTGAAAACCGCCACAGAGCTCATCGGGATAATCCAGTTGAAGAAATGAAGGCCGAAGCGATCCCCTCTTGTGTAGGAGCGAGCTTGCTCGCGATGACTGCGGGACATTCAACATGGATGCCGACAGACCGATCGCTATCGCGAGCAAGCTCGCTCCTACAGGGGGAAAGCGCCGTCAGATAAATCGCCGCAAGCAGGCTTGCGGCGTTCGGAGTTACTGGGCGGCCTTGACGGCCGATGCCAGCTGCGCACTGGCCTTGGCCGGATCCGCGTCCTTGTCGTTCATGAAGTTGGTCACCACATCGAAGATCGCGCCCTGCACGGCCAGGGAGGTGGCCATGTTGTGCGCCATGCTCGGTTGCAGGCCGCCGGTCTTGTCGTCAGCCAGGAAGTCCTTGGCCGCCGCCTGGGCGCAGGAGTCGAAGCCTTGCGCGGCCATGTCGTTGAGCATGTCGGTGCGCACCGGGATCGAGCCCTTGTTGATGCTGAAGACCTTCTGGAAGTCCTTGCCCAGGGCGACCTTGGCCAGGTCCTGCTGGGCGGCGATATCGCCCTTGCGATCGGCCTTGAGCTTGAACACCGCCAGGGAGTCGATGTTGTAGGTGAAGGCCTTGTCGGTGCCCGGGAAGGCCACGCACTGGTAGTCCTTGCCGGCGACTTTCTTCGCCGCGGTCCACTCGCTCTTGGCCCAGTCGCCCATCATCTGCATGCCGGCCTTGCCATTGATGACGTCGGCGGCGGCGATGTTCCAGTCACGCCCGGCGCGGTTCGGATCCATGTAGCTGGTGACTTTCTTCAGCTCGGTGAAGGCCTTGGTCATCTCCGGGCCGGCGAGGGTCTTCTGGTCCAGGTCGACCAGGGCTTTCTTGTAGCCATCGGCGCCCATGACCGAGAGCACCACGTCTTCGAACACGGTGCTGTCCTGCCATGGCTGGCCGCCGTGGGCCAGGGCGATGAAGCCGGCGGCCTTGAGCTTGTCGCCGGCGGCATAGAATTCTTCGAGGGTGGTCGGGGCCTTGTCGATCCCGGCCTTCTTGAAGACTTCCGGGTTGATCCACAGCCAGTTGACGCGGTGGATGTTCACCGGCACGGCGACATAGTCACCTTCGTACTTCACGGTGTCGGAGACTTTCTTGGAGAGCAGGCCGTCCCAGTTTTCCGACTTGGCCACGTCTTTCAGGGCGTCGGTGCTGAGCAGGCCGGTGCTGCCCCACTCCTGGATGTCCGGACCCTTGATCTGGGCAACGCCCGGCGGATTGCCGGAAACGGCGCGGCTTTTCAGCACGGTCATGGCCGTGGCACCGCCACCGCCGGCGACTGCGCCGTCTTTCCAGGTGAAGCCGTCTTTTTCGACCTGGGCCTTGAGCACATCGACCGCCGCTTTTTCACCGCCGGACGTCCACCAATGGACGACTTCCACGGAGCCTTTGGCGTCGGCGGCAACGGAAACGAGAGGGAATGCACTGAGGGGAAACAACGAGGCAACGGAAATGACAGCAGCTAGACGAGAAATCGCATTCATCTGAGGTGTACCTTTCTTGTTGTTATGCATGCAAGTCTGGTGCTTGCGCTGCATAGGATTCTAAACAGGGGGCCTACCCGCGCAGGTAACGAAGGGATGCGCGAATGTCACCACATGGTTACACAACCTGCAGTCTAGACACTTCGGCCAGCGCCGATGCCATGCTCGGCGCCAAAGGCAGGCGCGGAATCAGCACCGCCTGCCAGGCGTGATACAGGTCCGGCTTGCCGGCCCAGATCTCGGCGCTGGGCCTGTTGTTGCTGTCCAGCTCGTGGTGCCAGCTGCCGTGCAGCGGGTCGATGAAGTGCTCGGCGGTGAATTCCCAGAAGCGCCGATACCAGGTTTCGTACTGCGCTTCCCCGGTGCGTTGCAGCAAGGCACTGGCCGCCGCCGCGGCCTCGGCGTGGGTCCAGTGCAGGCGCTGGCGCACCACGGGGCGCTGCTGCCAGTCCAGGGTGTAGACAATGCCCGGCGCGCCATCGACGTCCCAGGCGTCACGGCAGGCGGTTTCGAACAGTTTCTGGGCATCCAGCAGCAGCCAGCCGGGGCTGAGCATGCCGGCCTGGCAACGCGCGGCTTCGAGGTGCAGCAGCAGGCGAGCCCACTCGAAAGCGTGCCCGGGGGTGGTGCCATAGGGGCGGAAACCGTCGGCCGGATGTTCCTGGTTGTAATCCGGCAATGGCTGCCAGTGGCGGTCGAAATGCTCGATGACCCGGTAATCGCCAGCGGCGGCATGCTGATGGATGACCCGCTCGACAATGTGCAGGGCGCGGTTGAGCCAGCGCGGGTCCTGGGTGACATCGGCCAGGGCGAGGAACGCCTCGGTGGCGTGCATGTTGCTGTTGGCGCCGCGATAGGCCTCCTCGCCGCTCCAGTCGCGGTTGAAGGACTCGCGCATCGCGCCCTCCTCCTCGCTCCAGAAATGCCTTTCGATGACCCGGATCGCCTCCGCCAGCAAGGCTTCGGCGCCGGGGCGCGCGGCCACCACCGCGGAACTCGCCGCCAGGGCAACGAAAGCGTGCAGGTACGCGGCCTTGCCGCTATTGCCATCGGCATGCCCGGGAGTGGCGAACCAGCCGCCGTATTCGCCATCGCGCAGCGCGCCGTTGAGCGCGGCGATACCGTGATCCACCAGCGCGGCGTAGCCGGGAATGCCCTGGATATGGGCCATGGCGAAACTGTGGGTCATGCGCGCGGTGTTCATGGTGCCGGCCCGGACACCGCTCGGCAGGCGCCCGCGTTCGTCCAGGTCGCCGAAGCCTTCGGGCAGCCGGGCCGCGCGGGCGAAACCCAGCAGGCGCTGGCCTTCGGCGGCCAGCCATTGATGATGGGCAGGAGCGTTCAGCCAGCTGCTGAACATCAGGGGAATAGGGTTCATGGCGGACCTGTTGTTGTTTTTATCAGGGACTTGAGTCTAAACAACGGGTTCGCGCGGGCAGGTAACGAAGGTCACAGGAAATGTCACCAAACCGTGACAAAACTCCCTGTAGCCGCTGCCGCAGGCTGCGCTCGAGACCGCAGGGCTCGCAAAACTGGCGCCCGGTCATACAGCCAAGCGCGGCATGAAATTTTACGACCGCTACGCGGCCGATCGCAGGCTTCGCCAGCGGCTACAGGGGCATCAATCCATGGAACGCGGCAGGTACAGGGTCACGCGCAAACCGCCTTCGCGCAGGTTCTGCAGGCTCACCTCGCCGCCATGGCTGTGGGCGATGTTGCGCGCGATGCCCAGGCCCAGGCCGTAGCCCTGCTGCTGGCCGGACAGGCGGAAGTGCGGCTCGAACACCTGCTCCAGGCGCTGCTCCGGCACGCCCGGGCCTTCGTCGTCGACGTGCAGGATGAACGCGTTGGCATCGTCGTCGATGTGCAGGTGGGCGTTCTGCCCGTACTTCAGCGCGTTGTCGATCAGGTTGCCCATGCAGCGCTTGAGCGCCAGGGGCTTGCCCGGATAAGGCGCCAGCGCCCGCCCCTGCTGGGTCACACGGCCGTTGCCGTTGGGTGCCAGGTAAGGCTCCACCAGGCAGTCGAGCACCTGGTTGAGGTCCACCGGCTCGATGTTCTCGTGAATGTCGGTGTCCTTGACGCATTGCAGCGCGCCCTTGACCAGCAGCTCCAGCTCATCCAGGTCGCGGCCGAACTTGCTTTGCAACTGCTCGTCTTCCAGCAGTTCGACCCGCAGCCGCAGGCGGGTGATGGGCGTGCGCAGGTCGTGGGAAATCGCACTGAACAGCTGGCTGCGCTCGGTCAGGTAACGGCTGATGCGCTCGCGCATGGCATTGAAGGCCCGGCCGACCTCCACCACTTCGCTGCCGCCGCCCTCGGCCACCGGCTGCACATCGGCGCCCAGGGACATGTCCCGCGCGGCCCGCGCCAGGCGCTTGAGCGGCCGGCTCTGCCAATGCACCAGCAGGCCGATGAACAGCAGCAGGAAACCGCTGGTGAGTACGATGAACCACACCTGCTGCGCCGGCAGCCCCTGTTCTTCGAGGCTGGTGTAGGGCTCGGGCAACAACGAGGCGATGTACAACCATTCGCCCGGCGCCATCTGGATCTGGGTGACCAGCACCGGCGGGTTCACCGGCTCCAGGGTCAGGGCGTAGTGGGCCCAGGAACGCGGCAACTCATCGAGCTTCAGGCCGCCGTTGAAAATCCGCAGGTCCTCGGGGCTGACGAAGGTCACCGAGATATAGGCGTCGTTGCCCAGGGACTGGCGCAGCACTTCGTCCACCGCCTTGAGCACCGCCTGCTTGCGCGGCGTGATAGGCAGCACTTCCATGCCCAGCGGCTTGTCGTTGAGGGTCACGACAAAACGGGTGCCGCCCATGCTGCGCAATTGGTCGAGCACCAGCGGCCGGTACGCCACCGGCAGCGAACGAAAGTAGCTGACGCTGGCGGTCATCGAATGGGCCAGGCTGCGGGCGCTGGTGACCAGGCCTTCGAGCTGGGTGGCGCGCAACTGCGACACCCAGATCACGCTGGACAGGGTTTGCGCAAACAACACCGCCAGCAGCGTCAACAGCAACATCCGGCCCAGCAGCGAACGCGGTACCGGCACCCGCGCCAGCAGCTTGCGCGACCACTCAGTGAGCATTGCCGGCAACCACATTGGCTGCCAATTGGTAACCGCTGCCGCGCACGGTGCGGATCAGCCGCGGCGGCTTCTCGGTGTCGCGCAGGCGTTGGCGCAGGCGGCTGACCGCCATGTCGACGATGCGGTCCAGGGGCATCAGTTCGCGCCCGCGGGTGGCATTGCCGATGGTGTCGCGGTCGAGGATTTCCTGGGGGTGATCGAGGAACAGCTTGAGCAGGGCGAAGTCGGCGCCGGAGAGGATCACTTCCTCGCCATCGTTGTGGAACAGCCGGTGGCTGACCATGTCCAGGCGCCACTCGTCGAAGCACAGCACCTCGCCGCCGGCCCGTTCCTGGCCGAACTGCGCGCGGCGCAACAGGGCCTTGATCCGCGCCTGCAATTCCCGGGGGCTGAAGGGTTTGCCCAGGTAGTCGTCGGCACCCAGTTCCAGGCCGATGACCCGGTCGGCTTCGTCGGAGCTGGCGGTGAGCATGATGATCGGCACCTGGCCGACCCGCGGGTGCTGGCGGATCCAGCGGCACAGGCTGAAACCGTCTTCGTCCGGCAGCATCACATCCAGAATCACCAGGTCGCTCGGCGCCTCGTTCAGCGCCTGGCGAAAACCGGCGCCGTTGGGCGTGCTGCGGACCTGGAAGCCGGCGCGACTGAGGTAGGTCTCCAGCAGCTCGCGGATTTCCTGATCGTCATCAACCAACAAGATCGACTTACTGACTGAACTCACGCGGGCCGTCCTTTGTTGTTATGAATGGAGCGGGATTATGCCTCATGGATCGGTTCCGTAGCCGCTGCCGAGCCTGCGAGGCTGCGATCGAGGACGAAGTCCTCGCAAAACCTGAACACAGGGTTTGCCAGAAAGAACGGGGGGCCCGGTTTACGTCCGCTTCGCGGCCGGTCGCAGCCTCGCTCGCTCGGCAGCGGCTACAGAAGCAGCGTACCAACACGAAACCCGAGCGAAGCCTGCTTGCGACAAGCCCCATACGTTCGATCAGGCAAACGCCTGCTCGAGCGCCACCCCGGCGCCGGTCAGGCCCGAGTACGGCGCCGTCACCAGCCATACCGGAATGCCCTTGAAGTAATCGCTCATGCAGCCCTTGTCGGCAAAACAACGGGCGAAACCGCTTTCGACGAAAAAGTCGGCGAACCGCGGAATCACCCCGCCGACGATGTACACGCCACCGCGCCCGCCGGTGGTCAGCACGTTGTTGCCCGCCACCCGGCCCAGCCAGCAGCAGAACTGCTCGAGCACTTCCAGGGCGATGGGATCGCCGGCCAGGCCTGCCGCGGTGATGGCTTCAGGGGTCTCGAGCACCGGCTCATGCCCGTCCACCGCACAGATCGCCCGATAGACCCGGGGCAAACCGCCGCCGCTGAGCGCGGTCTCGGCGCTGACATGGCCGATCTCGCTATAAATGTGCTGCCACAACTGGGTTTCCCGCAGGCTGCTCAACGGCAGGTCGACATGCCCGCCCTCGCCCGGCAAGGCGGCCCAGCGGCCTTCCCCCAGGTCCAGCAGCGTGCCGACGCCCAGGCCGGTGCCCGGCCCGATCACCACCGCCGGGCGCAGCGGCTCGGCGGTGCCTTCGCAAACCACCCGGAACTCGCCGGGCTGCAGGCGGGTCATGCCCAGGGCCATGGCCGAGAAGTCATTGACCAGCAGCAGCTCATCGACCTGCAGGGTCTGGCAGAAGGCCTTGCGGCTCAGGCGCCAGTGGTTGTTGGTAAAACGAAATTCGTCGCCGCCGACCGGACCGGCCACCGACAGGCACACCGCGCCGATCGAACCCGGCGCCAGGCCGAGGCCGCCCAGGTATACGCCGATGGCTTCTTCCGGGCTGGCGTGGTCCGCCGTCGCCAACACCTGGATCGACTCCAGGCGCTGGTCTTTCCACAACGCAAAACGCGCATTGGTTCCACCAATGTCACCGACCAGCGCTAACTTCACTTAAGGTTCTCCAGGGCAGAGGTAAAGGCGCTGGCGCCCTGCTCCGCCGAGCTGAAGGCCATGCGCATGAAACCGAACAATTCGCGGCCGCTGCCGACGTTGTTACCCAGCAGGCCCTTGGCCGGTTCGCGGGCAGCGAATTCATCGGCGTCTACCTTAAGCTCCAGCGTGCCCTTTACGCCATCCACGCGAATGATATCGCCGTCGCGCACCCGCGCCAGCGCACCGCCGACCTGGGCTTCCGGGCTGACGTGGATCGCCGCCGGGATCTTGCCCGAGGCCCCGGACATGCGCCCGTCGGTGACCAGCGCGACCTTGAAGCCACGGTCCTGCAACACGCCGAGGAACGGCGTCATCTTGTGCAGTTCCGGCATGCCGTTGGAGCGCGGGCCCTGGAAACGCATCACCGCCACGAAGTCTTTTTCCAGCTCGCCGGCCTTGAACGCATCGGCCAGGTCCTGCTGGTCCTGGAACACCACCGCTGGCGCTTCGACGATCTGGTGCTGCAGCGCCACGGCGGAGACTTTCATCACCCCGCGACCGAGGTTGCCTTCCATCACCCGCAGGCCGCCTTCCGGCGAGAACGCGCGAGCCACCGGACGCAGGATGTTTTCGTCGAGGCTTTCGATCGGGCCGTCGCGCCACACCAGCTTGCCGTTGTCCAGGAACGGTTCCTGGGTGTAGCGGCTCAGGCCACGGCCGGCCACGGTGTTGACGTCTTCGTGGAGCAGGCCGGCTTCCAGCAGTTCGCGAATCAGGAACGCCATGCCGCCCGCCGCCTGGAAGTGGTTGATGTCGGCCTTGCCGTTCGGATAGACGTGGGACAGGGTCGGCACCACCTCGGACAGGTCGGCCATGTCCTGCCAGGTCAGCTGGATGCCCGCGGCCTGGGCAATCGCCGGCATGTGCAGGGTGTGGTTGGTCGAACCACCAGTGGCGTGCAGGGCAACGATGGAGTTGACCAGCGAACGCTCGTCGACGATCTCGCCGATCGGCGTGAAGTTGCCGCTCTGCTTGGTCAGGCGGGTGACCTGCTGCGCCGCCTCATGGGTCAGGGCGTCGCGCAGTGGCGTGTAGGGGTTGACGAAGGACGCGCCCGGCAAGTGCAGGCCCATGACTTCCATCAGCAGCTGGTTGGTGTTGGCGGTGCCGTAGAAGGTGCAGGTACCCGGGCTGTGGTAGGACTTCATCTCCGATTCCAACAGCTCTTCGCGGGTCGCCTTGCCTTCGGCGTAACGCTGGCGCACGTCGGCCTTTTCCTTGTTGGAAATGCCCGACGGCATCGGCCCGCCCGGGACGAAGATGGTCGGCAGGTGGCCGAAGCGCAACGCGCCCATCATCAGGCCCGGGACGATCTTGTCGCAGATGCCGAGCATCAGCGCGGCGTCGAACATGTTGTGGGACAAGGCCACCGCGGTGGACAGCGCGATCACCTCGCGGCTCGGCAGGCTCAGCTCCATGCCGGCCTCGCCCTGGGTCACGCCATCGCACATGGCGGGGGTGCCGCCGGCGAACTGGCCGACCGAACCCATCTCGCGCAGGGCCTTCTTGATCTGTTCGGGAAAGTGCTCGTACGGCTGGTGCGCCGAGAGCATGTCGTTATATGACGAAACAATCGCCACGTTGGCGGCATTCATCATGCGCAGGCTGTGCTTGTCTTCCGAGCCGCAGCCGGCAACGCCGTGGGCGAAGTTCGCACACTGCAGCTTGCCCCGTTGCGGGCCATCGCTGGCGGCGCCGCGGATCAGGGCGAGGTAAGCCTCGCGAGTGGCGCGACTGCGGGCGACAAGCCGTTCGGTGACCTCAAGAACGCGGGGATGCATGTGTAGAACTCCAGGCTAACGGATGTGGCGACCTGTTTGTCTATGCTGATCAAAACGCCCGCGGCACAGGGGATGGCAGAGGGTTTCTTGACCATTTGGACCAGTTGATTCAGGTCACTCGTTGTAGATAAAACAAAATATTGCCACCAAAAAGGCTTGTTTTCTATTTTTTTGCGAATAATCTTGTAATTCCAACAACAAAACTACGGCAGGCGCTTTTCTAATGACTCTACGAATCGCAATCAATGGTTTTGGCCGTATCGGCCGTAACGTCCTGCGCGCACTTTATACCCAAGGCTATCGCCAGGATCTGCAGATCGTCGCCATCAACGATCTGGGTGATAGTTCGATCAATGCCCACCTGCTCAAATACGACACCGTCCACGGCACTTTCGATGCCGACGTGCAGCACGATCAGGAAAGCCTGACCGTCAACGGCGACCGGATCGCCGTCAGCGCCATCCGCAATCCGGCCGAACTGCCCTGGGCCGCCGAGAAGATCGACGTCGTATTCGAATGCACCGGTCTGTTCACCGACCGTGCCAAGGCCGCCGCCCATCTCAGCGCCGGCGCCCGCAAAGTGATCATTTCCGCCCCGGCCAAAGGCGCCGACGCCACCGTGGTGTATGGCGTGAACCACGACATTCTGCGCCAGTCGCACCAGATCATTTCCAACGCTTCGTGCACCACCAACTGCCTGGCGCCGGTGGCCCAGGTGCTGAACCGCGAGCTGGGCATCGAAAGCGGGCTGATGACCACCATCCACGCCTATACCAACGACCAGAACCTGACCGACGTCTACCACAGCGATCCGTACCGCGCCCGTTCGGCCACCCAGAACATGATCCCGAGCAAGACCGGCGCGGCCGAAGCCGTGGGCCTGGTGCTGCCGGAACTGGCGGGCAAGCTGACCGGCATGGCGGTGCGGGTACCGGTGATCAACGTATCGCTGGTGGACCTGACCGTGCAGCTCAAGCGCAACACCACTGCCGAGGAGGTCAACGCCCTGCTCAAGAGCGCCAGCCAGCACTCGAAGATCCTGGGCTACAACAGCCTGCCGCTGGTCTCCAGCGACTTCAACCACAACCCGCTGTCGTCGATCTTCGACGCCAATCACACCAAGGTCAGCGGCGGCAAGCTGCTCAAGGTACTGGCCTGGTACGACAACGAGTGGGGCTTCTCCAACCGCATGCTGGATAACTGCCTGGCCCTGTGCAGCGCCGAGTAAGCCCACGGCCTGCGACGCGGGAGCTGCCGCAGGCTGCGATCTTTTGATCTTCACATTCGAGGTTCAAGCGCGCAAAGATCGCAGCCTCGGCAGCTCCTGCAGATTTCCTCCCTCCAGGAGCCGCCACCGATGATCGGTATCAGCTTCACCCAGGCCAGCATGGCGGCGCGCAAGCGCATCGCCCTGGTGGCCCACGACCACTGCAAGAGTTTCCTCCTGGACTGGGCCGAGCGGCAGAAAGACAAGCTCGCCGAGCACGCTCTGCTGGCCACTGGCACCACCGGCCAGCTGCTGCACCAGCGCCTGGGCCTGCCGGTGGAAAGCATGATCAGCGGCCCCCTGGGCGGCGACCAGCAGCTCGGCGCGCGAATCGCCGAGCAGCGGGTGGACATGCTGGTGTTCTTCTGGGACCCCTTCGAACCCCAGCCCCACGATCCGGACATCAAGGCCCTGCTACGGGTCGCGGCGGTCTGGAACATTCCCGTGGCCTGCAACGAATGCAGCGCCGACTACCTGCTCAGCAGCCCGCTGATGGAGCAGGCGCACAGCTACCGGATTCCGGACTACCCGGCGTACCTCTCAGGGCGTCGATGATTCACTCAGGGCTTGACCGTCGACGTAGATGATAAGCATTATCATCCACTGAAAAATCAGCCAGGTCCTGTTGTGAGCCAATCCCGCTTCAATCACGTCTTTCTCACCCAGCGCGTTTCGCTGCTGCGCACGCTGGAGCGGATGGTCAACAACCCCAGCACCGCCGAGGACCTGTTGCAGGAAACCTACCTGCGCGTGACCCGGGCCCTGAGCGAACGGGCCATCGACCACCTCGAACCCTTCGTCTTCCAGACCGCCCGCAACCTGGCGCTCGACCACCTGCGCGCGCGCCGCATCCAGGCCCGCACCCTGCTCGAAGACGTGCCGCTGGACGTGGTCGAAAGCGTGGCCGCGCCCCTGAGCAGCGCCGAGGATGCCGCCCATGCCGAACAGTTGCTGGAACGCCTGAACATGAGCCTTGCCCAACTCAGCCCGCGCCAACAGCAGATCTTTATCCTCAGCCGCCTGCACGGCCACAGCTACCTGGAGATCGCCGAGAAGCTCGAGGTCTCCCAGAGCACCGTGCAAAAGGAACTGAAGCTGATCATGGCCATCTGCATCGGCGTCGCCGAGCGCTTGAACGGTCATTGAGGCCCAGCCGGGCGGGCGTCGGCCGCAGCCCTTTGCTACCCTTGACCGCCCCTGCGCTCTCCATCTAAAAAACAGCCGTGCACAGACACAGCCGAGGAACCCCCGTGACGGACACCCACCGCACCCAGCCGACCGCCCAGGACGGGGAAACATCCACCCCCTGCGCCGCGGATCAAGCCATGGACCAGGCCCTGGACTGGCTGATCCTGCTGGAGAGCCCGAGCCCCGAGCAGGCCCGGCAATTCCATGACTGGCTGAACGCCTCGCCCCTGCACAGCGCAGCCTTCGACAAGGCCCAGGCGATCTGGAACGGTCCGCAAGTGGTGCGCTGCGCGCAAAGCCTGGACACCCAAAAAACCAAGGTCAGTGTGCTGTCGCGCCTGCGTCCGCACTGGCGGCCCCTGGCGGTGGCGGCGGTGCTGATCCTCGGCCTGTTCAGTTTCAGCAACCTGCCACTGCGCCTGCAGGCCGATCACCTGACCGTGGTCGGCGAGCGCCAGCGCCTGCAACTGGAGGACGGCTCGAAAGTCCTGCTCAACACCAATTCGGCCTTCTCCAGCACCATCGACGAGCGCCAGCGCGTGGCCCGCCTGTACCAGGGCGAAGCCTTCTTCGAGATCCCCGCCAGCCGCGGCCAGCCGCTGGAACTCGATGCCGGCCCGGTACGCGCCAGCGTGCGCGACACCGCCTTCGCCGTGCGTTACCTGGACGGCGTGGCCCAGGTGCGGGTACAGCGTGGCGATGTCGACCTGCGCGCCACCCACGACGATGCCCGGGTGCGCCTGTCGGCCGGCGAAAGCATCCGCATCGGCCCCAACGGTTTCGACCGCCCGGCCAAGCTCGACCTCGACAAGGACCTGGCCTGGGTCCAGGGCCGGCTGGTGTTCGAGAACTGCCCGCTGAACCAGGTGCTGGCCGAGTTGCGCCGGTATTACCCGGGCTGGATCGTCAACAACAACGAGCGCCTGGCCGATGTCGCGGTTACCGGTAATTACCGTCTCGACCAGCCGCTGGACGTGGTGCGCTCCCTGGCTCACATCACCTCGGCGCGCCTGCAGGAGTTCCCTGCGCTGGTGATTCTCAACTAGCACGCATTTATTTTTACGCGATCGCTGTCGGTCGTTCGTCTCGTTATAGCCAATGCAATTGATTCGCATTAAACATGCCGAATCAGCACCTATAAAGATTCGTGCGACACGGAGCGCTATCGATGTCCTCTCGCCTCAACAGCCGGTCCTCTTCATCTTCCCGCCAGGCCCGCCTGCAGAACTGCACGCTGTCCCTGCTGACTGCCGCCATCCTGCTGGCCGGGGCCGCGCCGGTCATGGCCGCCACCGCCACCAGCCAACCGGCGCGCAACATGGGCGACTACAGCTTCGCCATCGACCAGCAGCCGCTGGTGTCGGCGCTGAACGCCTTTAGCGCCGTCACCGGTTGGCAGGTCGGCCTGCCGGCGGAACTGGGCGAAGGCATCGCGTCCCCGGGCGTGCGCGGCTCGCTGCCGCCGGAAAAAGCCCTGGACCGCCTGCTGATGGGCACCAACCTGAGCTACCGCAAGCTGGGCGCCAACAACATCGTCCTGGAAAAGCGCACCAGCGGCGGCGCCCTGACCCTGCAACAGGTGACCATCAGCGCCACGCGCCAGGAGCAGGACGTCAACAGCGTGCCCAGCACCGTGACCGTGCATGACCGCCAGGACCTGGACCGCAACAACGTCAACACCATCAAGCAACTGGTGCGCTACGAGCCGGGCGTTTCGGTCGGCGGCGCCGGCCAGCGTGGCGGTATCAGCGGCTACAACATCCGCGGCATCGACGGCGACCGCATCCTGACCCAGGTCGACGGCGTGGAGATTCCCAACGGCTTCTTCAACGGCCCCTATGCCAAGACCCAGCGCAACTACGTCGACCCGGAAATCATCAAGCGCGTGGAGATCCTCCGCGGCCCGGCGTCGGTGCTGTACGGCAGCAACGCCATCGGCGGCGCGGTCAGCTACTTCACCCTCGACCCGGACGACATCATCAAGCCCGGCAAAGACGTCGGCGCCCGCCTGAAGACCGGCTACAGCTCGGCCGACGACAGCTGGCTGAAATCCGCCACCGTGGCCGGGCGCAGCGGCCAGTTCGACGGCCTGCTGCACTTCAGCCAGCGCGACGGCCACGAAACCGACTCCTACGGCAGCAACAACGGCACCGGCCTGGCGCGCACCGCCGCCAACCCGGAAGACGTGCGCACCACCAATGTGCTGGCCAAGGCCGGCTGGAACTACGCCGACGACGCGCGCCTGGGCCTGACCTACGAGAAGTACAAGGACGACCGCGACACCAACCAGAAGAGTGCCGTGGGCGGCCCGTTCAACGCCGGCCAACCGTTGGGCATGTACCGCTCGCGCACCGGTAACGACACCATCACCCGCGAACGCTTCGGCCTGGACAACCGCTTCGCCCTCGACAGCCTGCTGGCCGATCACGTGAAGTGGAGCCTCAACTACCAGATCGCCAAGACCGACCAGAGCACCCTGGAAAACTACTTCCCGTTCACCCGCAACGTCATGCGCAGCCGCGAAACCCTCTACGAAGAGAAGCAGTGGGTCTTCGACGCCCAGGCCGACAAGGCCTTCGCCATCGGCGAAACCGAACACCTGCTGACCTACGGCACCACTATCAAGCAGGAAAAGGTCACCGGTTCGCGCAGCGGCAGCGGCACCTGCCTGGCGGTCGGTCGCGGCTGCACGGCGGTCGGCGCCATCAGCCCGTCCGACGTGCTGAAGAAGTCCAGCGACTTCCCGGACCCGACCATCAACACCTACAGCCTGTTCGCCCAGGACCAGATCAGCTGGAACAAGTGGACCTTCCTGCCGGGCCTGCGCTACGACTACACCCAGCTCAAGCCGCACATCACCCAGGAGTTCCTCAACACCGTGGCTGCCGATGGCCAGGGTGAGGTGAGCGACGAGAACAAGACCTGGCACCGGGTCTCGCCCAAGTTCGGCCTGACCTACGCCCTGACCGACCAGTACACCTGGTACGGCCAGTACGCCGAGGGTTTCCGCACCCCGACCGCCAAGGCGCTGTACGGCCGCTTCGAGAACACCACCACCGGTTACCGCGTGGCGCCGAACTCGAACCTCAAGCCGGAGAAAAGCCAGAGCTATGAAACCGGCCTGCGCGGCAACTTCGAGTCCGGCAACTTCGACGTGGCGGTGTTCTATAACAAGTACCGCGACTTCATCAACGAAGACGCGGTGACCCCGGGCTACGACGAACTGACGTTCCAGAGCAACAACATCAAGCACGCCACCATCAAGGGCGTGGAAGTCAAAGGCCGGCTCAACCTCGACGCCCTGGGCGCGCCGCAGGGCCTGTACACCCAGGGTTCGGTGGCCTACGCCTACGGTCGCAACAACGACACCGGCGAACCCTTGAACGCGGTCAACCCGCTGACCGGCGTGTTCGGCCTGGGCTACGACCAGGACCACTACGGCGCCCTGCTCAGCTGGACCCTGGTCAAGAAGAAAGACCGCGTCGACAGCAGCAGCTTCAAGACCCCGGATGGCACCAGCAGCCAGTTCAAGACCCCGGGCTACGGCGTGCTCGACCTGACCGGTTTCTACAAGGTCAGCGACGATGTCACCGTCAGCGCCGGCATCTACAACCTGGCCGACAAGAAGTACTGGCTGTGGGACGACGTGCGCGGCTACGACAGCGTCGGCGAAGCCGCGGTGCTCAGCCCGGCCAACCTCGACCGCCTGACCCAGCCGGGTCGCAACTTCGCGGTCAACCTGATCTGGGACATCTGATCCGGTCTACCTCACTGCGCTTTTCGATGGAGCGCAGTGAGGATTTTTTACTGTGCCGCGTCTTCTTGTTCGTCTAGTTAGCAAGTGCTTCTCATTTTCAGCAGCTCTCGTTTTCAGTAGCTCTCATTTTCACATCCCAAGGACATTGTCATGACCACCCAGGATTCCCCACAGCGCCCGAGCCTGCGCTCCCAGCGCCTGAACCAGATCACCCACGAACCCCATGCCAGGCTCGACGCCCTGGTCAAGGCCCACGCGCCGTTCGAAAGCGCCAGCAGCTTTGCCCGCTTCGTCGTCGCCCAGTACCTGTTCCAGTCCGAACTGGTCGCCCTCTACAACGACCCGGCGCTGATCGCCATCATCCCGGACCTGGCAGAGCGTTGCCGCGCCGAAGCGGCCAAGGCCGACCTGGCGGACCTGGAAACCGAAGTCCCGGCCCCGGTGGCGGGCGCGGTGCAGAACCCGAGCAAGGCCGAAGCCCTGGGCTGGCTGTTCGTCTCCGAAGGCTCCAAGCTGGGCGCGGCGTTCCTGATCAAGCGCGCGGTGGGCCTGGGCCTCGGCGAAACCTTCGGTGCCCGGCACCTGGGCGAGCCGGCCGGCGGTCGCGCCGAAGGCTGGAAGTCCTTCACCCGCACCCTCGACGGCCTGGCATTCAGCGCCGAAGAAGAAGCCGCGGCGGAAAAAGGTGCGCTGGATGCCTTCAACCGCTTTACCGTGCTGCTGGAAAAGGCCTACGACACGGCGCCTGAACTGGCCTGATTTTTTCGCCGGCGCGCTCGTTCCTGTATTGAAGGCGTAGACTCACGCCCGTTGCAGGAACGAACCTGCTGGCATCAACCGTTTTTCCCACCCTTTGTGGATTGAGCCCCATGCTCGTCACCTCATCATCGAACCCATGACCGGCACAACCCGATCCCCGTCCAAGGCCTCCCGCCTGTTCTTCGGTTGCCTGGCTTACGTCAGCCTGGCCATCGGTCTGATCGCCATCGTCGTGCCCGGCCTGCCGACCACCGAATTCGTGCTCCTCGCCGCCTGGGCCGCGACCAAAAGCTCGCCACGCCTGAGCGCCTGGATGGAAAACCACCGCCTGTTCGGCCCTATCCTGAGCAACTGGCGCAACGGCCGGATCATCAGCCGCCGGGCCAAGATCAGCGCCACCGTCAGCATGCTGCTGTGCGCCGGCCTGATGCTGAGCCTGCTCACTCATCACTGGACCCTGTACCTGGCGCTGGCCGGCATGGGCCTGGGCAACCTGTGGATCTGGTCGCGCCCGGAAGCCCTGGCCCAGGCCTCCTGATTCCTCGGCCAGAGCAGCCGGCCGACGCTCGGTTGCTCGCGACAGGCCCTGCGGCGAAACCTCCCTCCTCCCTGTTTATGTCAAACACATGACCGCTCGTCGGCTTTTTCTCAGGCAAATGCCGCTCAAGCCGATGTTCCGGGCATGGCGCTGAATGGACTTGGCGACCGGAGTCATCCGACTCACCGCTCACCTCCTATCCATTCGCGAGATCGCCCCATGTTCGACTCTCTGTCCATTCGCCTGAAAATCGTGCTGTTGTCCGGACTCTGCCTGCTCGGCGTGGTGGGCCTGATCGTCGGGATGAACATCTACCAGACCAACCAGAACGATCAACTGGTCAGCAGTTCCAGCTCGCGAATGCTCACCGACAGCGTGCAGAACCTGCTGCAGGCCCGGGCCGCCGAGCAGGCGGTGCGGGTGCAGAAAACCTTTGGCGAGAGCCTGCTGGTGATCACCGCCCTGGCCGACCAGATCAACGACCTGCGGACCATGGCCGGCAAGCGTTCGCTGGACGCCGCGACGCTGCGCGAAGAACTCAACCACAGCCTGAAAACCGCCTTCGAACGCAACACCAAGGTGCTGGGCATCTGGCTCGCCTATGAGCCCAACGCCCTCGACGGCAAGGACAGCGAGTTCGCCAACGACGCCGGCCACGCCTCCAACGAAGCCGGGCGCTTCGCCAGCTACTGGAGCCGTGCCGGCGGCACCGGGCTGAACACGGTGATGGTCGAAGAGGACATGAACAAGACCACCCTGAGCGTCAGCGGCACCCCCTACAACAGTTGGTACACCTGCCCGCGCGACAGCAAGCGCACCTGCCTGCTGGACCCGTACGCCGACACCGTGGGCGGCAAGCTGATGCTGATGACCACCATCTCTCTGCCGCTGATCGTCGACGGCAAAGTCATAGGCGTGGTCGGCGTGGACATCGCCCTGGATGCCCTGCAGGCCGCGGCCGCCGAGTCCCAGAGCGGGTTGTTCGACGGTGCCGGGCACATGCTGATCGTCGCCGGCAGCGGTATCCTCGCCGCCTACAGCAACGATGCGGCCAAGGTCGGCAAGGGCATCGCCGACACCCTCGGCGCAGAAGGCAAGGATGTGCTGCAACTGCTGGCTGGCAATACCCCGAAAATCCTCAAGCAGGGCGACCTGATCCGCGCCGTGTATCCGGTCAGCCCGATCGCCGACGCCCGTCCCTGGGGCGTGGTGATCGACCTGCCGGAGCAGGTGCTGCTGGCCGACACCGTGAAACTCCAGAGCGTGCTCGACGACGCCCAGGCCCAGGGCACCCTGGTGTCCCTGCTGGTGGCGGCGGTCGCCGGCGTGATCGGCCTGCTGCTGATCTGGCTGACCGCCTCCGGCGTGACCCGGCCGATCAACAGCGTCGCGCAGATGCTCAAGGAAATCGCCAGCGGCGACGGCGACCTGACCCAGCGCCTGAAGTACAGCAAGCAAGACGAACTGGGCGAGCTGGTGAGCTGGTTCAACCGCTTCCTCGACAAGCTGCAACCGACCATCGCGCAGATCAAGCAGAGCATCACCGACGCCCGCGGCACCGCCGACCAGTCCTCGGAGATCGCCCGCCAGACCAGCGAAGGCATGCAGGTGCAGTTCCGCGAAATCGACCAGGTGGCCACCGCGTCCAATGAAATGAGCGCCACCGCCCACGACGTCGCCAACAGTGCCTCGAACGCCGCCAACGCCGCCCGTGGCGCCGACCAGTCGGCCAAAGACGGCATGACCATCATCGAGCGCAGCACCCGCGACATCAGCACCCTGGCCGAGGAAGTCAGCAAGGCAGTGGTCGAGGTCGAGGCCCTGGCGGTCAACAGCGAACAGATCGGCTCGGTGCTGGAAGTGATCCGCAGCATCGCCGAACAGACCAACCTGCTGGCCCTCAACGCCGCCATCGAAGCCGCCCGCGCCGGGGAAAGCGGCCGCGGCTTTGCGGTGGTCGCCGACGAAGTGCGCAACCTGGCCAAGCGCACCCAGGATTCGGTGGAAGAAATCCGCGTGGTGATCGAGCGCATCCAGAGCGGCACCCGGGGCGTGGTGGCGACCATGCATTCGAGCCAGGCCCAGGCCCAGAGCAACGCCGGGCAGATCCAGCAAGCGGTGCAGGCCCTGGGCAAGATCAGCGACGCGGTCACGGTGATCAGCGACATGAACCTGCAGATCGCCAGCGCCGCCGAACAGCAGAGCGCGGTGGCCGAAGAGGTCAACCGCAACGTCTCGGCGATCCGCAGCGTGACCGAATCCCTCACCGAGCAGGCCACCGAATCGGCCCAGGTCAGCAGCCAGCTCAACGCCCTGACCACCCAGCAGATGAAGCTGATGGACCAGTTCCGGGTCTGATCCTCGCCTCTGTAGGACTGTAGGAGCGAAGCTTGCTCGCGATGAACCGGAGCGCGCCGCATTGAGCCAGTGAGTGCGCGCCATCGTTGACGACCATCGCGAGCAAGCTCGCTCCTACAGATAGTTCTTGCTCCGTCACGGGGCTGCGGCGCTTCACTTTTTTGATTTATGCTGCCCCCTCTCTTGCGGAGGGCCTGCAATGACCGATGTGCTGTCGTCTGTTCAAGCCGCGCTTGGCTTGCCTCTTACCCCGATTGCCTTGACCTCGAGCGGCGCCCTGCCCTCGGCCTTCGCCGTGACCGAACTGGCCAGCGCCAGCATCGCCGCGGCCGGCCAGGCGGCGGCCGGGCTGCTGTTCAGCCAGACCGGGCGCATGCCCACCCTGAGCGTCGACCGACGCCTGGCCTCCTTCTGGTTCGCCACCTCCCTGCGGCCGCTGGGCTGGAGCGTGCCGCCGCTGTGGGACCCGGTCGCCGGCGACTACGCCACCCAGGACGGCTGGATTCGCCTGCACACCAATGCGCCCCATCATCGCCAGGCGGCCGAACAGGTACTCGGCCGGGTCGCGGACCGGCCGGCCATGGCCGCCAAGGTTGCGCAGTGGAACAAGAGCGACCTGGAGCAGGCGGTGGTCGAGGCAGGTGGCTGCGCCGCCGAAATGCGCAGCTGGGCCGAGTGGCAAGCCCATCCCCAGGGGCAGGCCGTGAATGCCGAGCCCCTGGTGCACTACGTGAAGCAAGGTGCAGACGCCGCGCAGCCCTGGCGCGGGTCGCTGTCACGCCCCCTGGCCGGGATCAAGGTGCTGGACCTGACCCGGGTGCTGGCCGGCCCCATCGCCAGCCGCTTTCTGGCCGGGCTGGGCGCCGACGTGCTGCGCATCGACCCGCCGGAGTGGAACGAGCCCGGCGTGGTCCCGGAAGTCACCCTGGGCAAACGCTGCGCCCGCCTGAACCTGCACGACGCCGCCGATCGCCAGGTCTTCGAAAGCCTGCTGAGGGAAGCCGACCTGCTGCTGCACGGCTACCGCGCCGATGCCCTGGAACGCCTCGGCTACGGCGCGGCCGAGCGCCAGCGCCTCGCCCCGGAGCTGATCGATGTGTGCCTGAACGCCTATGGCTGGAGCGGCCCCTGGCAGAACCGCCGTGGCTTCGACAGCCTGGTGCAGATGAGCAGCGGCATTGCCGAGGCCGGCCAGCGCTGGCAGCAGGCCGAAAAACCGGTACCGCTGCCGGTGCAGGCCCTGGACCACGCCACCGGCTACCTGATGGCCGCCGCCGCGATCCGCACCCTGAACGAACGACTGAAAACCGGGGCCGTCGGCAGCGCACGGCTGTCGCTGGCGCGGACCGCCAAGCTGTTGATCGAGCACGCCCCTGGCAACGCCGAGCCCGCCTTGCGCGCCGAAGACCAGGACGACCAGGGGTTGCTGGTGGAGCAGACCTCCTGGGGCCCGGCCTATCGCCTGCAAGTACCCCTGCAGATCAGCGGCACGCCCCTGCAATGGGCCTACCCCGCCAGCGACCTGGGCGCCCATCGCCCGAAATGGTAATGCTCGTAGCCCTGTAGCCCTGTAGCCCTGTAGCCGCTGCCGAGCCTGCGAGGCTGCGATCGAGGACGTAGTCCTCGCCAAGCCTGCGCATGCGGTATGAATGACGTAACGCGCCGCCTGTTTTACGGCCGCTGCGCAGCCGATCGCTGCCTCGCGGTGCTCGGCAGCGGCTACAGGTGCGGGGGGATTACAAGGCCGTCCACAGGTGCTGCGCCGCGTAACCGCGCCATGGCCGCCAGGCCTCGGCGCGGGCCAGCAGCTGGCTGGCGCTGACCGGCCCGCCTTCGAGCGCCGCCAGGGCATTGAGCAGGCCCACGTCCGCCGCAGGGAAGGCATCCGCTTCGCGGAACTGGCGCAGGGCCACGTAATGCGCGGTCCAGTCGCCGACACCCCATAGCGCCCGCAAGGCGGACAGGCTGTGTTCGAGGCTGGCCTTGGGAGCAAACAGCTGCGGATCGTCGAGCAGCGCCTGCGCCACGCCGGACAGGGTCCGCCCCCGGCTGCGCGGCATGCCCAGGCTCGCCAGGTCGGCGCCCGCCATTCGCCCCGGCTCAGGAAACACATGGCTCAACCCCGCCGGCGCCCCCACGCAGCTCAATGGCTGGCCATATTGCGCCACCAGCTTGCCCGCCAGACGGATGGCCGCCACCACCGTGATCTGCTGCCCCAGCACCGCGCGCACTGCCAGCTCGAAACCGTCCCAGGCGCCGGGCACGCGCAGCCCCGGCCGCGAGGCGATCAAACGGGCCATCAGCGGGTCGACGGACAGTTGCCGATGAATCGGCGCCAGGTCGGTGTCCAGGTCCAGCAGGCGGCGGATGCGCGCCACGATCCGTGCATAGGCTTGCGGGTCGGGAAAGTCCAGGGTCAGGGCCAGCGTATCGCTGTCGCCCGGGCCCACGCTGAACCAGCCGTGGACGCCATCGAGGCTGATGCTGCGCGAATAGCGGTCGCCGCTGACGGTCTCCTGCCCGGCGATGGCCCGCGCCCGGAGAAACGCCAGCATCGCCGGCCAGTCATAGGGCGGCTGGTAAGCGAGCCTCACAGCGACAGCACACCGCTGTACAGGCCATAGGCGGCCAGGCTGGCCCCGGCGACCACACAGGCGAAAATGCCTTTCTCGATACCGGTGAACAACGGCTCGCCCTGCTCGCGCTTGGCCTTGGCGAACAGGATCACCCCCGGGGCATACAGCAGGGCCGACAGCAGCAGGTACTTGACCCCGCCGGCGTACAACAGCCACACCGCATAACACAGGGCCACGCCACCGATGCACAGGTCTTTCATGCGCTCGGCCGAGGCATGTTCGTAGGTTTCGCCACGGCCACTGAGCAGCACCGCGTAGGCCGCCGACCACAGGTAAGGCACCAGGATCATCGACGAGGCGAGGTAGATCAGGCTGGTGTAGGTCCCGGCGGAGAACAGGGTGATCAGCAAAAACACCTGGATCATGCTGTTGGTCAGCCACAGGGCATTGACCGGTACGTGGTTGGCGTTTTCCTTTTTCAGGAAGGCCGGCATGGTCCGGTCGCGGGCGGTGGCGAACAGAATTTCGGCACACAGCAGCGCCCAGGACAGCAAGGCACCGAGCAGGGAAACCGCCAGGCCGACGCTGATCAGCAACGCCCCCCAGGGGCCGACGATGTGCTCCAACACCGCCGCCAAGGACGGGTTCTGCAAGGTCGCCAGTTCCGGCTGGCTCATGATCCCCAGGGACAGCACATTGACCAGCACCAGCAGGGCCAGCACTCCGATAAAACCGATCACCGTGGCCCGGCCGACATCCGCGCGCTTTTCGGCCCGGGCCGAATAAACGCTGGCGCCTTCGATGCCGATGAACACGAAGACCGTGACCAGCATCATGTTGCGCACCTGGTCCATCACCCCGCCGAAGTTCGGGTTGCCGCGGCCCCAGATGTCGCGGGTGAAAATGTCCGCCTTGAACGCCACCGCGGCAATCACGATGAACATCACCAGCGGCACGATCTTGGCCACGGTGGTCAGCAGGTTGATGAAGGCCGCTTCCTTGATCCCGCGCAGCACCAGGAAATGCACCGCCCACAGCAAGACCGAGGCGCAGGCGATGGCCACCGGGGTGTTGCCCTGGCCAAACACCGGGAAGAAATAGCCCAGGGTGCTGAACAGCAGCACGAAGTAGCCGACGTTGCCCAGCCAGGCGCTGATCCAGTAGCCCCAGGCGGACGAGAACCCCATGTAGTCGCCGAAGCCGGCCTTGGCGTAGGCGTACACCCCCGAATCGAGTTCAGGCTTGCGGTTGGCCAGGGTCTGGAAGACGAAGGCCAGGGTCAGCATGCCCACGGCGGTGATCGCCCAACCGATGAGGATCGCCCCCGCGTCGGCCCGGGCCGCCATGTTCTGCGGCAAGGAAAAGATCCCGCCGCCAATCATCGAACCCACCACCAGCGCGATCAGGGCGCCGAGTCGCAGTTTTTGCGTGGTTTGTGGCATGCCTACCTCTGCGTGCAGTCCAATTGTCCGACAACCAAACTATATGCAAATAAATTACTTCCACACGCTGGCAACGAACTAAAAGAGTCAATTATTGATCTTTTATGGATCCAATGACATGACTCCGATCAGAACTTACTGAATCTTGGCGAGTTTTATTTTTTGTAAAGACTGAATGCCATCAACCGGCCACCCCCTTTATAACTTTTTTACTAGTTGCGCATTCTTGAAAGCGGACTAGTTTCAATCTGGCATCAATGAGAAGCCCTGTCATCCAGCCTTCCAGGCCTTCAGTAATGGCACTTCCAGGCATCCTGCCGGCGAAAGCAAAGACTGCTTAAGTCATTCATTCACAATGGAATGTAGCGATGACCTGATCTAAGTCAGCTGTTTGTATTACGCGCAGATCTACTCTGACGTCTCTCTTCTCCTGCAATGGAGTCACGCAATGTCTGACACTCCCGGAAAACTACGACTTGGTGCGTTAGTCGCCTTGGTAGTCGGCTCGATGATTGGCGGCGGGATCTTTTCCTTGCCACAAAACATGGCGGCAAGTGCCGATGTAGGCGCTGTTCTTATTGGCTGGGCTATTACCGCTGTCGGTATGTTGACGCTGGCTTTCGTGTTTCAAACCCTGGCCAACCGCAAGCCTGATCTGGACGGCGGTGTCTACGCCTATGCCAAGGCCGGCTTCGGCGACTACATGGGCTTTTCGTCCGCCTGGGGCTACTGGATCAGCGCCTGGCTGGGCAACGTCGGCTACTTCGTGCTGCTGTTCAGCACCCTGGGCTACTTCTTTCCGATCTTCGGTGAGGGCAACACCCCGGCCGCGGTAATCGGCGCCTCGGTCCTGCTGTGGGCCGTGCACTTTCTGGTGCTGCGCGGGATCAAGGAGGCGGCCTTCATCAACCTGGTGACCACGGTCGCCAAAGTGGTGCCGCTGCTGCTGTTCGTGCTGATCGCCCTGTTCGCCTTCAAGCTGGACATCTTCACCGCGGACATCTGGGGCATGAAGAACCCCGACCTGGGCAGCGTGATGAACCAGGTGCGCAACATGATGCTGGTCACCGTCTGGGTGTTCATCGGCATCGAAGGCGCGAGCATCTTCTCCTCCCGCGCGGAAAAACGCTCGGACGTGGGCAAGGCCACCGTGATCGGCTTCATCACCGTGCTGCTGTTCCTGGTGCTGGTGAACGTGCTGTCGCTGGGCATCATGACCCAGCCGGAACTGGCGAAGCTGCAGAACCCGTCGATGGCGGCGGTGCTGGAGCATGTGGTCGGCCACTGGGGCGCGGTGCTGATCAGCGTCGGCCTGATCATCTCGCTGCTGGGGGCGCTGCTGTCGTGGGTGCTGCTGTGCGCGGAGATCATGTTCGCCGCGGCCAAGGACCACACCATGCCGGAGTTCCTGCGCAAGGAGAACGCCAACCATGTGCCGGTCAACGCCCTGTGGCTGACCAACGCCATGGTGCAGATATTCCTGGTCATCACCCTGTTCTCGGCCAGCACCTACCTGTCGCTGATCTACCTCGCCACCTCGATGATCCTGGTGCCCTACCTGTGGTCGGCGGCCTATGCCGTGCTGCTGGCGGTGCGCAGCGAGACCTATGAGGCGGCCCTGGCCGAACGCAAGAAAGACCTGTTGATCGGCTCCATCGCCCTGATCTACGCGATCTGGCTGCTGTACGCCGGCGGGGTCAAGTACCTGCTGCTCTCCGCCCTGCTCTACGCCCCCGGCGCGATCCTGTTCGCCAAGGCCAAGCTGGAGTTGGGCAAACCGATTTTCACCAACGTCGAGAAGCTGATTTTCGCCGCAGTGGTCATAGGCGCCCTGGTGGCCGCCTATGGGCTCTACGACGGCTTCCTGACCCTGTAACCGCACGATTGTTTCTACCTCTGGAGGATCACTGTAATGACCACGGAAAAAGTTAAGTACGGCGTCCATTCCGAAGCCGGCAAACTGCGCAAAGTCATGGTTTGCTCCCCAGGCCTGGCCCATCAGCGGCTGACCCCGAACAACTGCGATGAACTGCTGTTCGATGATGTGATCTGGGTCAACCAGGCCAAGCGCGACCATTTCGACTTCGTCACCAAAATGCGCGAGCGTGGGATCGAAGTCCTGGAAATGCACAACCTGCTGACCGATACGGTGCAGAACCCCGAAGCCCTGAAGTGGATCCTGGATCGCAAGATCACCCCCGACACCGTCGGCGTCGGCCTGACCAACGAAGTGCGCAGCTGGCTCGAAAGCCTGGAGCCGCGCAAGCTGGCCGAGTTCCTGATCGGCGGCGTGGCCGGCGAGGACCTGCCGGAAAGCGAAGGCGCCAGCGTGATCAAGATGTACCGCGACTACCTGGGCCACTCCAGCTTCCTGCTGCCGCCGCTGCCCAACACCCAGTTCACCCGCGACACCACCTGCTGGATCTACGGCGGCGTGACACTCAACCCGATGTACTGGCCGGCCCGGCGCCAGGAAACCCTGCTGGCCAGCGCCATCTACAAGTTCCATCCCGAGTTCACCCACGCCGACTTCGAGATCTGGTACGGCGACCCGGACAAGGATCACGGCCAGGCCACCCTTGAGGGTGGCGACGTCATGCCGATCGGCAATGGCGTGGTGCTGATCGGCATGGGCGAGCGGACTTCGCGCCAGGCCATCGGCCAGCTTGCGCAATCCCTGTTCGCCAAGGGCGCGGTGGAAAAAGTCGTGGTCGCCGGCCTGCCGAAATCCCGCGCGGCGATGCACCTGGACACCGTGTTCAGCTTCTGCGACCGCGACCTGGTCACGGTCTTCCCGGAAGTGGTCAAGGAAATCGTGCCGTTCGTCATCCGCCCCGACACCAGCAAGCCCTATGGCATGGACGTGCGACGGGAGAACAAATCGTTCATCGAGGTGGTGGCCGAATCCCTCAACCTCAAGCAACTGCGCGTGGTGGAGACCGGCGGCAACAGCTTCGCCGCCGAACGCGAACAGTGGGACGACGGCAACAACGTGGTGGCCCTGGAACCGGGCGTGGTCATCGGCTATGACCGCAACACCTACACCAACACCCTGCTGCGCAAGGCCGGGGTGGAAGTGATCACCATCAGCGCCAGCGAACTCGGCCGTGGCCGTGGCGGCGGCCACTGCATGACCTGCCCGATCATCCGCGACCCGATCGATTACTAAGCGCCTCTTATTCCGACATAGCAGCTTGCCGTTGCCCCCACGAAGGGCCTCGGCAAGTGGACGACCGAAATCAAAGGAGATCCATCATGGCTTTCAACATCCACAACCGTAACCTGCTGAGCCTCGAGCACCACACCGCGCGCGAGCTGCGCTACCTGCTCGACCTGTCCCGCGACCTCAAGCGCGCCAAGTACACCGGCACCGAGCAGCAGCACCTCAAGGGCAACAACATCGCCCTGATCTTCGAGAAAACCTCGACCCGTACCCGCTGCGCCTTCGAGGTCGCCGCCTATGACCAGGGCGCCAACGTCACCTACATCGACCCGAACTCGTCGCAGATCGGCCACAAGGAAAGCATGAAGGACACCGCCCGCGTGCTCGGGCGCATGTACGACGCCATCGAGTACCGCGGCTTCAAGCAGGAAATCGTCGAAGAACTGGCGAAGTTCGCCGGGGTGCCGGTGTTCAACGGCCTGACCGACGAATACCACCCGACCCAGATGATCGCCGACGTGCTGACCATGCGTGAGCATGCCGACAAGCCGATCCACGACATCAGCTACGCCTATCTGGGCGACGCCCGCAACAACATGGGCAACTCGCTGCTGCTGGTGGGCGCCAAGCTCGGCATGGACGTGCGCATCTGCGCGCCCAAAGCCCTGTGGCCCCATGACGACCTGGTCAGCCGCTGCAAGAAGTACGCGGAAGAAAGCGGCGCCCGCATCACCCTGACCGAAGACCCGAAAGCCGCGGTCAAGGGCGTCGACTTCATCCATACCGACGTCTGGGTATCGATGGGCGAGCCAGTGGAAGCCTGGGCCGAACGTATCCAGCAACTGCTGCCGTACCAGGTCAACGCCGAGCTGATGAAGGCCACCGGCAACCCACGGACCAAGTTCATGCACTGCCTACCGGCGTTCCACAACAGCGATACCAAGGTCGGCAAGCAGATCGCCGAGCAGTATCCGCACCTGGCCAACGGCATCGAAGTGACCGACGACGTGTTCGAGTCGCCGGCCTGCATCGCCTTCGAGCAAGCGGAAAACCGCATGCACACCATCAAGGCGATCCTGGTCTCGACCCTGGCCGACCTGTAACCACGATGACCGGGCCGACCGCCTGACGGCCGGCCCCTCGCCCCATGGGCGCGCGACTTGCGCCCACGGGATCACCGAATTCTGGAAGGAATGCATTATGCGTATCGTCGTCGCACTGGGCGGCAACGCCCTGCTCCGCCGTGGTGAACCCATGACCGCGGACAATCAACGCGCCAATATCCGGATCGCCACCGAACAGATCGCCAAGATCCATCCCGGCAACCAGCTGGTGATCGCCCACGGCAACGGCCCGCAGGTCGGCCTGCTGTCGCTGCAGGCGGCGGCCTACACCTCGGTGTCACCTTACCCGCTGGACGTGCTAGGCGCCGAAACCGAAGGCATGATCGGCTACATCATCGAACAGGAACTGGGCAACCTGCTGGACTTCGAAGTGCCCTTCGCCACCCTGCTGACCCAGGTCGAGGTCGACGCCAAGGACCCGGCGTTCCAGAACCCGAGCAAGCCCATCGGCCCGGTCTACAGCAAGGAAGAGGCGGAAAAACTGGCCAAGGAAAAAGGCTGGGCCATCGCCCCCGATGGCGACAAGTACCGCCGCGTGGTGGCCAGCCCGAAACCCAAGCGCATCTTTGAAATCCGCCCGATCAAATGGCTGCTGGAAAAGAGCAGTATCGTGATCTGCGCCGGCGGTGGCGGCATCCCCACTATGTATGGCGAGGATGGCAAGCTCAGGGGCATCGAGGCGGTGATCGACAAGGACCTGTGCTCGGCGCTGCTGGCCGAACAGCTGGAGGCCGATCTGCTGGTGATCGCCACCGACGTCAACGCGGCCTTTATCGACTGGGGCAAGCCGTCGCAGAAAGCCATTGCCCAGGCACACCCGGACGAAATGGAAAAGCTCGGCTTCGCCGCCGGCTCCATGGGACCAAAGGTCCAGGCGGCCTGCGAGTTCGCCCGCCATACTGGAAAAGTCGCAGTGATCGGTTCACTCTCGGACATCGAAGCGATCGTCCAGGGCCAGGCCGGCACGCGCATCAGCACGGCCCAGCCGGGCATCACCTACCGATAAGAGAAACTCAGGGTGCAGGTTCCAGGCCTGCCCCTCTCCCATGCCTTGAAAGGAGAGAACCATGGCCCAGTTCGAACCCGGTCATTTGCACATCGAACGACACGCGCTGAACAAGGACGATGTCAGCTACAACATCTGCATCGACTACGAGGTTGCGCAGGATCCCAAGGAAGGCAAGGGGATGCAGTTCAAGATGCATGGAACGATCCAGGGCAAAGCGGTCGATGAACCCTTCTTCCTGCCCAAGGATCAGGCGTACAACTTCGCCAGCAACGTGACGAAAATCGCCGAGAAGTACGGGATTCCCAAGGCAATGAGCAGCATCGGTTCGGTGCACAAGCACTACGACGCGATGTTCGAGGATGTGCGGGTGCAGTTGAACGTGAAATCCGGGGACCCGGTAAAACCCGAACATCTCGAGTAACCCCAGCCCGCGGGTCGCGGGCTTCCCCTACCCGCTGACTTGTAGGAGCGAGGCTTGCCCGCGATGGTCGTCAAGGATGACGCGGGTAGCCTGATCCGCCGCGGTGTCTTCTAGTTCATCGCGAGCAAGCTTCGCTCCTACAGAAGCCTGTGGCCACGGCGAATTTCACCAATGGCGTCCGCCAAGGCATACTTGCCACCCTCCGTTTTCCAGAACCCTTGTCCGCCCCATGCGCATCCACGTCAGCTTTATCGACCGCGTCGGTATCACCCAGGAAGTCCTGGCCCTGCTCGGTGGGCGCAACCTCAACCTGGATGCGGTGGAGATGGTGCCGCCCAACGTCTACATCGACGCCCCGACCCTCAGCCCACAAGTGCTGGAAGAGCTGCGCGACGCGCTGTTCAGCGTGCGCGGCGTGCAGGCGGTGACGGTGGTCGACATCCTGCCCGGCCAGCGTCGCCATCTGCAGCTCGACGCCCTGCTGGCGGCGATGACCGACCCGGTGCTGGCCCTGGACAGCGCCGGCAAGGTGCTGCTGGCCAACCCGGCGCTGATCGCCCTGTATGGCCGCGAGCCGGCCGGGGAAAGCGTGGCCGAGCTGTTCGACGACCCGGCGCTGCTGGAAACCCTGCTGGAACAGGGCTTTCGCCTGCCCCTGCGGGAAATCACCCTCAACGGCCAGACCCTGCTGCTGGACGCCACGCCGATCACCGACGCCGGCGCGCTGCTGACCCTGTATCAGCCCAATCGCATCGGCGAGCGCCTGTCGGCCCTGCACCACGACCATGCCGAAGGCTTCGATGCCCTGCTCGGCGATTCGCCGGCCATCCGTACCCTCAAGGCCCGCGCCCAGCGCGTCGCCGCGCTGGATGCACCGCTGCTGATCCAGGGCGAAACCGGTACCGGCAAGGAGCTGGTGGCGCGGGCCTGCCACGCCATCAGTGCGCGGCACGGCGCGCCGTTTCTCGCGCTGAACTGCGCCGCCCTGCCGGAAAACCTCGCCGAAAGCGAGCTGTTCGGCTATGCGCCCGGCGCCTTCACCGGCGCCCAGCGCGGCGGCAAGCCGGGACTGATGGAGCTGGCCAACCAGGGCACTGTGTTTCTCGACGAGATCGGCGAAATGTCGCCCTATTTGCAGGCCAAGCTGCTGCGTTTTCTCAATGACGGCAGCTTTCGCCGGGTCGGCGGCGACCGTGAGGTCAAGGTCAATGTGCGGATCCTCAGCGCCACCCACCGCGACCTGGAAAAGATGGTCGCCGAAGGCGCCTTTCGCGAAGACCTGTTCTATCGCCTCAACGTGCTGAATGTGGAAGTGCCGCCCCTGCGCGAGCGCGGCCAGGACATCCTGTTGCTGGCGCGCTATTTCATGCAGCAGGCCTGCGCGCAGATCCAGCGCCCGGTCTGCCGCCTGGCGCCCGGCACCTATCCGGCGCTGCTGGGCAACCGCTGGCCGGGTAACGTGCGCCAGTTGCAGAACGTGATCTTCCGCGCGGCGGCGATCTGCGAAAGCAGCCTGGTGGACATCGGCGACCTGGATATCGCCGGCACCTCGGTGGCACGCCAGAACGACACCGAAGTCGAAAGCCTGGAACAGGCCGTCGAAGAGTTCGAGAAGGCACTGCTGGAAAGCCTGTACGTCAACTACCCCTCGACCCGCCAGCTGGCCAGCCGCCTGCAGACCTCCCACACCGCCATCGCCCATCGCCTGCGCAAGTACGGCATTCCCAACAAGCCCTGAAAGCCTGATGGCTGTCGCTTCCGCTCTGCTTCTGTAGGAGCGAAGCTTGCTCGCGAAAAATCTCAACGGCGCCGCAGTGCCTGGAGCCCGCGCAGCGCTCTCAGGCTCATCGCGAGCAAGCTTCGCTCCTACAGAAAAACAGTGCGAAAAGCGACCTCCACCTGTACTGAAAGCGCTACAGCGGAACGATATCGCTACAGTCGGTTGTAATCGGCGCAACGCAAGGCTTTGATCCCCATAGGCTTTTCCCTGACGCTCCAGCTGTAGCGATTTCGCTACAGCTGTCAACTTTTGCCTGCCGGGAGAAACTCATAACTTATTGATTTATAACAACTTAAAAACATTGGCCGCATTTTTGCTATGGGCTTACCCATTCAGCTCGGCCTTGCACGAGCATTCAATCGCGTCCACCAGACGAATCTGGCCCCTTGAGGAGTTTCCATGAGCGAGTTGCGTTTTACTGAAGATCACGAATGGCTGCGTACCGAAGCCGATGGCAGCGTTACCGTCGGCATCACGGCTTTCGCGCAAAACGCCCTGGGCGATGTGGTGTTCGTGCAATTGCCGGAATTGCAGGCCTACGACAAGGGCGCTGAAGCCGCCACCGTGGAATCGGTAAAAGCCGCCAGCGGCGTGTACATGCCCCTGGACGGGGAAGTGGTGGAAACCAACCCGGCCCTGGACACCAGCCCCGAGCTGGTCAACGAAGACCCGCTGGGCGAAGGCTGGTTCTTCCGCTTCATTCCCGCGGACGCCGCCGCTGTCGGCCAACTGCTGGATCAGGACGCCTACGACCGCCTGATCAAAGCCAACGCCGACGCCTGAGGAGCCGCCATGACTCAAGTCAACCTGAGCACCGCCAATGAATTCATCGCGCGCCACATCGGCCCGCGCCAGGACGACGAGCAAGCCATGCTCAACAGCCTGGGCTTCGACTCCCTGGAAGCCCTGAGCGCCAGCGTGATCCCCGACAGCATCAAGGGCACCAGCGTCCTCGACCTGCCCGCTGGGCAGAGCGAAGCCGACGCACTGGCCTCGATCAAGGCCATCGCTGCCAAGAACCAGCTGTTCAAGACCTACATCGGCCAGGGCTACTACAACTGCCACACGCCGTCGCCGATCCTGCGCAACCTCCTGGAAAACCCGGCCTGGTACACCGCCTACACCCCGTACCAGCCAGAAATCTCCCAGGGCCGCCTGGAAGCGCTGCTGAACTTCCAGACCCTGATCAGCGACCTCACCGGCCTGCCGATCGCCAACGCCTCCCTGCTCGACGAAGCCACCGCCGCCGCCGAAGCCATGACCTTCTGCAAGCGCCTGAGCAAGAACAAGGGCAGCCACGCCTTCTTCGCCTCCAGCCATTGCCACCCGCAAACCCTCGACGTGCTGCGCACCCGTGCCGAGCCGCTGGGCATCGACGTGGTGGTCGGCGACGAGCGCAAACTGACCGACGTCAGCCCGTTCTTCGGTGCCCTGCTGCAATACCCGGCGAGCAACGGTGACCTGTTCGACTACCGCGAGCTGACCGAGCGCTTCCACGCCGCCAACGCCCTGGTGGCGGTCGCCGCCGACCTGCTGGCATTGACCGTGCTGACCCCGCCGGGCGAATTCGGCGCCGACGTGGCCATCGGCAGCGCCCAGCGCTTCGGCGTGCCACTGGGCTTCGGTGGCCCGCATGCGGCCTACTTCTCCACCAAGGACGCGTTCAAGCGCGACATGCCGGGCCGTCTGGTCGGGGTGTCCGTGGACCGTTTCGGCAAGCCGGCACTGCGCCTGGCCATGCAGACCCGCGAGCAACATATCCGTCGCGAGAAAGCCACCAGCAACATCTGCACCGCCCAGGTGCTGCTGGCCAACATCGCCAGCATGTACGCCGTGTACCACGGCCCCAAAGGCCTGACCCGGATTGCCCGGCGCATCCACCAGCTGACCGCGATCCTGGCCCAGGGCCTGAGCAAGCTGGGGATCAAGGTCGAGCAGGAAAGCTTCTTCGACACCCTGACCCTGCACACCGGCGCGCGCACCTCGGCGCTGCACGACAAGGCCCGCGCCCAGCGCATCAACCTGCGGGTGATAGACACCGAACGCCTGGGTCTGTCCCTCGACGAAACCACCGGCCAGGCCGATGTAGAGGCCCTGTGGAGCCTGCTGGCCGACGGTCAGGCGCAGCCGGATTTCGCCGCGCTGGCCAGCACCGTACAGAGCCGTATCCCGGCGCCGCTGGTGCGTCAGTCGGCGATCCTCAGCCACCCGGTGTTCAACCGCTATCACTCGGAAACCGAGCTGATGCGCTACCTGCGCAAGCTGGCGGACAAGGACCTGGCCCTGGACCGCACCATGATCCCGCTGGGCTCGTGCACCATGAAGCTCAACGCCGCCAGCGAAATGATCCCGATCACCTGGGCCGAATTCGGTGCCCTGCACCCGTTCGCTCCGGCCGAGCAAAGCGCCGGCTACCAGCAACTGACGTCCGAACTGGAAGCCATGCTCTGCGCCGCCACCGGCTACGACGCGGTGTCCCTGCAGCCGAACGCCGGCTCCCAGGGTGAATACGCAGGCCTCTTGGCCATTCGTGCCTATCACCAGAGCCGTGGCGACGACCGTCGCGACATCTGCCTGATCCCTTCGTCCGCCCACGGCACCAACCCGGCCACCGCCAACATGGCCGGCATGCGCGTGGTGGTTACCGCCTGCGACGCCCGTGGCAACGTCGATATCGAAGACCTGCGGGCCAAGGCCATCGAGCACCGCGAGCACCTCGCCGCGCTGATGATCACCTACCCGTCGACCCACGGCGTGTTCGAGGAAGGCATCCGCGAAATCTGCGGCATCATTCATGACAACGGCGGCCAGGTGTACATCGACGGCGCCAACATGAACGCCATGGTCGGCCTCTGCGCCCCGGGCAAGTTCGGCGGCGACGTGTCGCACCTGAACCTGCACAAGACCTTCTGCATTCCCCACGGCGGTGGCGGCCCGGGCGTCGGCCCGATCGGCGTCAAGTCGCACCTGGCGCCGTTCCTGCCGGGCCACGCGGCCATGGAACGCAAGGAAGGCGCGGTCTGCGCCGCGCCGTTCGGCAGCGCGAGCATCCTGCCGATCACCTGGATGTACATCCGCATGATGGGCGGCGAAGGCCTCAAGCGTGCCTCGCAGCTGGCGATCCTCAACGCCAACTACATCTCCCGTCGCCTGGAAGAGCACTACCCGGTGCTCTACACCGGCAGCAACGGCCTGGTGGCCCACGAGTGCATCCTCGACCTGCGCCCGCTCAAGGACAGCAGCGGCATCAGCGTCGACGACGTCGCCAAGCGCCTGATCGACTTCGGCTTCCACGCCCCGACCATGTCGTTCCCGGTGGCCGGCACCCTGATGATCGAGCCGACCGAAAGCGAATCCAGGGAAGAACTGGACCGCTTCTGCGACGCCATGATCCGCATCCGCGAAGAAATCCGCGCGGTGGAAAACGGCAGCCTGGACAAGGACGACAACCCGCTGAAAAACGCCCCGCACACCGCGGCGGAAATCGTTGGCGAGTGGTCGCACCCCTACAGCCGTGAACAGGCGGTGTATCCAGTAGCCTCGCTGATCGAAGGCAAGTACTGGCCTCCGGTCGGCCGCGTCGACAACGTGTTCGGCGACCGCAACCTGGTGTGCGCCTGCCCGTCGATCGAAAACTATCAGGACGCCTAAGACGGCATCGCCGTCCATCGCGGGCAAGCCTCGCTCCTACGGTTTCTGCGTATACCTGTAGGAGCGAGGCGGCTGGCGACGAATACCGGCCAGACCGAACCGCAATACCCGCTTCCCCCGTGCGTGCCGATCAACACAATAAGAAACCGGAGAACCAACATGTCCTTGAGCGTGTTCGACCTGTTCAAGATTGGCATCGGCCCCTCCAGCTCCCACACCGTTGGCCCGATGCGCGCGGCCGCGCGCTTCGTCGAAGGCCTGCGGCGTGACGGGCTGCTGGGCGCCACCACCTGCGTCAAGGTCGAGCTGTACGGCTCGCTCGGCGCCACCGGCAAGGGCCACGGCAGCGACAAGGCCGTGCTCCTGGGCCTGGAAGGTGAACACCCGGATACCGTGAATACCGAAAACATCGCCGCGCGCCTGCAGGAAATACGCAGCAGCGCACGCTTGACCCTGCTCGGCGAACACGTCATCGCGTTCAACGAGAAAGAACACCTGGCCATGATCCGCAAGCCCCTGGCCTACCACCCCAACGGCATGATCTTCCGTGCTTTCGATGCCGCCGGGTTGCAGATCCGCAGCCGCGAGTACTACTCGGTGGGCGGCGGCTTCGTGGTCGACGAGGACGCCGCGGGGGCCGACCGCATCGTCGAAGACACCACCAAGCTGACCTTCCCCTTCAAGAGCGCCAAGGACTTGCTCGGCCATTGCACCACCTATGGCCTGTCCATCAGCCAGGTGATGCTGACCAACGAAAGCGCCTGGCGACCGGAAGCGGAAACCCGCGCCGGCCTGCTGAAGATCTGGCAAGTGATGCAGGATTGCGTGGATGCCGGCTGCCGCAATGAAGGGATCCTGCCGGGAGGCCTGAAGGTCAAGCGCCGCGCGGCCGCCCTCCACCGCCAGCTGTGCAAACACCCCGAGGCGGCCTTGCGCGATTCCTTGTCGGTGCTGGACTGGGTCAACCTGTATGCCCTGGCGGTCAACGAAGAAAACGCCAACGGCGGGCGCGTCGTCACCGCGCCCACCAATGGCGCCGCCGGCATCATCCCGGCGGTGCTGCACTACTACATGCGCTTCATCCCCGGCGCCAACGAAGACGGGGTGGTGCGTTTCCTGCTGACCGCCGCCGCCATCGGCATTCTCTACAAGGAAAACGCCTCCATCTCCGGCGCCGAAGTCGGCTGCCAGGGCGAGGTCGGCGTGGCCTGCTCGATGGCGGCCGGCGCCCTGTGCGAAGTGCTCGGCGGTACGGTGCAACAAGTGGAAAACGCCGCCGAGATCGGCATGGAACACAACCTCGGCCTGACCTGCGACCCGATCGGCGGCCTGGTGCAGGTGCCCTGCATCGAGCGCAACGCCATGGGTTCGGTCAAGGCGATCAACGCCGTGCGCATGGCCCTGCGGGGTGACGGACAACACTTCGTCTCCCTCGACAAGGTGATCCGCACCATGCGCCAGACCGGCGCCGACATGAAAAGCAAATACAAGGAAACCGCCCGCGGCGGTTTGGCAGTCAACATCATCGAGTGCTGATGCAGGCACACACGCATCTCACGTTTATCCAGGAGCTGAACATGTCCACCGAAACACTGTTGAAGACCCCGCTGCATTCGCTGCACCTCGAACTCGGCGCGCGCATGGTGCCGTTCGCCGGTTACGACATGCCCGTGCAATACCCGCTGGGCGTGATGAAAGAACACCAGCACACCCGCGAGCAGGCCGGCCTGTTCGACGTCTCGCACATGGGCCAGATCCGCCTGAGCGGCGCCAATGCCGCCCAGGCCCTGGAAACCCTGGTGCCGGTGGACATCATCGACCTGCCCGTGGGCATGCAGCGCTATGCCATGTTCACCAATGAAAACGGCGGCATCCTCGACGACCTGATGGTCGCCAACCTGGGCAACGACGAGCTGTTCCTGGTGGTCAACGCCGCCTGCAAGGAGCAGGACCTGGCCCATCTGCGCCAGCACATTGGCCAGGCGTGCAGCATCGAGCCGCTGTTCGAGGAGCGCGCCCTGCTCGCCCTGCAAGGCCCGGCGGCCGTCACCGTGCTGGCGCGCCTGGCGCCGGAAGTGGCGAAGATGACGTTCATGCAATTCACCCGCGTGAAGCTGCTGGGCGTGGACTGTTTTGTCAGCCGTTCGGGCTACACCGGCGAAGACGGTTTCGAAATCTCGGTGCCGGCGGCCGACGCCGAAACCCTGGCCCGCGCCCTGCTGGCCGAACCGGAAGTGGCGGCGATCGGCCTCGGTGCCCGTGACTCGCTGCGCCTGGAAGCCGGCCTGTGCCTGTATGGCCATGACATGAACAGCCAGACCACCCCGATCGAAGCCAGCCTGCTGTGGGCCATCTCCAAGCCACGTCGTGCCGATGGCGCGCGGGCCGGCGGTTTCCCGGGCGCGGAACAGGTGTTCGCCCAACAGCTCAATGGCGTGCAGCGCAAGCGCGTGGGCTTGCTGCCCCAGGAACGCACACCGGTGCGTGAAGGCGCGGAAATCGTCAACGAAGCGGGCGAGGTGATCGGCAGTGTTTGCAGCGGCGGTTTTGGTCCGACCCTGGGCGGTCCGTTGGCCATGGGTTACATCGATAGCGCTTATGTCGCACTCGATACGCCAGTTTGGGCAATTGTTCGTGGGAAAAAGGTGCCAATGCTTGTAAGCAAAATGCCATTCGTTGCACAACGCTACTATCGCGGTTGATCAACTGTTTCTATAAGTAACGCGGTTGCGTTAAAAGTGCACTAATCTGTAACGCAACCGCCATAAAATAGTGCATATTTTCGATATTGAACTTGCCTTATAACAGTTGAAAACAATTGAACAACTCTATCGAATAAGCCCAGACGCCTAGTTCCGGCAAACAGCTGCAAGCTGAGGAAAACCGGGGTTTCGCAGGGCTTGTTTTTTCTCCCATAGTTGGCGTAGAGTTTCCCCACTGTGTTTGCATGGGTCGCTTGGAATCGTGACCTGGGCAGTAGCCAACAAGTTTGCTACAACCCGTTCGACGTCTCTTACTTTCCTGCAACCCAGCCCAGTACTCCTTCATGAGAAAGAGACTGTCATTAATTTTTTAGCGTCAAAGGAAATAAGAAATGTCCCAACGTCAGAGCGGTACCGTCAAGTGGTTTAACGACGAGAAAGGTTTTGGTTTTATCACTCCAGAAAGCGGTCCGGATCTGTTCGTGCATTTCCGCGCTATTCAGGGCAACGGCTTCAAGAGCCTGAAAGAAGGCCAGAAAGTGACCTTCATCGCTGTGCAGGGCCAAAAAGGCATGCAGGCTGACGAAGTTCAAGCCGAAGGCTGATCGTCTGTAACGAAAAAGCCCCTGATGCTGACATCAGGGGCTTTTTTGTGCGCGCAATTCCGTAAAATGGCTTCTTTCTTCGATCGAGAGGCCTGTGATGCCAAAGCACCTGCTAACCCCCCAGGGCGATTTTCCCGCCGCTGGCCTGGGCCGTCGTCTGGCAGCGATGTTCTACGATTTCCTGCTGTGCACCGCACTGCTGATCGTCACGGGCGGCATCTACAAGTTCATCCAGCTGCAGATCCTCGGTGAAACCCGGATGCGCACCCTGACCGAATCCGGCGCCCTGGACGGCGATCCCCTCTACTCGACCGTCCTGCTGTTCGTGCTGTTCGCCTTCTTCGCCAAGTTCTGGACCCATTCCGGCCAGACCCTGGGCATGCAGGTCTGGGGCATTCGCGTGCAAAACGCCGACGGCAGCAGCATCAGCCTGTGGCAGGCCCTCCTGCGCTTCATGGTCTCGATCGCTTCCTGGCTATGCGCCGGGCTGGGTTTCATCTGGGTCCTGGTGGACAAACAGAAGCGCAGCTGGCACGACATCTACTCGTCCAGCCAGATCGTGCGCATCCCCAAACAGAAAAAATAATCCGCCACACAAAAAAACGCCCCGAATGTCGGGGCGTTTTTTTGTGCGTTTGTCGAAGGCGATCAGGCATTGCCCGCCAGCTTCATCCGCGCGGCCTGGGTGAAATCGAGCATGCGCTTGAGCGGGCGAATGGCCTGGGGAATCAGCGCCGGGTCGACGAATATCTCGTTGCTACCCTCACGCAGGCACTGCAAGGTGCGCTCCAGGGTGTTCATGGCCATCCACGGGCAATGGGCGCAGCTGCGGCAAGCCGCGCCGTTACCGGCCGTTGGCGCCTCGATAAACACCTTGTCCGGGCACAGCTGCTGCATCTTGTAGAAGATGCCGCGGTCGGTCGCCACGATCAGCGTCTTGTTCGGCAAACGCTGCGCGGCGGCAATCAGCTGGCTGGTGGAACCCACCGCATCGGCCAGTTCGATCACCGAGGTCGGCGATTCCGGGTGGACCAGAATGGCCGCATCGGGATAGAGCGCCTTCATGTCCTCCAGCTGCTTGGACTTGAACTCTTCATGAACGATGCAGGCACCGTCCCACAGCAGCATATCGGCACCGGTCTGGCGCTGGATGTAGGTGCCCAGATGCTTGTCCGGCCCCCAGATGATGGTTTCGCCGTTATCCATCAGGCTTTCGACGATTTCCAGGGCGCAACTGGAGGTCACCACCCAGTCGGCACGGGCTTTGACCGCTGCCGAGGTGTTGGCATAGACCACCACAGTGCGTTCCGGATGCTGGTCGCAGAACGCCGAGAACTCTTCCACCGGGCACCCCAGGTCGAGGGAGCAGGTGGCCTCCAGGGTGGGCATCAGCACGCGTTTCTCGGGGTTGAGGATCTTCGCCGTCTCGCCCATGAACCTGACACCGGCGACCACCACGGTCTTGGCCGGGTGAGCGTTGCCGAAACGGGCCATTTCCAGGGAATCGGACACGCAGCCGCCAGTCTCTTCGGCCAGGGCCTGAATCACCGGGTCACAGTAGAAGTGAGCCACCAGCACGGCGTCCTGAGCCTTGAGCTCGGCAGCAATCGCGGCACGGTAATGGGCTTCTTCTGCGGCAGTCAGCGGCTTGGGCTGCTTGGCGTCAAGGTGGGCCTGAACCAGAAGGCGTTCGGAAATGTGCGTCATGATCGCAAGACCTGCGGGCGCTTATGCGCGAAAGTCGAGTATACACCCGGCTCCGGACCCGTTGAGGGTACCGCCGGGAGAGTGAGTATTCATCAGGTAGGTGCAGCGTTGAAACTGCGCAAGGCTACAGAATATCCCCTTGATGTAAAAGATGATTCTGACCTGTGTCACGCCCGTGCCACACGGCTCGACCCAGCACGAAAGCCCACAAATTGCAGCCTCTGCAGAAGCGCCTCAGCGCAAACGGCTCAGTGACGCGCAATGCGCACTCGCACCATTTTTGAGCATTACAGGCAGGCGAGCCTCGACCCGGCGGCGAATCCCCTCGATCGACCAAGCGTTTTTTTACACTTCATAGCAATTTTATCTTTCTGCGCTAACGTCAGTTACAGAAACAGCTAACTGCTGGTTGGTTGCAGCAACACTTGGCGGGCTCTGGTTCAGATGACGGAGAAATGATCCCTGCTGACCGGCCCTTGCGGTTTTCCCAGCCCAAACAAGGAAGCAGTGCATGAACAGTGATTATGTACAGGTGCTCAGGAGAGTGGCGTGGACATTGATGATCGCTGGCCTCCCCACCGGGATGGCCATGGCGGCATCAAATAACTGCGCTGGATTGCAGCCACTGCCGTCGACGGTGGAAGTGGGAGAGGGTCAGCAGACGATAATGCACTCCCCCGTCGCCATTACCCGGTTGGCCGTGGGCGACCCGAAAATTGCCGATGTGTATCTCAATGGGCGGGATTCATACCTGCTGACGGGCATTGCGCCCGGCGCCACCAGCCTGATGGTCTGGACAGCCTGCGACAAGGAACCTCGCCAGAGCATGGTGTTCGTCCAGGGCAAAGGCCCGCATTCGATGGTCAGTTCGCTACTGCCCCCCTCCGAAGACCCGTCTCTGGCCAGCCAGGTGCAGACCGATATCCGCTTTGTCGAAGTCAGCCGCACCAAGCTGAAAGAGGCCGGCACCTCGATCTTCGGCAAGAGCGGTAACTTCCTGTTCAGCTCCCCCGGCACGGTCCCGTTGGTGACGGTGACGCCCGGCAATATCGGTGGCCTCGCACCGAGAATACCGCTCAACAACGGCCAGTTTAATATCGGCTTTGGTGGCGGTAACGTCCTTGGGCTGATCAACGCCCTGGAAGGCAGTGGGTTTGCCTACACCCTGGCGCGTCCGAGCCTGGTGGCGCTGAGCGGACAGAGCGCAAGCTTCCTGGCCGGTGGTGAAGTGCCGATCCCGGTCCCCAGCAGCGGCAGCGACAGTATTACCATCCAGTACAAGGAATTCGGTATTCGCCTGACCCTGACCCCCACAATCGTCGGAAATGACCGCATCGCCTTGAAGGTCGCCCCGGAAGTCAGCGAACTGGACTTCAACAACGGGATTACCGTCAACGGCATCTCGGTGCCAGCCCTGGTTGTGCGTCGCACCGACACCAGCATCTCCCTGGCCGACGGTGAGAGCTTCGTGATCAGCGGCCTGATCAGCACCACCAATACCACGGCCGTGAGCAAGTTCCCCGGCCTGGGAGAGATTCCGATCCTGGGCGCATTCTTCCGTGATTCTTCGATCAGGCGCGAAGAGAAGGAACTGCTGATGATCGTCACCCCGCATCTGGTGCAACCGCTGGCGGTCAACGCCAAGCTGCCGGTACTGCCTGGCGAGCCACTGCGCAACTACGACCCGAACTGGTTCCGTCTGTACTTCCTGGAAAACGGCAATTATGACCAGGCCGCCAGCGGGCTTTCGCAATGAACCAGGGTTCTGGCTCGTCGCTGGCCACGCTCAGGCTCGATGACACCGGACTCGGCAAGTCCGGTGTTGGCCATTCCTCGACAATCGGATTGTTCCAGGAGCGAAAAATGAAAGTAGTCATTGCTGCGTTGGGGCTGCTCATGCTCAGCGGCTGCGCCACGAACGGCAGCAGTGCCTGGTCGAAGCAGGCATGCAGCAAACTGGATTCGGATCAGGAACTGTCGCTGAGCCTGGCCGACGACATGATCGGCGAAGGCAAGCTGCACGCCGGCCTGGCCAATCTGCAACGCCTGCCGGAAGACCTGCCGCAGGTCCGCATGCGCAAGGCCAAGGTCTATCGCCAGCTCGGCCAGAGCGATGCCGAACCGCTGTACCGCAGCCTGCTCAGCACCTGCCTGGCCGCCGAAGGCGAGCATGGCCTGGGTCAACTGGCAGCGTCACGCCACGATAACGCTCTGGCCCTGGAACATCTGAAACGCGCGGCGCGCCTGTCCCCCACCGACGAGAAGATCCGCAACGATCTGGGGGTGGTCTACCTCAACCAGGGGGATACCAGGCAAGCCCGCTTTGAGTTCCTCACGGCCATGGAGCTGAAACAGGACGATCAGTTGGCAACCCTCAACCTGGTGACCTTGCTGATTTATCAAGGCAACTGGAAACAGGCCTCGGACTTGGTCAATCGTGCCGGCCTGAAGCCCGAACAAGTCACCAACGCCAAGGAGCGGGCCGAAAAACTCAGGAACGCGGTGAAGAAGTCAGCTAACGGTCAGGCAGTCAGTGCTACGGATTCGTCGCCATCAAGTGTCAATCAACCAATAACGCAGAGGTAGTGATGAAATACCAAACGCTCAGCTGCCTGGGACTCTTGCTTCTTCCGCTGGTGACCCAGGCTATCGAACCCGGCCCGGCCTCCCTGTCACAACAGCCGACCGAAACCTGGCTGCTGCTGCAGAGTCGTAACCAGGTCAAGTCGCCCATTCCTCAGAACGCCTCGCCCAGCGAACGGGAACTGACCCTGCAGCGCTGGCTGGACAACTACAAACACCCGATCCCCGAGTACTACAAGGAGTACGTAGGTTCGGGTAGTTCGGGTGGTTCAAAGTGACAATGAATCGCGATGGCGTTCAGTTCAGAGGGGGCAATGCCATCCATGCCGATGGCCCTTGCCCCTCCCCTCTTTCATAACTTCCCGAATACTTTGAAGACGCCGATGATCGCCGGTCCTATGGCGACCAGAAAGAAGCTTGGCCACAGGCAGAAGATCAGCGGAAACACCAGTTTGGTGCCGATTTTCGCGGCTTTCTCTTCGGCCTGCTGAGTGCGCCGGTCACGAAACTCCTCGGCATAGATACGCAGGGTCGTCCCCACGCTGGTCCCGAAGCGAATACTCTGCGCCAACAGGCTCACCAACCCGCGAATGTCCTCCAGCCCGGTACGCTCGGCCAGATGCTTGAGCGCTTCGGTACTGGGAATCCCGGCGCGGATCTCGGAGTTGACCAGTGCCAGCTCCATGGCCAGCTCAGGCTGGCTGACCGCTATCTCTTCCGACACCCGCTCGATCGCCTGGGGCAAGGCAAGGCCTGATTCCACGCAGACCACCATCAAGTCCAGCGCATCCGGAAAGGCGACGAGCAAACGGGTCATCCGCGCGTTCCTGCGGCTGTCGACATAGATGGCCGGTACCAGCCAGCCCACCCCCAGCGCCAGGATCACCAGCCCCATCCCCAGCAGCAGCGATACCTTCGGTATCAGCGGCAGCGCCATGACCGCCAGCGCCACCAATACCAATGGCGTCAACAGGCGCACCGCCCAGTACATCTGGACAGCGGCCGGGGAACGAAAGCCCGCATGGGTCAGCAAGGTCCGGGTCGCCGAGGTCTGCTCCTGCTCACCGGAGACAAAACGCTGGCCGACCTGCTCCAGCATCAATTGCAGGTTGCTCGGCGCCCCCTGCCGGTGACCATCGCCACCATGGCCGCGCTTGATCAGCAGCAGACGACGGTGCACCGGGTCCTGTAGCCCCTGCACCAGCAACACCAGGGTGGCCACGGCCAGCAGCACGCTCAGGCCGATGGCTGCGGCAAAGACCATGCGCGCCAGTTGTTCATTACCGACCAGACGATTGATCAGGCTCAGTAGATACTCCATGACCTCACCCCCTACGAGTGATTGTGTTCACACCTGAATCCGGATGATCTTGCGTATCCAGAGGATTCCCAGCAGCATCGCCACAAACGCGCCAAGCACCATCTTCTGTCCCAGCGGCTCATTGATGAGCAGAGGCAGATAGGTCGGGCTCGAAATCACAATCCCCGCCGCCAGTACAAAAGGCATCGCCACCAGGATCCAGCCCGACATGCGCCCTTCGGCCGAGAGCGTCTTGACCTTGCGCTGAAAGCGGAAGCGGCCGCGAATCAAGCTGCTCAAACGATCCAGCACCTCCGTCAGGTTGCCACCCGTCTCGCGATGGATCAGCACAGTGGTCACCAGCATCATCACGGTCATGCTCGGCATGCGCTCCAACAGGCCAAGCATGGCCCGACGCACATCGTTGCCGTAGTTGATGTCGGCAAAGGTCAGGCCGAACTCGTGGGCAACCGGCCCCTTGTGCTCGTCGGCCACCAATTGCAGGGTTTCATTGAACGGATGTCCGGCACGCAGCGCCCGGCACATGGCATCCAGTGCATCCGGCAGCTGCTCCTCGAACAGGGCAAAGCGTTTGTTGCGGTCCCGGGAGATCTTCAGCACCGGCAGCCAGAAGGCCACGGCCGCCGCCGGGAGCGCCACCCACCACAGTTGCGTGAACAGCCACAGCAGCATACCCGCCGCCAGCATCAGGACCAGGCTGAGCATCAGCACCCGATAGGCGCGGTATTCGTGTCCGGCCTGCTCGATCATCTGCGCCAGGGCCTCCATCGCCGGCAACTGCTCCAGGCGCGCCTCCAGCGGGGACAGGCGACGCAGGTATTTCTGGCGCAGTACCGACTGCATGTTCTCCAGGTTACTGGCCCGCTCCAGCAGGTCGAGGCGGCTGCGAATACGCTTGCGCACCTTGCCGGCCTCGCCGAACACCGGCACCGCCACGCTCTGGCTGAGCAGGAATATGGCGGTGAACACCATGCCGAGAAACGCCAGGATAAATTCACTGGGGACTTGATTCATGACTAGCCCTCCATCCAGTCTGGCCGGAACAGGCTGAGCGGCAGCTCGATGCCCCGTTTGGCCAGCACATCGCGAAATGCCGGAACCATGCCGGTGGGGCGGAACTCGCCCAGTACCTCGCCTTTCTCGCCCAGGCCACTGCGCACGAAAGCGAAGATCTCGGTCATGGTGATGATTTCCCCTTCCATGCCGTTGATTTCCTGCACGCTGACCAGCCGCCGCGTACCGTCTTCCTGCCGCTCCAGCTGGATGACCACGCCGATGGCCGAAGCGATCTGCTGACGCAGGGCCTTGATCGGAAAGGTCGCCCCCGTCATCGACACCATGTTCTCGATCCGTCCCAGGGCATCGCGGGCGGTGTTGGCGTGGATGGTGGTCAGCGAGCCGTCGTGGCCGGTATTCATCGCCGTCAACATGTCCAGCGCCTCGGCGCCACGCACCTCACCGATCACGATGCGGTCCGGCCGCATACGCAGGCTGTTGCGCACCAGCTCCCGCTGGCCCACCTCGCCACGGCCCTCGATGTTCGACGGCCGGGTTTCCAGGCGCACCACATGGGGCTGCTGCAGTTGCAGCTCGGCCGAGTCCTCGATGGTCACGATCCGCTCGTTGTGCGGAATGAAACTGGACAACACGTTGAGCATGGTGGTCTTGCCACTGCCGGTCCCTCCGGAGATCAGGACATTCAACCGGCCGCGGACGATGGCCTTGAGCATCAGGGCGATGCCCGGGGTCAGGGTGCCCATCTGCACCAGGCTCTCGGTGTTGAGCAAATCCACGGCGAAGCGGCGGATCGACATGCTCGGTCCGTCGATGGCCAGCGGTGGAATGATGGCGTTGACCCGCGAGCCGTCCTTCAGGCGAGCGTCCACCAGCGGCGAGGACTCATCGATGCGCCGCCCCAGGCTGGAAACGATGCGATCGATGATATTCAGCAGGTGCTGGTCGTCGCGAAAACGCACATCCGTTCGTTGCAGCTTGCCGAAGCGCTCGACATACACCGAGGCATGACCGTTGACCAGGATGTCGGACACACTCGCGTCATTCAGCAGCGGCTCCAGAGGCCCGAGGCCGAGCACCTCGTCGGCGATCTGCTTGAGGATCAACTGGCGGCTGCTGGCATTGACCGGCGCCGAATGCTCATCGAGCAAGCGCTGGCAGATGTCGCGGATCTGCCGCCCGGCCTCGGCCGGCTCCAGGGAGTCGAGGAGCGACAGGTCCATGACCTTGAGCAACTGCTGGTAGATCTTTTCCCGCCACTCGGCCTCCATCGAGCCGAGCTTGGTCCTGGTTTCATAGAGCAGGTCCGGCACACTGGCCTCCCAGGCCATGAGCACGCTGGCGCACTCTTTACTGTCGAGGGACGCGTCCTGCGCCTCTGCCGGTGCCTGTTTGCCGGGTTGCTGACGCAGGCGATTACGAAAGTCGCTGAGCATGGCCTAGCCTCCGAACAGACGATTGAAGGTACGTTTGAACAAACTCTTCTCGGCGACCTCGATTCCGATCAGGTTCTGGGTCAGCTCGCGCAGCGCCAGGGTCACAACCGAACGTGGAGCGTGCAGCTCAAGCGGCACACCGGTGTTCTGACTCTCGCTGACCACCGCATAGTCATTGGGCAGGGTTTGCGGGTTCGGGCAGCGCAGGGCATCGGCAATATCCTTGAGGCTCACCGGCGAGGTCTTGTTGTAGCGGTTGACCACCACCTGTATCCGGTTGCTCTGCACGTTCAGGTCGTCGCGCAGGATGCGGGTCAGGCGGGTGCCGTCCTTCAGATGGCTCAGGCTCTGCTGCAACACGACGTAGATGCGATCGGCCTGTTCGAGCGTGACGCCGGTGAGGTGATCGATCTGCCGTGGCAGATCCACCACCACCCAGTCGTAGGTCCCACGGGCCAGACGCAACAGTTTTTCCAGCTGATCCAGGTGCACATCCTGCGTCAGGCACAGCTCCCCGGTACGCCCGCCCAGTACATGCAAGGTCGGGCTGAAGTGGTTGCAATAGCCACGCAAGGCGATGCTGTCCAGGGATTCGACCTGCTTCAGCACATCCACATGGCTGTGGGTAGGCACCACATCCAGGCAATGCGCCACGCTGCCGAACTGCAGGTCCAGGTCCAGCAGCAGGGTCCTGCCACCGCGGGTGGCAAGCTGATGCGCCAGGTTGCAAGCGAGCATCGAGGCTCCCGAACCGCCCTTGGCATTCATCACCGCAATCACCTTGCCACCGATCCCCAGCTCCGCATTGGCCTCCATGAGCATACGGCCGATGGCCGCCTGCAACTCTTCTGCCGCGACTGGCTCGGGGAGAAAGTCCCGGGCGCCGGCCTGCATCGCCAGGCGCATGCCCTCGCGCTCATCCAGCGGACCGCAGACCAGGAGCGGTGGCCGTTCCTTGAGCGGATGCTGCAACAAGGCCGCCAGTTCTTCACGCCACAGATGGCTGACGCGCAACAGCAGGAAGTCGGGCATCTGCTCCAGCCCATACAGCGGATCGGTATGCCCGTTGCTCACCAGGCGAGTGCTGACCTGCAGATTCGGCAGCCCCTGGCTCAACGCTTTCAGATGATTCAAGGTCGTCGCGTCGCGCCCACTGATCAGCAGGCGTTTGCCTTGCTTTTCAGTAGCAGCAGCGACGACGGGCGCTTCTCGGGTACTCAACATGGTGTGATCTCCGGTGTGACTGCTGCCTGGGGCTGCCGACCGAGGCTTTCACGTGGCACGGTCGACCTGAATACCGGTAGAACAAACACCCCGTTGAACCCAGGAATCAGCAGATTGAAACTGAAATTGGATACCTGTAGCTGGACATACCGAATGGCGACAAAGCCGTTGCTGCCGCTCAGATCGTTGGGGTTGGCGACTACCGCGCCATTGGCGTCCAGATAAACCAGGTTCAGGTTGGCGGACGTCAGGTTATTGAGCAGGCTGCTCGGACCGCTGTCGGTGGAAGCGTTGAACATCGCCCGACGCAGAATCACCGGATCGGCGATATCGCACACCGCCGCCAGGCGGGCGCCGCGACGCACGGTTTCATTCAGGGCATTGACCGTGAAGTACAGCCGGCCCATTTCCAGTACACCGAACAACACGGTGAACAGCACCAGGCTGGTGATCGCGAACTCGACGGTGTACAGCCCCCGCATACCTTTGACGTTCATCACAAGGCCCTCATGACGACAGTGGAAGTCAAGGCCAGGCCCAGCGGCACGTTGCTGCCATACAAGACGGGCAAGGCACTGCCGATCACCGGCACATAGGTGTAGGTAATGCTGACCTGGACATGCTCGGCCCCCACCGCGGTGACCGTGACATTCGCCGGCGTCAGCCCCGACACCACCGCCGGGTAACCATTGGGGTTGGCGGGCACGCCATAGACAGCGACGTTCTTGGCCTGGGCCTGCAGCGTGCCGCTCAGGTCGAGCTTGCCGAGGGTGGCGTTCCACGCCTTGTCAGCGACATAACGCCCGGCGTCGCGACTGGCCTGCATCAGGCTGTTGTACTGGAACAACATGCGGCCGAACTCGGCGAAGGTCAGCATCAGCAACAGCAGCAGCGGCAGCGTCAACACCAGCTCCACCATCGCCAACCCACCCTGGTTGCGCGGCGACCTGAATCCTGTGCGTCCCATAAAGCCTCCTAAGAGTCGGTACTTGGCGTCTGGCTGTTGTCGATATAGGTCTTGTACAGCTGGATGATCTGCGGCCCGGTGGTATTGGCCGGGTTGGGACCAGGCACGTTGTCGCCTTCGCACACACTCTGGAACTGACCGAATATCTGCGACTCATTGCCCTGTTGCGATGCAGGCTGCAGGACGAAGTAGCAACCGAAACCCAGCACCGGTATCGACGACGCCCCGTCGTTCTTGCCCGAACAGTCACCGATCACGATCTTGATGATCCGCCGTTCGAACGCCCCGCCGTTCTGGCAGCCACCGCCGCTACCGGCAACGCAGCTGGCGGAGTCCTGGACCCAGTCGTGGTAGTCGTACAAGGCGCTGCCGGCCGCGGACAAATTGCCGCTGCTCGAGGTAACCGCCTGATTGTTGTACTGGATCTGCTTGAGCGCATCGTCGTAAGTGAACGACTTCTGGTTGACCGTGATCACCAGGTCCGGTGGATAGTCCGCCGCCTTGAGACCGCCGGAATACTCGTTGAAGCGCGTATTGAGGCCCTGCGAGGCAGGCCCGACGGTGTTCCCCGGCTTGGTCTGGACATTCGAACCGACGCTGTTGCACTGGCTGATACCGCCTGCCAGCCCCTGCCTGACCGTGCTGCCGCCCGAGCCGAAATCGAGCAGCTGGAAGTTGCCGGGGCCAATCGGCGAGCTGTTGCCTGCGGCGGTTTTCAACACCTGCGGATCGCCGAACTGGAACCCCCAGAACATCCCGGTGGACGGGTTGTTTTTCGTTGGATCGCCGCACACCATCAGCGGCGTGAGGTCGCAAGGGCTGGCGGGGCTTGGCCCGGCGGTAGCGACCGCGCTCACGAACTTGTTACCGACGCCATTGCCCAGGGTCTGAAAGACGCCCCAGAAGAATCCGGCCAGGGAATAGTTGGTGACCGTCACCCGCACATAGCTCGCATTGGCCGGCCCGGGGAAAGAGAAAGGTCCATAGACAGTGGACGCCAATTCCACCGTGGCAAAACCGCCGACATTGTTGCCGATGGCGGCGGCCAGTTCCTGATTGCCGCTGGCACTGGCATTCAGGGTCAGGGTATTGAGCGCAGCGGTCTGCGTCAGGCTCGCGGCCCCTGTCGTGCCCATGACCGTGCTGAGCGTCTTGGCACCGCTCAGCGCCGCCGCATCCACCGCATTCTGCAGGCGGGACTTGTTCACCAGCATATGGCCGCCATCCAGCGCCAGGGCCCCCATTAGCAGCATCGCGGCCAGGGCAATCACTACCAGTACAAGCATTGCGCCGCGCTGCTGCCGAGGAAATGCACTCAATGGCTGTTGGATACGCGCACTCATCATCAAGCCCTCATTGTTCGTCTATGTCGTACCCGATCATTTACAGCTGGGACTTCACAACGTTGACCTCGATCCCGCGGATCACCGTGATCCCGCTATCGCCGCTGGCACGACGCCGGACAATCGGCCGCACCACGGGAGGGGCAGGCACTTCCTGGATCATCGCGACCGGCTCGACCATCGCCGGTTGCTTCTGGTTGTCCAGCGGGTTGCGCAGGGCCAGTTGCAGCTTGCCGGCCGCCATCCCCTTGACCAGTTCCTCGGCCTGCTGGGGGGTCATTTCCAGGGTCACGGCGCGCACGACCACCGGTTGGGTCTTGTCGGTACTGGCCGTCTGGTCCACCGCCAGCACCCGCAGGTCTTCCAGGATGGTCTTGGATTCGGCGTCGCCGGTATTGCCGGTCTGCCGGGTAGCCAGCACATCGACCCGGTTACCCGGCAACAGGAACCCACCCACGCCGACCACGTCGTCCACCCGGACCGAGATCGCACGCTTGGTGGGCTCGATCAGCGACGCCAGGGTGCTGCCGCCCAGGTGTTCGGCCAGGCGCGCACCACGCAGGATGTCGCCGCGCAGCATGGAGAAGGTGGCGATCTTGCCCACGACCTTCTCGGTCGCGTCGAAAGCATCTTCGGGCACGGTCTCCTTGGGCATGCGGACCAGCGCGACCTGCTGTGGCTCGACCATTTGCCCGAAAGCGATTTCCACGGTCGCCACCACCACGTTCTGCTGGTTGTCGTCGGGGGTGGCATTGAGCCTTGCATTGAGCCAGGTGTTGGCCATCCATGCGGCGCCCAGGCCCAGGACCACGGACAAGGCCACCAGAGTGAAAGTACGAGAACTCATGTCGAAATCTCCTTACTCAAAGAAAATCGAGCTGGACGAAGTAGCTGTGCCAGGCCCATTCCAGTTCCAGGGTTGACAGTGGTCCGCTGGCGCCCACATAACGCTGGCGATCGAGCGCCATGCTCAAGAGATCCCGTGGGTGGCAAGGCACCAGCGGCATGTTTTCAGCGCCATAGAGCTCATCCAGGACGTAGCGCAACAGCAGCGGGTCGTATTGGATGTTCAGGCGCTCTGTCTCTTGAATCCAGATACGTTCGTACTCCTCGGGCTTGAGGTAGCCGAACTGCAGCTTGTAGCCAATGCGCCGCAGGAACGCCTCGTCGGCCAGTTCCAACGGGTTCAGGTTGGTGGAAAACACCAGGATCAGGTCGAACGGCAACTCGCAGTGCCGGCCGCCGCCGAGGTTGAGGAAGTCGCGTTTCTCCTCCATCGGCACGATCCAGCGGTTGAGCAATTCCGCGGGCGCCATGCGCTGGCGCCCCATGTCGTCGATGACGAACAGGCCATTGCTGGCCTTGAGCTGCAACGGCGCCTGGTACTGGCGAGTGAAGGGGTCGTAGCGGATATCCAGCTGTTCCATGGTCAGCTCGCCGCCAGTGATGATGATCGGCCGTTCGCAGCACAGGAGCCGGCGGTCGATCCCTTCGTTGAGCATCAGGCTGTTCTGCGGATCGCCGACATCCAGGCGTCGGTGTACCTGGGGGTCGTAGATCTCGATCACCGCGTCGTTGATCGCAATTGCATGGGGCACCCAGACGGACTCGGAAAACAGCCGGATCAACCGGCTGCTGACATAGGTCTTGCCCGTCCCCGCCGGCCCGTAAATCATGATGGCGCGCCCGGAATTCAGGGCCACGCCCAACTGATCGAGCATGTTCTGCGCCAGCACCATGGAGCCGAAGGACGCCTGCATGTCCCGGGCACTGATACGGCCATGGTGAATGGTCTGTACCTTGAGCAGCGAGCGGTAGGCGCTCACCGGAAAGGGCGCCGCGCCGATATAGCCACTGCGCGACAAGGCATCGCGGGCAGCATTGCGGCCGCGCTCGGTCAGCCCGTAGCGCAAGCCCTGGCCACCGGCCTGGCCAAGGATCTCGACCCGATGATCCTGGCGCAGGAAGGTCAGGACCTCTTCAACCACCGCCCCCGTCAGCGCCAGGCGCTCTACCAGTCGGGGCATGTCCAGTACGCCCGCATCGTGCAGATGCTTGCAGACCAGGTCTCCGAGGAAATTGTCCGCCAGCCCGGTCTCGAGGATCGTGCGTGGCTGTGGAGCCAGTCGCTGCACTGCTTCCCGGTCATTGCCGGTCGGACGGCTGTTACTGATGGCGTACATAATGTTCTCCTGAGCTACTGGCCAAGGGGCAACCAGAGAAAGCTGGCCAATGTGCCGAGCAGGATCGCAACCGAATAGGGAAAGGGTTTGCCGGCCACTTCATCATCCGCCGGCGGAAAATAGGCCTTGGCTCTCACCATCTGCCAGTAGCGCCCCATGGTCTGTTGAACCTGACCACGTACCAACACAATCAGTACCCCGCACGCGCCGCCGGCAATCAGGCTGAAAAACGCAGCCCAGAGGGCGTGCTGCGGAGTGAGAAAGGTGCCAACCATGGCCATGAGCTTGACGTCGCCGGCTGCCATCCCGCCAAAGGCGTACAGGGGAAGAAAAACGACAAAACCGATCGACATGCCCAGCAGTCCATAACCAAACCCGATGACGCCTGAGGAATAGACCTGGCCGGCCATCCCCAGTCCCAGCCCCAACAGCACCAAGAGGTTGGGAATACGGTGGCGACGAAGATCGCTCACCACCGCAATCCCCAGCAGTCCCAGCATCAATGCAACAACGAACAATTGCTCTTTGCCCATGACTGCAGCCCTCGGTGGAAATTGGTGTTAGCAGACTTGACCCTGGACTGCGCATCCCAGGCTGGTGATGGCAGTGGCCACGTTGCCGCCCAAAGTGATAAATGCGGCAACAGCGCCCAAAGTGATCAGGCCACCGGCCACGGCATATTCCACAATGGTCAGGCCGTCTTCGTCTTTGGCGAACTTGATAACCAAAGTCTTGATCGATTGCAGATTCATTTTCCCACCTCACTCAAGTGTTTTTATGTAAGAGCAGCACTCTCGTACTGCCTGGTTGAACATTAGTCAGGGGAACATTGGAAGGGTTAGGAGTTTTTTGCTGATCGTTAGGACTTTATTGCTGTTGTTGAAAGATGCAAAAAAACACCAGGAACAGCACATCCCCAAGGAACAGGTGGCTTATCTAAGGAAGGAATAATTGAAGAGCCGCCTTGAAACAATCTCGCCCTCGACGCGAGACCGGCCGAAGCCACAGCCGACAAAGACAAAAGCCCCGGCCATGTTTGTTGCAAAAAAACCATAGTGCGAAACGAAGTAACCCAGGGTTTTCATATCAGGATTTGATCTTCACGCGAGCAATACAGCGACGATACTCCAGAAGCTGCAAAGAGAATTTGCAGGCCGCTGCAGAGCGATGGAGCCGTGCTCGGCCAAAGGATCACTCGCGACTTGATCTCGCTCGAGACCAAGACTGGAGCCATCCATCATGTACTGTGCGCTGACTGCACATACCGATTGCGGAGGCTCCATCTGTCCAGGCGAGAGTAGACAGAAAAGGTGGGAAAACACACATGGACCACAGGTACGGCCTCAGCCCGAGGGAAACCGCTCATCGCAGCCAGACCCGAGAAGTCTGGCTGCGTACGAGCAACAAGCAGCTCCAGCCCAGGACCGAGGACTCGGCACAACGGCTGTCGTTAGCACACCTGGCCCTGAACAGCGCAACCCAGGCTGGTAATGGCGGTGGCCACGTTGCCGCCCAGGGTCACGAACGCGGCAACGGCGCCCAGCGTAATCAGGCCACCGGCCACGGCATACTCGACGATGGTCAAACCATCTTCATCCTTGATGAAGGCCAGAACCGAGGTTTTGATTGTTTGCAGTTTCATCTTGTTCACCTCATATAAGAAAAGTTGCTTTAAGGCGATCAGTATTTGTGCCGCCTGACTGAATCCTAGTCAGGGGCTAACACAAAGAGTTAGGAGTTTATTGCCGGTTTCTAGGACTTTTTTGCGCCACTTGGCAAGACAGCAAAGAAACTCCAGTGAAACTAAACCTGGCAGATGGATTTTTTCATAAAAGGAACTGTTCTCATATAACACTAAATTGATTCAGCTGTGCCCAGTGCTGCAAGAAAAGGCGATCGCAACAGCAAGGAGCTGCCTGTGACTCTTATCTCGCTGTCAGACATAGAAGGTAATCAAGAAAATTTATGAAGCGCTATCAGAACTTGATCCTTTGCCCGCAAAGCACAATGGCGATACTGACACCCCAGGAAGTGACAGCGAGACACCAGGAAGGAATAAGGAAATGAAACCTGAGTCGGCCCAGAAACCCTCTCTGTTATGGTTCGACCTCACGCGCGACCGATCGTCTGAAGAACTGATCGCGCTGTTTCGCCCAGCCTGCGATTGCCGGGTGTCGAAAGACGCGTCTCTGCCCGAAAAGGACACTCATCCCGTACCGGACATGATCTGCATGCACTATGACCGCCCGGACATGCCGGGGCTCAATCTGCTGCTGGAGATCAAACACAAGATTCCCTCCATTCCCATCGCCATGTTCACGGTGCAGCACTCCGAAGAACTTGCGGTCTGGGCCATGCGTTCGCGGGTCTGGGAATACATGGTGCTCCCGCTCTCGAGTGCCGAGATCCGGCGCTTCCTGCATGCGCTGAAGCAGCTCTACGAACTGCGCCACAACGGCGGCCCCGGCAACAAGACGCTGCAGATCGAACACGGCCCGTCCCTGCCGGACAGCATCCGGCTGACCGTAGAGCACCAGAAACATCAGGCACTCAGCGATGTGCTGCTGTACATCGAGCAGAATTTTCGTGAAAGCATCGACCAGAAAGAGCTGGCCAAACGTTGTGGCATGACCACGTTTCGCTTCAGCCGGCTGTTCAAGGAGGTCCATGGCCTGGGGTTCATGGACTACATCCTGAGCAAACGCATGGATTGCGCCAAGAATCTGCTCGACAACAGCCAGATGCCCATCACCAGCATCGGCTATGAAGTCGGCTTCAAGGACCCGTCCTACTTTGCCCGCGCCTTCAAGCAGTTCGCGGGCGCCAGCCCCAGCGAATACCGGCAACGCCGAAGAAGCCCGGAACTGGTAAAAAAAGAAGAGGCGGAACTGGAGCAAGCGCTGTCGCAGGTGATCGACAGCCTGCCGCTGCGTATCGAAGGCCGATGAACTTGAGCACCCGCTCGCCGACGCCGCGCCACCATTCTGGCAAGGCCACGGCGTCGTTCGCCGGGTGCTATACCCAGCCGCCATCGACGATGAAGTTTTGCGCCGAGCACATGGCGGACGCATCGGACGCCAGGAACAGCGCCATCTGCGCGATATGCCCGGGCTCCACGCTGCCCGGCAGGCATTGGCTGCGGCTGATCAGCTCGCGGGCGGCATCATCCACCCACAACGCCAGCTGTTTCTCGGTCATCACCCAGCCGGGCACCAGGGTGTTGACCCGGATCCGCCAGGGCCCCAATTCCCGCGCCAGGGCCCGGGTCAGACCGTGGGTGGCCGCCTTGCTGGCCGCGTAGACCGGGTACCCGCTGGAGGCCATCATCCAGCCGATGGAACCCAGGTTGATCACGCTGCCGGCGCCGGCGGCCTTCATCATCGGCACCACCGCCTGGCTGGCGAAAAAGGCGTGCTTGAGATTGACCGAGATCAGCTTGTCGAATTTCGAAGAGTCGACTTCCTCCAGGCTGTGCCGCACATCATTGGCGGCATTGTTCACCAGCACCGTGACAGGCCCCAGCGTCTGCGCAAAACGCTCGATCGCGGCCTGGTAAGCGGCCTCGTCGGTGACGTCGCAGGGCGCGAACGCCACGCAATGGCCCTGCGCCGATAACCGGGCTGCCAACGCCTCGCCCTGGCTTTGCGCCATGTCCACGAATGCGACCCTGGCGCCTTGCTGGGCAAAGGCGCAAACCAGGGCTTCGCCAATTCCCGAGGCGCCACCGGAAATCAATACGGTCTTGCCGTTGAGATCCGCGTACACAGCCTGCATGCCAGCCCCTTTCTCATTGTTCATATGACGGTTCCTGCGCAGTGATCATTTCTGTTCGGGCCAGCGAAGCATTCCGGTATCTCTGCTGCGCCGACCAATTAGTCTTATTTTATATTGTAAAAAAGCCAATCAAAGCGATAAATTTGTGGGAGCAACAATGAAAAAATGCAAATTAGTAGAACTATTCCATTCAGAACAACAAAAGGAAGTTCAACCATGCCGCACTCCCCCTACCGGCTTTCCGGCCTCGGCCTGTCGCTGCTGCTTGCCAGCCTCGGCGCCCAGGCCGCGGGCCTGTCCAGCGAACACAAAGCCTTTGGCACGACCCTCGACGGTAGCGCTGTCGAGCAATATGTGTTGCGCAACAGCCATGGCCTGCAAGCCACGGTCATCACCTATGGCGCGGTCCTGCAATCGTTGAAGGTGCCGGATAAGAACGGCGCCTTCGACGACGTGGTCCTGGGCTTCGACGACGTCCAGGGCTATCAGCGCGGCACCGCGTTCTTCGGCGCCACCATCGGCCGCTACGGCAATCGCCTGGCCGGCGGGGCGTTCGAGCTGGACGGCCAGCGTTACCAGGTGCCCCTCAACGACGGCCCGAATTCGCTGCATGGCGGCGCCCAGGGCTTCGACAAGCGCGTCTGGAAGGCCCGGCCGATCAAGCGCAAGGACGCTGTCGGGGTGACCTTGAGCTACCTGTCCAAAGACGGCGAAATGGGCTTTCCCGGCAACCTGCAGGTCGAGGTCACCTACAGCCTCAACGACAACAACGAGCTGCGCATCGAGTACAGCGCCTCCACCGACAAACCCACGGTGCTGAACCTCACCAACCACAGCTACTTCAACCTCGCCGGCGCCGGTAACGGCGATGTGCTCGCCCAGCTCGCCACCTTGCACGCCAGCCACTACACGCCGGTCAACGCCAAGCTGATTCCGACCGGCGAACTGGCCCCGGTCGCCGGCACGCCGCTGGACTTCCGGCAACCGACCGCCATCGGCCAGCACATCAAGGACGATCATCCGCAGCTCAAGTTCGCCGAGCCGAAACAGGGTGGCTTCGACTTCAACTGGGTGCTCGACGCCAAGGGCGACGTCGGCCAGCTCGCCGCCGAGGTGCGCGACCCGCAATCCGGTCGTCGCTTGCAGCTCTACACCAGCGAACCCGGGGTGCAGTTCTACACCAGCAACTTCCTCGACGGCACGCTCAAGGGCAAGGCGGGCAAGACCTACAGCCACTGGGGCGCGTTCACCCTGGAGACCCAGCACTTCCCCGACTCGCCCAACCAGCCGGACTTCCCCAGCACCCGGCTGAACCCCGGCCAGGTCTACAGCCAGGACACCGTCCTGAAGTTCTCCGCCGACTGAAGCGCGGTAGCCACCACTGCCCTGCCGACCCGGCAAGGCAGTGGTCCGGCGACGTCGGCATGCCCCTGATAAAGCCCCCTGGATCAGCGTTGTTTCATGCGGTCGATGACCACCGCCAGCAGCAGGATCGAACCGCGGATCACATACTGGTAGAAGGTGTCGATGTTTTTCAGGTTCATCGCGTTTTCGATGATCGCCAGTATCAGCACCCCGGCGATCACATGGCGGATCATGCCGATCCCGCCGCTCAACGACACCCCGCCCAGCACACAGGCGGAAATCACCGTCAGCTCGAACCCCTGGCCGATCATCGGCTGGCCGGAGGTCATGCGCGATGCCAGGATCACCCCGGCCAGCGCGCCGATCACCCCGTGCACGGCGAAGATGACGATCTTGGTCCGGTCGACGTTGACCCCGGCCAGCAGCGCCGCTTCCTGGTTGCCGCCGATGGCCATGGTGTTGCGCCCGTAGGTGGTGTAGTTGAGCAGCCAGCCGAAAAACAGGAAGCAGCCGATGGTGATCAGGATCGGCACCGGCACACCGAACAACTGGCCGTTGCCGAAGACGAAGAACGACTCCTGGGATACGCCGACCGCCTTGCCGTTGGCGAAGATATAGGCCAGGCCACGGACGATCTGCATGGTCGCCAACGTGGTGATCAGCGCATTGACCCGCAGCTTGGCAATCACGATGCCGTTGATCAGCCCGACCAGCAGCCCCATCAACAGCGCGGCGCCGACCCCGAGCAACACACTGTCGGTGTCGCGCATCACCACGGCCGCGACGACCCCGGCACAGGCGATCACCGAACCGACCGACAGGTCGAAATGCCCGGACGCCAGGCAATAGAGCATGGTGCAGGCGGCGATGCCGGTGGTGGAAATGGCCAGGCCCAGGCCGCGCATGTTCAGCGGCGAGAGGAAGTTGTCGATGAGCAGGGTGCAGAGCACGAAGATCCCCACCGCCGCCAACAGCATCGCCCAGTTATCGAGCAGGCCACGCAGGTCCAGGGGTTTGCGCGCCGTCGGCAACGCATTGTCTTGAATTGTCATGTTCACCTCTTCAGTTCTCCAGGCCGTCGGCGCGTTGGCGCGGCAAAGCCAGTTGCAGCAGGTTGGATTCATTGGCCTGTTCGCGGCTCTTTTCGCCACGCAGCGCGCCTTCGCACAGCACCAGGATGCGGTCGGAGATGCCCATCACTTCCATCAGGTCGCTGGACACCACGATCACCGCGATGCCGCTGGCCGCCAGGTCATGGATGATCTGGTAGATCTCGGCCTTGGCGCCGATATCGATGCCGCGCGTGGGTTCGTCGAGCAGCAGGACTTTCATCGGCATCGACAGCCAGCGGCCGAGGATGGCCTTCTGCTGGTTGCCGCCGGACAGGTAGACGATTTTCTGCGCCGCGTTGGGCGTCTTTACCTTCAACGCCTTGATCTGCTTGTCGGCGTTGCCCTTCTCCCAGCCGCCGCGCAACAGCCAGCCAAAGCTCGAATGGGCACCGCGCGCGCTGATGTTGATGTTCTCGGCGACGCTGGAAAGCGGAATGATGCCCTCCTTCTTGCGGTCCTCGGGACACAGCAGCACCCCGGCGGCGATGGCATCGCGCGGCGAGCGCAGGTGCAGCGCCTCGCCACACAGCGCCAGGCTTCCGGCGCTTGCCCGTTCGAGGCCACCCAGCAGGCGCAGCAGTTCGGTACGCCCCGCGCCGACCAGGCCGAACAGGCCGAGCACCTCGCCCTGGTGCACCTGGAAACTCAGCGGAGCACGCAGGCCCGGCCCCAGCAGGCCATCGACCTTGAGCGCCACCGCGCCGCGGGGCCGGGGGCGGTAATCGTAGATGTCCTGGATGTCGCGACCGACCATGCAGGTGACCAACTGGTCGTGGGTCAGTGCGCTCATGTCCTCGAAGGTGCGCACGTAGCGACCGTCCTTGAACACCGTCACCGCATCGCAGATACGGAACACCTCCTCCATGCGATGGGACACGTACAACACCACTTTGCCCTCGTCCCGCAGGCGCCCGATGATCGCCATCAAGCGCTCGATTTCCCGGGCCGAGAGGCTGCTGGTGGGCTCGTCGAAGGCAATCACATGGGCGCCACGGGACAACGCCTTGGCGATTTCCACCAGCTGGCGCTGGCCCAGGGACAGGCGGCCGAGCTTCTCGTCGGGATCGATTTCATCGGCCAGCCCCTTGAGGCATTCCAGCGCATGCTGGCGCAGCGCACGACGGTCGATCACCCCGAAACGGGCCGGCAGATGGCCGAGGAACAGGTTCTCGGCCACGCTCATGGCGGGCACCAGGTGCAACTCCTGGTGGATCACTGCCACCCCGCAGGCAATGCTGTCGGCCGCGCACTTGAACGCCATGCTCTGCTCGCCGATCTGCACGCTGCCGCTGCTGGGCGTGTAGGCGCCGCCGAGAATCTTCAGCAAGGTCGACTTGCCTGCGCCGTTCTCGCCCATCAAGGCGTGCACCTGCCCCGGGTGGGCGGTGAAGCTGATGCCGTCCAGCGCCTTGACCCCGGGGAAGGTCTTGCCGATGCCGTTGAAACACAAACTGGCGCCAGCGCTGTGTTGTCGTTTATTCAGTTGCGCGTGCATAACCACCTCATCAGGTCAGGCGGCCCGGTCGAAAGGGCCGCCGGGGAAAACCACCGGCCCTCAGTTCCACAGGCCGATCTTTTCCAGTTCTTGCTTGAAGTTGTCCCGGGTGATCAGCGTCACGTCGTCCATCGCCGTGTACTTGGGCGGCTCCTTGCCGGTGGTAACCCACTCGAACATCATGCTCGCGGTGTTGTAGCCCTCCATGTGCGGGCTGGGCAGCATCGAGCCGAAGAAGCCGCTGTCGGGTTTCTTCAGCTCGCCGATGGCGTCCGTGCCGTTGATGCCGATGCCGATCACATTGGCCGCGGCGAACCCGGCGCTTTCGGTGGCGCGCACGCCGCCCAGCACGCTGTTGTCGTTCATCCCGCCGATGATCAGGTTCTTCGCCCCGCTGGGCAGCTTGACCAGCGCCGAGTTGGTGGCGTCCATGCTGCCCGGCACGTCGAGGGTCTTGAGCGGGGCGAAGAGGATGTGGTCTTTGGGCAGGCCGGCTTCCTCCAGGGACTTGACCGAGCCGTCGGTGCGCTTTTTACCGGTGTCGAGTTCGTTGTAGGTGGTGATCACCGCGTAGGTGTCCTTCCAGTCCCAACCGCGCTTCTTCGCTTCGCCGGCCATGGCGGCGCCCTGCTTCTGCCCCACCTCGAACGCGGCCATGCCCAGGTAGGGCACGTCTTCCATGAACTGGCCCTTGGCATCGACAAAACGGTCGTCGACGGCAATCACTTTCAAGTCGTTGAGCTTGGCCTTGGCCATGATCGCCGGGCCCAGGGACACGTCCGGCGGGCAGATCACGAAGCCCTTGGCGCCGTTGGCGGCGAGGCTGTCGATCGCCGACAGGGTTTTCTCGCCGTCCGGCACGGCGATCTTGATCACGGTGAAGCCCTTGTCCTTGCCGGCCTTTTCGGCAAAGGCCCATTCGGTCTGGAACCAGGGTTCCTCCGCCTGCTTGACCAGGAAACCGATCTTCACCGGCTCGGCGGCGAGCAACAGGCAGCTCAGGCTGGCGGCCGACATGGCCAGGGCGGCACAACACAGGTAACGGATCCCACGACGACGATTCATAAGGTGACTCCTTGTTGTTGTTTTCAGAGTTCGTTGCACACAGCTTCGTTACACATCGCTTCGTTGCACACAGGTTCGGCCTGAAACCTCAACCGGCAAATCGATGACAGAGCTTCCCTGGGGTATCGACCCGGACGGCCAGCACCGCGCCGTCCAGAGGATGATCGAGCGGGCTGGCCGCGCTGGTGATGTACAGGGTCTTGAGGTCCGCGCCGCCGAACACGCAACTGGTGGGGCGGCTGACCGGCAGTTCGAGCACCCGGTCGACCTCGCCGTCGGGCGCCAGCCTGAGCAGGCAGCCGCCGTCCCAGCGGGCATTCCAGATATAGCCCTGGGCGTCCATCGCCGAACCGTCCGGGACACCGCGCGGATGTGGCCCGAACCAGCTGCGCGCGGGTTCGAGCCGGCCATCGCTGGCGATCGGGTACTGGTACAGCGTGCCGTCCAGGCTGTCGGCAAAATACAGGCAGCTGGCGTCCTCGCTCCACAGCAAGGTATTGGGAATCCCCAGGCCCTGGAGCAGCGGCGTGACACGCGCCTGGGTATCGATGCGGAACAGGCCACCGGAGCGCCGCCGCACGGGAAGGTCTTCGCCCTGCTCGCCGATGTTGTTCTGCATGGTGCCCAGCCAGAGCCGGCCCTGGGCGTCGCAACGGGCCTCGTTGGCGCGGTTGCCCGGTTGCGGATCGGCCACGCACAGCAGGCTCAGGCGCGGCGCCGCGGGCGCGGAGCCCAGGTCGAGGCGGTACACGCCACTGCTCAAGGTCACCAGCGCATCGCCGCGCTCACAGGGGATGAAGGCCGACACCGGTTCCGGCAGTTGCCAGGCCAGCAGCCGTTCGCCACACAGGCGCAATGCCTGCCGGCCGGCAATGTCGACCCAATACAGGGCCTGATCCGGCGCATCCCAGAACGGGCCTTCGCCAAGCTGCGCACGGTGTGCGGTCAGCGCGGTCCACGACATGAAACCTCCTGCATTGTTGTTGTTTTCAGGCAGACATTGGCCGACGCGCGTTACAGCCCGTCGCGCGATGGCCGTCCATCCACCAGGCGCTGGATACGCAGCGGGTTGGCGTTCTTCAAGGCATCCGGCAGCAGGTTGTCGGGGTAGTTCTGGAAGCACACCGGGCGCAGGAAACGCTCGATGGCCAGGGTCCCCACGGATGTGCCACGGGCATCGGAGGTGGCCGGGAAAGGCCCGCCGTGCACCATCGCGTCACAGACCTCGACACCGGTCGGGTAGCCGTTGATCAGGATGCGGCCGACCTTCTGCTCCAGCAACCCGGTCAACTCGCCGAATTGCGTGAAGTCCGCGGGCTCGCCAATGAGGGTCGCCGTCAGTTGCCCGCGCAGGCCGTTCAAGGCGGCGACGAGCTGGGCCTGGTCGGCCACTTCGACGAACACGGTGGTCGGGCCGAAGACTTCTTCCTGCAGCACTTCATCACCATCGACCAACAGGCTGGCCTGCGCCTTGAACAGCTGTGGCCGCGCCTGGTTGCCGGCTTGCGGATCGCCGGCCAGGTGCTCGATGCCCGGATGCGCCAGAAGCTTTTGCAGCCCCTTGCCGTAGCTGCTCAAGGTGCCGGCGTTGAGCATGGTCTGCGCCGGTTGATCGCCGATCAGTCGGGCAACCTGCTCGGTGAAAGCCGCGAACTGCGGCGAGCGGATGCCGATCACCAGGCCCGGGTTGGTGCAGAACTGGCCGCAGCCCTGCACCACCGACGCAGTCAGGTCACGGGCGACCGTTTCCGCCCGCGCTTGCAGCGCCTGGGGTAACACGATCACCGGGTTGATACTCGACATCTCGGCAAACACCGGGATCGGTTGCGGGCGCGCCGCCGCCATGTCGCACAGCGCTCTCCCGCCCTTGAGCGAGCCGGTGAAACCGACCGCCTGGATCGCCGGATGCTTGACCAGCGCTTCGCCGACGCCGGCGCCAAAGATCATATTGAACACGCCGGCGGGCATCCCGCTGGCCTCGGCCGCCCGGATGATCGCATCGGCGACCCGCTCGGCGGTCGCCATGTGCCCGCTGTGGGCCTTGAACACCACGGGGCAACCGGCGGCCAGCGCTGCCGCGGTGTCGCCGCCCGCCGTGGAAAACGCCAGGGGAAAGTTGCTCGCGCCAAACACTGCCACCGGCCCCAGGCCGATGCGGTACTGGCGCAGGTCCGGACGCGGCAGCGGCTGGCGCTCGGGCAGTGCCCGGTCGATACGCGCGCCGTAGAAATCGCCGCGCCGCAGCACCTCGGCGAACAGCCGCATCTGGCCACTGGTGCGCTTGCGCTCGCCCTGGATCCGCGCGGTAGGCAACGCGGTTTCCCGGCAGACCAGGGCGATGAACTCATCGTCCAGCGCGTCCAGCTCGTCCGCCACCGCCTCCAGGAATTGCGCGCGCCGCTGCGCACTCAGGGCGCGGTAGGCCGGGTAGGCCGCCGCGGCAGCCTTGGCGGCGGCCTCGACTTCCTGCGCCGTAGCCTGGTAGAACGCCTGGGGCAAGGCTTCGCCGGTGCTGGCATCGATGCTGTGAAGAATGACGGTGCCGGCGGCGCTGCGCTGGCCGCCGATGTAGTTGTGGCCAAAAACCTGGGTCATGCCTGTCTCCTCGAACCTGCTTGTCTTCTGGAAGAGCGCCTGCTTAAAGGGCACCTACGCAACCGGGCGCCAGCACCGCGTCGGCGCCGGCAATACCGTTGATCAATGGCGCACCGAACGCCGCCTGGCTGATTTCGAATACATCCCCCGGCTGCGTGCGGATACCGTCCGCGAACGACAGGGTCGCGGTGCCGAAGAAGTGAATGTGCACATCCCCCGGCCGCAGGAACTGGCGGTATTTGAAATGGTGGTACTCGAGGTTCTCCAGGCTGTGGCACATATTGGCTTCGCCGCTGAGGAACTCGTTCTGCCACAGCACCTGGCCATTGCGCAGAATGCGGCTGGTGCCCGCCAGGTGCTGGGGCAGCTCGCCGACCCTGAGTTCAGGACCATAGCTGCAACTGCGCAATTTGGAATGGGCCAGGTAGAGATAGTTCTTACGCTCCATCACGTGATCGGAGAACTCGTTGCCCACCGCGAACCCCAGGCGATAAGGCTTGCCGTCATGGCCGATGACATACAGGCCACCGATTTCCGGCTCTTCGCCGGCGTCTTCGGCAAAGGCCGGCAGGCGGAAGGCCTGGCCCGGGCGCACGACGATGCTACCGTCGCCCTTGTAGAACCATTCCGGTTGCACGCCGGCCTGACCGGCAGCGGGCTTACCGCCCTCCACGCCCCACTTGAAGATGCGCATGGTGTCGGTCAGCGCCGTGTCGTCAGCGCCCTGCTGGTGCATCTTGTCACGCGCCGCAGCACTGCCCAGGTGGGTCAGCCCGGTGCCGCTGACCAGCATGTGCGCCGGGTCCGGGTGATCCAACGGCGGCAGGATCCTCAGGCTTGCCAGCAGCTCGGCGTAGTCGTGGCTGATGCCCAGGCCGAGGCTTTGCACCTGCTGGCGCAGGCCGACACCCGCCTCGATGGCCGCCAGCGCCAGCTCGCGCACCGTGCCCACCGACTGCACTTCACGAACCAGGGCGTCCTCGACCACACCGACCCGACGCTCGCTGTTATTCAATTCGAACTGCACTAAACGCATGAACTTTCTCCTCTAGGCCATTAAGTACGCGTGGCGCCGCGGGCACTGGCGGCGAACTGCTCGACCGGCAGCACGTGCCTGCGCTCAAGCAACCGATAGACCACGCCCGTCAGCAGCAAGCCGAACAGCATCACGCAGGACAGGAAGTACAACCCCGACGCCAGGCTGCCGGTGTACTGCTTGAGCGCACCGATCACGAACGGACCGATGTAGCCGCCCAGGTTGCCCACCGAGTTGATCAGGGCGATCCCCGCCGCCGCGCTGGCGCCGGCAAAAAAGCGCCCGGGCAAGGTCCAGAACACCGCGGTGCAGGAAAACAGCGCGAAGGCCACCAGGCACAGGGCCGCCAGTTGCAGCAGCGGCGCCGACAGCCAGGCGCTGAGGAACAGGCCAATCGCCCCCAGCACATAGAGCACCGCCAGGTGGCCGTAGCGATCATTCAGGCGGTCGGAACTGCGCGGCACCACCAGCAAGCCGACGATCCCGAAGAGGTACGGCACCGAGGACACGAAGCCGGTGGCCAGGTCGCTGCCGCCGAACTGCTTGATCAACGTCGGCAGCCACAGGCCCAGGCCATAAATGCTCAAGGTCACCGGCAGATAGAACAGCGCCAGCAGCAACACCCGCTTGTCCCTGAGGGCATGCAGCGGATTGCCGTGGCGGGTCTGGCCGTATGCCTGCAGGTCCTTGTTCAGCTCGCCGGTGAGCCAGGCCTTCTCGGCCGGGTCCATCCAGCTGACCTGCTGCGGGCTGTCGGGCAGGTAACGCAGCACCGGCCAGGTCAGCAGGATCGCCGGCGTGCCGATGACGATGAACAGCCACTGCCAGCCGTGCAGGCCAAGGATGCCGTCCATGCCCAGCAGGCCGCCGGACACCGGGCCGGTGATCATCATCGCGATGGGTTGGGACAGGATGAACAGCCCGAGGATCTTGCCGCGATGGCGCACCGGGAACCATTGGGTGATGTAGTAGAGAACGCCGGGGAAGAACCCGGCTTCCGCCGCGCCGAGCAGAAAGCGCATCAGATAGAAGCTGTAGGGGCCCTGGACAAACGCCATGCCAATGGTGATGGCGCCCCAGGTGATCATGATCCGGGCGAACCAGCGCCGTGCGCCGAAGCGGTCGAGCATCAGATTGCTGGGGATTTCCAGGAGGAAGTAGCCGATGAAGAACAGGCCGGCGCCCAACCCATAGGCCGCATCGCCAATGCCGATATCGGCGCCCATGTGCAACTTGGCGAAGCCAACGGCGGAACGATCCACGTAGGCGATCAGGTACAGCAGGATCAGGAAGGGAATCAGTTTCAGCGTGATGCGCCGGACAAGCCGCAGCTCCTGGCTCATGAGATCGGTCTCCGATTGTTGTTTTTATAGAAGCTCGGGGGACGCCTCTCGCGGAAAACCGCCAGGGCCATACCTCAGTTGAAAACGACTATATAGTATTACTATTTAGCCAACAATACTTCCAAACCCAAGATTTTGCGCTTATGTTATGGCCAGACCAGAACAATATAGTCTTACAATAAGAGAGCTGACCATGTCTGATAAGAAACCCAACCTGCGCTCCGCCCACTGGTTCGGTACCGCCGACAAGAACGGCTTCATGTACCGCAGCTGGATGAAGAATCAGGGCATCGCCGACCACCAGTTCCATGGCAAGCCCATCATCGGGATCTGCAACACCTGGTCGGAGCTGACCCCGTGCAACGCGCACTTCCGCCAGATTGCCGAGCATGTCAAACGCGGGGTGATCGAGGCCGGCGGCTTTCCCGTGGAGTTCCCGGTGTTCTCCAACGGGGAGTCGAACCTGCGCCCGACCGCCATGCTCACCCGCAACCTGGCCAGCATGGATGTCGAGGAAGCCATCCGCGGCAACCCGATCGATGGCGTGGTGCTGCTGACCGGCTGCGACAAGACCACCCCGGCACTGCTGATGGGCGCGGCCAGTTGCGACGTGCCGGCCATCGTCGTCACCGGCGGGCCGATGCTCAATGGCAAGCACAAGGGCCAGGACATAGGTTCTGGCACCGTGGTGTGGCAGCTCAGCGAACAGGTCAAGGCCGGCACCATCACCCTCGACGACTTCCTTGCGGCCGAAGGCGGCATGTCGCGCTCGGCGGGCACCTGCAACACCATGGGCACCGCCTCGACCATGGCCTGCATGGCCGAGGCCCTGGGCACTTCCCTGCCCCACAACGCGGCGATCCCGGCGGTCGATGCCCGCCGCTATGTGCTGGCGCACATGTCCGGCATGCGCGCGGTGGAGATGGTTCGCGAAGACTTGAGGCTGTCGAAGATCCTCACCAAGGAGGCGTTCGAAAATGCCATCCGCGTCAACGCCGCCATCGGCGGCTCGACCAACGCGGTGATTCACCTGAAAGCCATCGCCGGGCGCATCGGCGTCGAACTCGATCTGGACGACTGGACCCGCATCGGTCGCGGCATGCCGACCATTGTCGACCTGCAACCGTCCGGGCGCTTCTTGATGGAGGAGTTCTACTATGCCGGCGGCCTGCCGGCGGTGTTGCGCCGCCTCGGCGAAACCAAGCTGATTCCCCACCCGGATGCACTGACGGTCAACGGCAGATCCATCGGCGAAAACACCCGGGAGGCACCGATCTACGGCCAGGACGAAGTGATCCGCACCCTGGACAATCCGATCCGCGCGGACGGCGGCATCTGTGTGCTGCGCGGCAACCTGGCGCCCCTCGGCGCCGTGCTCAAGCCGTCCGCCGCCAGCGCCGAACTGATGCAGCATCGCGGCCGCGCGGTGGTGTTCGAGAACTTCGACATGTACAAGGCGCGGATCAACGACCCGGAACTGGAGGTCGACGCCGACTCGATCCTGGTGATGAAGAACTGCGGCCCCAAGGGTTACCCCGGCATGGCGGAGGTCGGCAACATGGGCTTGCCGGCCAAGTTGCTGGCCCAGGGCGTGACCGACATGGTGCGGATTTCCGACGCGCGCATGAGCGGCACCGCGTATGGCACCGTGGTCCTGCACGTGGCACCGGAAGCGGCGGCCGGCGGCCCGTTGGCGGCGGTGAAGGAAGGCGACTGGATCGAACTGGACTGTGCCAGCGGGCGCCTGCACCTGGATATCCCCGAGGACGAACTGGCGGCGCGCATGGCCGACCTGCAGGCACCGCAGTCGCTGATCGTCGGCGGCTATCGCCAGCTGTACATCGACCACGTACTGCAGGCGGACCAGGGCTGCGACTTCGATTTCCTGGTGGGTTGCCGGGGCGCCGAGGTCCCGCGGCATTCCCACTGAGGGGGCTGATGCGGGCCTGTCGCCCACCGGTCCAGGCATGCAGGAGCGCCTGATAGATACGGGAGCGATGTTATGATGCAGCCAATTTCTTCAGAGCAGCCTCCCTGTTATGGATCACCAGCCTTCCAAACCCCGTAAGAGCATGCATGCCCGGATCGTTCAGGATCTGGGCATGCACATCGTCTCCGGACGCTTCAAGCCGGAAGATAGATTGCCCTTGGAGGCAACGCTGTGTGAGGAATACCAGGTCAGCCGCTCGGTGCTGCGCGAAGCCACCCGGGTGCTCAGCGCCAAGGGCCTGGTGTACTCCAAGCCACGGGTCGGCGCCGTGGTGCGGCCACGGGCGAAATGGCACTTGCTGGACCCGGACGTGCTGTCCTGGTTGATGCAGTCGACGCCTCACAGCGAGTTCTTCAACACCCTGGCCGGCGTGCGCCGCATCCTCGAGCCGGAAATCGCCGCCATGGCCGCCACCACCGCGACCGACCCGGACATCGCGGTGATCGAGAAAGCCTACCAGTCCATGGAGACGGCCAAGACCCACGAGGAGCTCTTGCAGGCCGACCTGGATTTTCACCGGGCGATCGCCGACGCCACCCGCAACGACTTGCTCGCCTACATGTGCAACATGCTGTCGCTGCCGCTGCGCGAGTCCATCAGCATCACCAACCGCCGCCCCGACATCCAGCGCCTCAGCCTGCCCCGGCACAAGGCGATCCTGACCGCCATCAAGAATCGCGACGCCCTCGGCGCCCGGCACGCCTCGCTGGTGCAACTGGACGACACCCGCGTGGCCCTGGACACCGTGATGAATGTCCTGACCCCGCTGTAAGCCACGCCAGCAGACCGGTGACGCAGTGCCACTGGGTCGGCCCTGGCCAGGTCCATGGCGGTCTTGATGCCCACCGCCTCAAAATGCGTTTTCATTCGGCGGCCCTCGGACACATCGATGTTGCGCAACCCCCAGTCGCGCTTATGCGTGTCGCAGATGCTCACTACGCCGCTAGAGCGCGTAGCTCGAGGAGAATGCGACGTGCCGTGCTGCCCGAGCTTGCTTTGATCTGGAATACGGCTCGCCCTCTTCACTAAGGGCTTGGCGTCGTGGCTGCGAGCAATGACGCAGCCGTCATGGCTGACGGGCGACGACAGAGTTGCCGCGCTTGCTGGAGCACAGGCGCACGCCAGACGATTCGCCCATCGTCCGAACTGCAGACCGGGGTATTGAGCGGCCAGCCGGCAGGATCGACCGCGTACGACCAGCCGAGGTCCCGCAGCTTGTCCCGGCACGGCAGCAACTCGGTCACACCCAGGCGGATCGCGCGATCGAGCGCATGACCGAGTTCGGCCGGATGCGGATAGTAAGGCGTCAGCAGGAACGCTCGCTGCGGCGATGTGCCCGCCCACGCGAGTCCGGCATCCACCATGTCGACGATCGCGGCCAGTGCGCAGGCATGCTCAGGCCCCGCACGCTTGAGCAATGCAGCAACGTTGATGTTCACGCATAGATCGACGATGTTCGGGTAGACCAATTCATCCAGCCAGGTCAGATAGACGCCTTCGCGATACCAGGGCCTTGCATCGGCTGCGACCCACCTCAGGCGAAACGCCTCGAGCACCCGGCGCGCGGCGAGCGTCAACTGCTGCGCCGGCCAGCGGCCGCCGTCGACCAGCGCAAGGGTGAAGAGTGCGGTGTCGTCGGCGTCCGGCAACAGCGCAATGGGCATCCACTCCGGCTGTCGATCGGGCGGATAGAACGAGAACGCGCCGCGCCGGTCCGGCCGCTCGCAGCACGCCAGGAAGTCGAGCGCGCGCATGCGTGCCGCGGCCAGCGCTGGTGTCGCGGGCCATGCCGAGAGCTCATGCAGGACCAGCGCGGTCACGAAACCGTTCTCGTCGGCGACCGGGCCTGTCGGCAGATCGACGATGGAGCCGAACGCACCGCTGGGCGATTGCGCGGCGAGCAGCGCATCCAGCGCGGCTGCGCTGGCGCCCGGGTGGACGCCGCTCATGTCGGCTCCAGTGGCGGCGCAACGCCAAAGGTGACGCCGAGTCCGGCGTCGCCGTACAGGGTGATGCCAAACATGGTGTGATGGGTTGTCGGGTCGTCGAGCGCGGCGAGCGGCTCCGTCAATTGCGCGTAGAAGCGCAGATCCCATCCGTGGCGCCGGCCAAGCTCCAGGATCCGCGCACGGGTCCGTCCGTCGCCGCCGAACAACGCGCGTGCGTGGGTGTAGAGCGTGAACGCGGTTGGCTCGCCACGCGCCGAGACCGAATAGCTGAAACCGTACAGATCGCCCGGGAGTTCGCGCCAGATCGGCAGGACGCAGCATTCGCCCAACAGCTCGACGAGTTCGCGGTAGCGCGACGCAAGATTCACCCGCGCCAGCAGCGCGACCAGGTCGGGCGCGATCATGCCTTCGATTCGCGAGTAGAACTCCGTGCGCTGCGAGTCGGGGTCCACGCCGATCAGCTCGATGTGCTGCTGCTTGTCCGGAAGCGACTTGGGCCGGCCGATCACCTCGGCGGCGAAGGCGTCGGCATCGGCCGCCGCATCCTTCGGCACCTCGAAGTAGAGCTTGGTGCGACACTGCCCCGCGCGATGCCGCCCACCGACATACGCGCCGAAGCGCAGCGGATGACCGGCCTGGAGCCGGCGAACCGCGTCGACGGTGGACGCGGGCACCGGCGCGGCGCCAAGCGCCGCCAGCTGCCCGAGCGCGGCATCGACCCTGCCGCGCGGATCGCTGCCGGGCAGCGCCGGGTCGAACGTATAGCGCAACGCATCGTCAGCGGTGGAGAACGCGATCTCGACCGGGAAGCCGCTCATGGTCAGCAGGCTGCCCGTGAAGCCGTCGGCCGCCCGGACCCGATCGTCGAGCAGGCGCAGGAGCTGCGCACGCGCCTGCTCCGCGTCGTTGCCGTGAAAGTGCCGGGCGATCTGCAGCGTGCGCTCGAGTGCCGGGTGCCAGGCCATCGCGCTATCCCTGCCCGGTGCCGCGCGGGGGCAGAACCAGCAGCATGCTCGTCTGATTGTTCGCGGACTCGATACGCGTCGTCCCGTCTGCCAGGTAATAAAGGGCAAGGTAATCGTAGATCGGCGTCACACCGTCGACGGATGTGCTACTTGCATACTCGTAGCCGCTTTCGCGGGTGAACGTGAAGTCTTGCCCGTCGCCTGGCGGGTTGGTGAACGTTACCGTCACCTTCACCTGCTCGTTCACGCTCCAGTCGATCCGCGATGGATCGAGCGTGACCGACGCGGGCAGCGTATGAGGCGTGATGTCCACGCTGACGGCGGCTGTCGGGATATCGAACGGCGTGAGCTCATCGTTGACCTGCAGCGTGCCCGCGAAGCTGGTCGCGGCTGAATCCGGATCGACCACCATGTACCGGTACGTGATGGACGGATGGACGCGGTCGAGCGTGACACCCGCCGGACCGAAGCCCTGGATCGCCCATGTCCATGACGGGATACCCAGGTTGCCCGATTCGCTCGTGCTGAGCGCAAGCTGCACCTGATCCCCCACGCCGAGCCTGTGCGCGGTCAACGTGACCGACTTCTCCTGCAACGGAGACTCGGCCTTGACGAACGCGAGGGCGGGCTGCGCGCCGGGCTGGATGACGGTGCCGGTCTCCTGACCGGCCTGGTCCGGCGTCTTGCCGGCGATCGTGTACTCGAGCCAGTAGGAGAACGAACCCGGCGTATAGTCGCTGCGCGCGACGAGGCGCACCGGCAGCGCGCTCCTCTCGCTATTCCCGCCGAACTCATAGCGGACGCTGACGCTCTGGATGAGGGCGGGCATCTGGCCGTCGAGGACGAAGTCGCGAATGCCGACCTCGTCGAGCGTGATCGATGTCGCGCCCAGCCCGTCGATCTCGCCCGAGTCGAACGGCTGGAGTCCCGCCTCCGGCTTGAACGTGACGACGTAGCGATAGTGGTAGTCGAGCCACCACGCGACCGGGGAAATCGCCGTCTGGAAGATGCCGGTCGACCATGGCTGTGTGCGGCCCGGATTGAAGACGTTGTGACCAGGCGCCCCGCCCGGGTTGGCGACGGTCAGCGCGATCGATTCGATCGGCAGCGTTTCGAAGTAGTCCGCGACCGGCGAGAAAGTGACCGGTGTGACGGGCGGCAGCGCCGGTAGCACCAGCAGCGGCGTCGAACCGGCGCCCGACTGCACCCAGGTCGAGTCGTCGTTCAGCGTGTAGGTCGCCGTCCATGGGTAACCTGCGGGCGGCAGCGACAGCCAGCGGGCGGTGGCGCTGGCGGTGGTGAAGGTCAGCGAATGACCGGCGAGCTCCACGTCGATGCGCGCGACCCGGGTCCAGTCGATCAGCAGCGGTGTGACGGTGACAGCGGTGGTGGCGGGAATGCCGGCGCCGACCTGGATCGTCGTACCGTCGGCCACCGTGAGCGGAATCGGCGTGGCTTCGCCGGTGGGGCCGAATTGCTGGCCCTCATACAGGACGCCGCCGGCGGTGGCGGGGCCAGGGTCGAACTGCCACGTGTCCTCCGGATGCGCGGCGGTGAGCGCGCACCAGTGGTTCGCGCAGTAATTGTGCTCCGTGTCGAGATAAACGAGATTCAGCACGATCAAGCTGAGCGGTGGGGTATCCCCGTCCAGCCCGTGACCGACGATGCGATAGAGGATGTTCGCCATGGTGGCTCCGAACCTATGAGTGCGTGCAGGAATGCGGGGGCAACAGCCCCCGCGACATTGCAGTCCGCCCGGCGCAAGCCGGGCGGTGGCGCACGTTATTTCACACTCGTGAGCGCTTCCTCTCTGGCCACGTTGACGCCCGTGATCAGACGAAGGTGAGCTGCCTCGATCGCGTGCGCATGCTCTTGCGGAACGAGGTAGGGCCGTTCGTTGGCCAGCACCTGCCTCTCGCTCCATGTCCTTGGCAGCACGAGCAACGCCGATGTCATCTTCGTCTGCTGGATGACGACTGGCGCTGCGTCCTTCGGATAGTAGGCACCCGAGTAGTACCAGGTCAGGCTGGGCTCCTGCCCGTCGAGCATGAACGAGTAGTACTGACTGCCCGTTCCCTTGAGGAACTGGAACGGGTGCTGCTTGATCGGTTGCCCGGTCGCATTCAGCAGGTAGATGTCGATCTTGACCATGTCATACAGGTTCCACTGGATCAGCGACGGATCGATGGTCACCATGGTCGGAGTCTGCTTTGCGGTAACGTTGATCGGTTGCCGCTGCGGCACGTACCACGGCGTCGGGTAACCGATGATTTCGCCGTCGTCTACGTATTGCACCGTCACGTCGCAGTAGGCGTTCTTGTTGTTCGGCGCGAGGAATTTCCACGGGTCGATCGGATCGCCTTTCTGGTCGACCTGCCAGACATTGCCCTGCACCGAAATGCTGTTGTCCGGATCGACGTAGTACGCGGATACATAGACGTTTTCCATGCCCGGCGTCCATACCGGATACAGGGTGACCTGCTGCAGGGCCAGCGGGGATCCGATCTGCACAGAGTTCTGGTTGGTTGGCTGGCTGGGCGCGAGGGACACGCGCGAACCGTCGCCCATGACGTAGATCACCGAGTAGGTGTAGTTCGTCGTATAAGGGAGCGCGGTCAGGAACGATACGGGCCACTTTTCCTCGTTCGCATAGAACACATAGTTCAGCGTCTTGGCCTCTGCCGCCTGGCCGGGTGCCACGTTGGTATTGACGAATACGAAGTCGACTTGCACTTGCCGCACCGATTGCGCAGAGGTCCCAAACTGGATGCCCGACGTCTGGAACGTAACGGCCAGCGCTGCGAGCGAACCGGCAGTGAATGTCACGCTCGCGCCTCCCACGGCGGCGGCGTCGCCCTGGATCGTCGGCGACTCATACGACGTTTTGTCCGTGTAGGTAACGATGTATTTGTACGAATAGCGCAGGTTGGGCGAGCCATCCGGATTGCTGACCGCGGGGCGCTTGAAGGGCCAACTGGTGTTGTCCTTGGTCAGGGTCGCGGAGTCGTTGCCCGACGGCGATTGCACCAGAACCTGCACCGAGGCGACCCCGGCGCTGATCAGGTCGACGTTGGTCAGCTGGAACACGACCGAGAGCGGGGTGTAGTCGACCACCTTGTAGACCCGATCCCACACATCCGCCGGGAAGGCAGGCAGCAGGCTCGACGACTGCGCAATCCAATCGACCACCGTGTTCTGCGAGTAGGTGTACGAGAACGAACTCACCTGGCTCATGCTGAAGGAGTAGTCGTTTCCTGATGGATTGTTCGTCTGCATCATCGCGATGGTCGCGTTGACGGACTGGGTGACGGCATTCTGCAGGGTTTGCTGAGCCCAGTTGGTGATCGCCTGCCCCTGCGCCGACATCGGGTCGATCTTGCCCCAGATATAATCGATCGTGCCGGACTGCGACTGGCTCAGGTACTGATTGATTTCGACGGTGCGGCTGGTTTCCGAACCCCAGACGTTTTTGTCGACCTGGATGGTCTGCTCGTACTGATAGGCGACGCTCGAGTCGAATCCAATCGTGACCGTCACGCCCGGTAACGATCCCGGCACGTGCATCTGGTACTGGACATCGTACGTGCCACCACCACCCGGGCTGCTGAACGCGGTGATGAACGCCGCGACCGCGGCCTGGTCCGGCAGGGAGATCAAGAACGACGCACGGGCACTCGCCTGCCCGATATCACCGGTGGTCGGCGCCAGAGAAGGCCAGGCCACCGCCGAATAGCTGTGTATCTGCCCGTCTTTGTCGGGATACTGGTAGTTGAACCAAGTGGTACCGAGAGTCCAGTCCCAGCCGCCGATCCGGACGTCGCTGCCGAACTTCTGCTGCACGGCCTCGATGGCCCCCGGCGGAGTTTGCAGCACAGTCTGGAAATTGCACTGTCCGGAAACGCCCGCGCCATTCGTGAACTGCTGCAGCGAGAATTCCGGCAGACCGCTCGTGGCGATCGCGAATTGTGGCTGCGGAACGATGTAATACTTTTTCGCGTCCTGATTGTCCTTGTAAATCTGGATCGTGTATGACCTTCCGCCGAAATCGTACTTCAAGGTATCCGAGGTTCCGATATCCAACATAACTCTGTCTCCCGTAACGTCCTGTGACATGAAGTGAGCGTCGTGCCGGAACGCTCGACCTTGTCACCCGCGTGCCGGCGAGCGTTGTTTGAGTCATTGATAAGGACGAGTGAGCGGCCGGATCATCATTCGGGCATTCTTGAGCACCGGCAACTACCAGAGTTGGTAGGTGCATGTGGCATGTATTCTGCTTTTTCGTATCGAACCGGATGCTGTCCGATCGCGGCCTTTGAGTGGCCGAATGGCATCGGGTCTGGTGCAGGCACGCATCGTCGCAACGCGTTCGTGCATGTGAGACGACATGGATGGGTAGTGGCCTGTGCTCCCTTCATGAGGGGGAGAATGCTGAAGCCACAAGATCTTGAAGGGCCATGGGCGGTATGGGCCGACAGAAGCGCGGTAGAACCATCACAAGTACGTAGACCTTAGAGGCCCCTGTTGTACCTTGAACACCTTCCAGCCCCGCCCCCTCTTTTCTGCAGGCAAAAAAAAACCCGAAAATCCTCACTTTCGTGGGCCTTTCGGATTTTAAATACTGCTAGAAAATGGTGGGTCGTGTGGGATTCGAACCTACGACCAATTGGTTAAAAGCCAACTGCTCTACCAACTGAGCTAACGACCCGCTGTGTGGTGGCGCGTATAATACTGATTTATAAAAAGAATTCAACACCCAATATGAAAAAAATCAAAAATAAGCTGTTGGGTCGCTGACACCGGCCGCGGCAAAACCTTCTGCACGCAGACGGCAGCTGTCGCACTTGCCGCAGGCACGCCCTTGATCATCGGCCTGGTAGCAGGACACGGTCAGGCCGTAATCAACCCCGAGCTTGACGCCTGCCTTGACGATATCGGCCTTGCTCAGGTTCTGCAGTGGTGCCTGGATACGGAATCCCTGCCCCTCTACCCCGGCCTTGGTCGCCAGGTTGGCCATGCGCTCGAAGGCCTCGACGAACTCCGGACGGCAATCCGGGTACCCCGAATAGTCCACGGCGTTGACACCAATGAAGATGTCCCGCGCGCCCAACACTTCCGCCCAGCCCAGTGCCAGGGACAGGAACACGGTGTTACGTGCCGGCACGTAGGTGACGGGGATCCCTTCGCTCGGAGCCTCGGGCACATCGATGGAGCTGTCGGTCAGCGCGGAGCCGCCGATACCGTTGAGGTTGAGGCCGATCACCTTGTGCTCGACCACGCCCAGGTCGCGAGCGACACGCTCGGCCGCCTGCAACTCGGCGCGATGACGCTGGCCGTAATCGAAGCTCATGGTGTAGCAGCGGTAACCTTCGGCACGGGCCATGGCCACCACGGTGGCCGAATCCAGGCCGCCGGACAGCAGGATTACCGCACGCTTTTCAGCGGCCACTTGCTTCTGTGCTTGATCAGTCATATCAGCGCCCCGGCTCGTCATTCCAAAGATATTTATGCAGCTGCAATTGCAGGCGCACCGGCAGGTTATCCGCGACGATCCAGTCGGCCAGATCGCGTGCATTCAGGTCGTGATGGCTCGGCGAGAACAGCACCTCGCCCGCCCGCCGCTCCAGACCATACTGGATCAGCTTGGAAACCGCCCAGTCGTAGTCCTCACGGGAACAGATGACAAACTTGATCTGGTCGTTCGGCGTCAGCAGCTCGATGTTTTCATAACGATTGCGCTGGACCTCTTCCGATCCCGGCGTCTTCAGGTCGAGCACTCGACTGACCCGCGGATCGACCGCGGAAATATCCAGGGCTCCGCTGGTTTCCAGCGAGACTTCGTAACCGGCATCACACAGCTGCTTGAGCAGGGGAATGGCGTTAGGTTGCGCCAGAGGCTCGCCCCCGGTCACACAGACGTAACGCGGGCGGAAACCGGCGACCTGCTCGAGAATGCTCTCGAGGGTGCGGATGGTGCCGCCGCTGAAGGCATAGGCACTGTCGCAGTACTGGCAACGCAGCGGACAACCGGTCAGGCGCACAAATACCGTGGGCAGGCCGGCAGTCCGAGTTTCACCCTGCAACGAGTAAAAAACTTCGGTAATTCTCAATGTGTCTTGCATAGTCGCCACGGGCGTAACAGCTAAACAGGCTGTCCGCCTCCGTCAGGCACCTCGAGGAATCCCGCAAACACGGTAATCCCAGGAAGCGTGTTTCATAAAAAGGGCATGGATTCTAACGAAAAAACCCGCGGCAAGCGCGGGTTTCTTCCAAACAGCTCAAACTCGATTACATGCGTTGCAGATCGCGCTGAGCCAGCTGGGCGGCGGAAGTACCCGGATATTGGGCCACCACCTGCTGCAGAATGCCCTTGACCTTGTCAGTGTGACCCAGGCGGCGCTCTACGTCAGCCAGCTTGTACAGCGAGTCCGGCACCTTGGCATGCTTCGGATACAGCTGGGATACCTTGGCGAATGCCTGGCCGGCCCCTTGCAGGTCGCCTTTGGCCAGGTTCACTTCGCCCAACCAGTACTGGGCATTACCCGCGTACTGGCTATTCGGGTATTTACGCAGGAACGCGGCGAAAGCCTGGCTGGCCTTGTCGAAGTCCTTGGCCTTGATCAGGTCGAAGGCTGCCTCGTAATACAGCTTTTCCTTCGCCGGATCGCCCGGTTCACTGCTTGCCGCTGGAGCTTGCGAGGCAGCCCCGACAGCGGCACCGGCGGCACTTGCATCACCACCGGCAGAAGAATTATCAGGAGTCGCGGCAGGTGCACCGCCCGCTCCAATGCGCCGATCAAGATCCTGGTAACGCTCCAGGCTTTCCTGCTTCATGCGCGCAATATCGTTTTGCAGTACTTCAATCACACCTTGTTGCCGTGCGATTTGATCCTGCATTTGCTGCAGTTGCTGGAACAGCTCGCCCTGTGCCGAGACAGGGGTCGAAACCCCTCCCCCGGCATAGGCGCCGTTCGTGCCATAACCCGCTGGCGGATAACTGCCTCCGCTATTGTTATAGCCCGAGTTGTTATCGACCACAGGAACCGCAGCCCACACCGAAAGCGGCGCGAGGCTGAGAGCCAAGACAGTTAGAGCACGACGGCACGTTCGCATGACGAATTACTTACGCAGTTCGACGCGACGGTTTTGAGCCCAGGACTGCTCGTCGTTGCCGGTAGCAACTGGACGCTCTTCGCCGTAGGAAACCAGTTCCAGCTGAGCTGGGGAAACGCCTTGCAGCACCAGGTAGCGCTGAACGGCTTTCGCACGACGCTCGCCCAGAGCCATGTTGTACTCACGAGTACCACGTTCGTCGGTGTTGCCTTCCAGAACAACGCGAGCGCCGTTTGCTTTCAGGTCCTTGGCGTGAACGTCCAGAGCGCGCATGGCTTCTGGCTTCAGGTCCGAGCTGTCGTATTCGAAGTAGAAGGTGGTGATTGCGCGCAGAGCGGCTTCTTCGCTCAGGGAGCCGTCAACTGCACCGGTGTTAGCGCCGTAACCAGCGTTTGGATCAACAGCGCCTTCACCAGCGTTGTCGCCGCCTTTGGAGGAGCAACCTACAGCTACAGCCATGGCCAGAGCCAGCGCAGCAAACTTACCAAACTTCAGCATTTCCATCGTGAAACTCCTAATGAACCCCAGTGTGTTAAGTAAAACGTAAAGCGCCGCGTCAGTTCAGGTAAGGGGACCAGGACGGTTCTCTGACTTCGCCTTGAGCGGTAGGAAGCGGGAGCCTCACGCGTCCATTAATGGACACGAGCATCAAGACTCCCCGGCCCTGCTGGCGGGTGGCGTAGATTACCATGGTGCCGTTGGGCGCAACAGTAGGCGACTCATCAAGTGTGCTGTCGGTAAGGATTTTTACGTTGCCACGCTGCAAATCCTGGGCAGCTACCTTGAAGTTTGTGAAGCCGTCCTGCCGGTGAATCATGACCAGGGTTTTTTCATCCGCGGACAGTTTCGGGTTGGCGTTGTAGTTGCCCACGAAAGTCACCCGTTCCGCACCGCCACCACCGGCGCTGGTCTTGTAGATCTGTGGTTTGCCGCCACGGTCCGAGGTGAAGTAGATGGTCGAACCATCCTTGCCCCAGAACGGTTCGGTGTTGATGCCAGGACCTGCGGTCACTCGCGAGATCTGACGCGAACCCAGGTTCATCACATAGATGTCCGGGTTGCCGTCCTTGGACAGCACGAACGCCAGGCGCTGGCCGTCCGGCGACCAGGCAGGCGCGCCGTTCAGGCCTTCGAAGTTGGTGATCTGCTCGCGACGGCCAGTGTCGATGTGCTGAACGAAGATGCGCGGACGCTTCTGTTCGAACGACACATAGGCAATGCGCTTGCCGTCCGGCGCGAAGCGCGGCGACAGGATCGGCTCACGGGATTGCAGCAGGGTCACCGCACGCGCGCCGTCATAGTCGGAGCGTTGCAGGGTGTAGCGCGTGTTCTTCTCGGAGAAACGCTCTGCCGTGACATACAGCATGCGAGTCGAGAAGGCGCCCTTGATACCGGTGAGCTTCTCGAACGACTGGTCGGAGATGTAGTGAGCCATGTCGCGCAGCTGGTCGACGCTGCCCGAGACGCTACCGGTCAGCACTTGCTGTTCGGTGGCGACGTTGAACAGGGCGTATTGCACCTGCAGGCGACCGCCCGCCGGGACAATGCTGCCGACCATGATGTACTGGGCGCCCAGGGCCTTCCAGTCACGGTAGATGACTTCGCTGGCCTGGGTCGGCAGGCTGATCATGTTCTGCTTTGGAATCGGCGAGTAGTAACCCGAGTTGCGCAGGTCGTTGCCGATGATTTCAGCCATGTCGTCGGGCAGCACGCTGCCCCCTTGCCAACCGAACGGCACTACGGCGATGGGCGTGGCCCGGTCACTGCCACTGGTGACCAGAATGTTCTTTTCATCCGCTGTCGCTATCCCTGCCATACAGCAAATAACGACAAGCAATCCTCGAAGAAGGTTTCTCACAAGGCTAGATCCTCAGGTGTGAATGTCATCTTGAATGAACGATACGGAGCGAAATCGCTCGGCTTCATTCCCTGCATTTCTGTCAAACGTCCAATGTTCTTGACCGCAGCTACCGCCGAGGCATCGAACGGACCATCGCCGCTGGACTTGGCCACCGACACGGAAGTCACCGTACCATCCGGCAACATGCCGATTTGCAGCACGACAGTCATGTTGTTGCGCGCCGAAGGAGGACGAGCCCAGCCTTCCGCCGCACGAGCACGAATCAGATCGTCGAAACTGCCCGCGACTTCGTCGCCCTGCTCGTCCGCCAAGGCCTGCTGACGCTGCGGCGTGTCGGAAAGCAAATCAGCCAGGGCCTGGGCCTTTTTATCTTCGGCGGATTTACGCGCTGCTTCCTGAGCCTTTTTCTTGGCTGCGTCGGCGGCGGCTTTCTTCTTCGCGTCCTCGGCGACCTTCTTCTTCGCCTCGTCTGCTTCAGCTTTCTTCTTGGCGTCTTCCGCGGCTTTCTTCTTCGCGTCTTCGACTATCTTTTTCTTCGCCTCTTCAGCGGCCTTTTTCTTGGCCTCTTCTTCGGCGGCTTTCTTGGCTTCTTCTTCGGCTTTCTTTTTGGCTATATCAGCCAATTGTTTCTCTTCAGCCTTTTTCGCTTCCGCAGCCTTCTTCGCGTCGTCGGCTTTCTTGGCTTCATCAGCCTTCTTCGCCTCATCCGCTTTCTTGGCTTCGTCGGCCTTTTTCGCTTCCTCGGCTTTTTGAGCAGCCTCTTCTTTCTTTTGTTCCGCAGCCTTGACCGCTTCCTGCTCGACCTTTTTCTGCTCCATCTGCTCGACTTCAGTCTGGCGCGCGGCGGATTTCTTCGCCTCTCCCGCAATCTTCTGATTGGTCTGGGTGGTCGCCTGACTTTTCGATTTCAGCTGATACAGGGTCGCCTGGACGATCGGCTTGGACGGCGGCAACTCCGGCGTCATGGCAAAACTGACGAACAGCATGCCGAACACCAGAACGTGCAGGGCAATTGCCCACACGCTAGGCCAGAAGTAGCTTTCCGAGGCGGACGGCTCTCGCTGTTGCTGCATCAGGGCGCCTCGGTAATCAGGCCAACGTTACCGACGCCGGCCTTCTGCAGCCCGCCCATGGCGCCCATGACGGCACCGTAGTCAACGGACTTGTCGCCGCGAATGAACACCTGGGTATGCTTGCCGCCTTCATTGCCGGCGCGAATGATCTTGGTCACGGCGTCGGTCATCTGCGGCAAGGTCATGGCCTTGTCCATCTGCTTGTCGGTGTCGACTTCGCTGCCAAGGTTCCAGTAGTAGGTCTTGTCAGCCTTGATCGAAATGGTCAGGACCTGGGTGTTGTTGTCCTGCGGCAAGGCTTCGCTGGAAACCTTGGGCAGATCGACTTTCACGCCCTGATTGAGCATCGGCGCGGTCACCATGAAGATAACCAGCAGTACCAACATCACGTCGATGTAGGGCACCACGTTCATCTCGGCAACCGGCTTGCGTTTGTGGCGAACTCGGGCCATGGGGATTTACCTGCTCACTCTTCGCTGGTGTGCACTTTACGGTGCAGGATCGCCTGGAACTCGTCGGCGAAGGTGTAGTAACGGCTGATCAGGGTCTCGCCACGGGCCGCAAAACGGTTATAGGCAATAACGGCCGGGATCGCGGCAAACAGGCCGATCGCGGTGGCGATCAGGGCTTCGGCGATACCCGGTGCTACGGTCGCCAGGGTCGCCTGCTGGGCGCTGGCCAGGCCGCGGAAGGAGTTCATGATCCCCCAGACGGTACCGAACAGACCGATGTACGGGCTGACCGAACCGACGGTGGCGAGGAACGGCAGGCTCTGCTCGAGCTTCTCTTCTTCGCGGGAGATGGCGACACGCATGGCACGCGCGACACCTTCCATGACCGCCTCGGGATCAACGCCCGATTGCTGGCGCAGGCGCGAAAACTCTTTGAAACCGGCACGGAAGATCTGCTCCACACCGGAATCAGGGTCCGGGTTGCTGCCCGCCTGACGGTACAGCTTGGACAGGTCGATGCCCGACCAGAAGCGCTCTTCGAAGCTCTCCAGGGCGCGTCGACCGGCGCGCAGCAGGTTGCTGCGCTGAAAGATCATGATCCATGAGGTCACCGATGCGGCTACCAGGGTCAGCATTACCAACTGCACAACGATGCTGGCATTGCTGACCAAGCTCCACATGGAGGAATGGTCGACGACGTTAGCTTCCACGCTTTATCTCCTGCTCTGAGTGTGTACCCGCGCCGCTCACGTCGGCAAAGGCCGCACGTAGAGCTTCGGGAATGGCCCGGGGTTTCAAATTGTCGGTGCGCACACAGGCCACCAGAAACTGCCCTTCGCAGAGCAGTGCATTATCCGTGGCTCGCCTGACCTGCTGTTTGAAGCGCAGGCTGGCCCGGTTCAATTCGATGACTTCTGCACTTACCAGAAGCTCGTCGTCCAGTCGCGCCGGCGCGTGGTAGCGCGCTTCGCTGGAATGCACGACGAACAACAGGTTCTCCCCTGCCAGCTGCGATTGGGCAAAGCCCAGATCTCGTAGCCGCTCGGTTCGAGCCCGTTCCATAAACTTAAGGTAATTAACGTAATACACGATGCCGCCGGCATCGGTGTCTTCGTAATAAACGCGACAACGATGTGCGAACGACCCAAGCCCGTTTTGCGCGCGCATACTCTAGTGCTTACTCCTCAGGTTGCCAATCCGGCCAGGCAACTGTTTTTCATTCTCGAACGCCTTTCTGGCGAAATAACGGCAATGCCAGCCCCCTAGGACCACACAGGCTGCGAATAAATCGCTGCCCAAGCGGTTATTAATCGTCCACGGCATCGAGGAATTCGTCTACCACGGGCATCTCGCCCAATCGTGACGGGATGTTAAGACCGAAGTGCAGATAGGCATGCCGGGTCACCACACGGCCCCGCGGCGTACGCATGATATAGCCCTGCTGGATCAGATAGGGCTCGAGTACGTCCTCGATGGTGTGCCGCTCTTCGCTGATCGCGGCCGCCAGGCTGTCGACCCCCACCGGCCCGCCGTCGAACTTCTCGATCATGGTCAACAACAGGCGCCGGTCCTGGTGGTCGAAGCCACGCTCGTCGACATCCAGCAGGTTCAGCGCCAGGTCGGCGATGGGCTTGGTGATGTGGCCCTTGGCACGAACCTCGGCAAAGTCCCGCACCCGACGCAACAAACGGTTGGCGATACGCGGCGTGCCGCGGGCGCGCCGGGCGATTTCGAAGGCGCCGTCCGGGTCCAGCGGCAAACCGAGAATGCCGGCGGAACGCCCGACAATGGTCGCCAGGTCCGCGGTGCTATAGAACTCCAGGCGCTGGACAATGCCGAAGCGATCGCGCAGCGGGTTAGTCAGCATGCCCGCGCGCGTCGTCGCCCCCACCAGGGTGAACGGCGGCAGGTCGAGCTTGATCGAACGGGCCGCCGGCCCTTCGCCGATCATGATGTCCAGCTGGAAATCTTCCATGGCCGGATACAGCACTTCCTCGACGATCGGCGACAGGCGATGGATCTCATCGATAAACAGTACGTCGTTCGGTTCGAGATTGGTCAGCAGCGCCGCCAGGTCCCCGGGGCGCTCCAGCACCGGGCCCGAGGTGCTCTTGATCGACACCCCCATTTCCTGGGCGATGATGTTGGCCAGCGTGGTCTTGCCCAGCCCCGGCGGGCCGAAGATCAGGGTGTGGTCCAGCGACTCGTTGCGCCCGCGGGCAGCCTGGATGAACAGCTCCATTTGCTCGCGCACCGTCGGCTGGCCGATGTATTCGGCCAGGCTGACGGGGCGAATCGCACGGTCCTGGACTTCCTCGCGCTCACGGGGGCCCGTGGCGGCGATCAGACGATCTGCTTCTATCACTTAAATCATTCCCTTCAGGGCGCGGCGAATCATGTCTTCACTGCTCAGGCCTTTTTCCTTGATCGCGGAAACCGCCTTGCTGGCTTCCTGCGGCTTGTAGCCCAGGGAGATCAAGGCACTGACCGCATCGGTCTCGGCACTGGCCACCGGCATCGGCGCATCCGGCTGGTTCGGCACCAGGGCAAACATGCTCGGCACGGTTTCCCAGGCCTTGAAGCGGTCCTTGAGCTCGACCAGCAGACGCTCCGCGGTCTTTTTACCGACCCCCGGCACCTTGGTCAGCGCCGAGGTGTCCTGTGCTTGCACGCAACGCACCAGTTCGTCGACCTCCAGGCTGGACATCAGCGCCAGCGCCAGTTTCGGCCCTACGCCATTGAGGCGAATCAGTTCGCGAAAGAAGTCCCGCTCGCGCTTGCTGGCAAAGCCATAGAGTAACTGGGCATCTTCACGCACGACCAAATGGGTGTGCAGGGTGAGCGGTTCACCGACCGACGGCAGGCGGTACAGGGTGGTCATGGGGACTTCCACCTCGTAACCCAGACCGTTTACATCGAGAATCAGGTGCGGCGGCTGTTTTTCAGCCAGGGTGCCGCGCAAGCGTCCAATCACGTTTCAGATCCTTAGCTCAGGCCAGATCAGCGGCCGGCGGGTCACAGAGCGAAGATCCGGGCCGGGCAGACAGGCGCGGGATGCTCCACTCATCAAATGTTTGCGCAGATGCTATCAGAGACGCAGGCGGCCGCCACGACTGCGTGCGGTACCCAGGCCGTGGGGCAGCAGGCTGGAACGGGTGTGGGCATGACAGATGGCAATCGCCAGGGCGTCCGAAGCGTCGATCTGCGGCTTGCTGGTCAACTTGAGCAAGTGCATGACCATCATTTGCACCTGTTCCTTGTTGGCCCCGCCGGTGCCCGCCACGGCCTGCTTGACCTGAGTGGCGGTGTATTCGGCGATTTCCAGGCTTTCCTCGGCCCCCGCCACAATCGCCGCGCCACGGGCCTGGCCCAGTTTCAGGGCCGAGTCGGCGTTACGCGCCATGAACACCTTTTCAATGCCCATGGTCACCGGACCGTAGGTCTGAATGACCTCACGAACCCCGCGATAGACGATTTGCAACCGCTCATGCAGCTCGCCGGCGCCCGTGCGAATACAGCCCGAAGCCACGTACACGCAGCCACGCCCGGTATCACGTACCACGCCGTAACCGGTGATGCGCGAACCCGGGTCGATACCAAGAATAAGAGTCATAACGCCTGCAAAGAGAAAATTCGGTTGCCTAAGGTAACGCCGGGAGAAGCTGGAGAAACAAAAAATCGCAGCCTTCGACAGCTCCCCTACAGGTACAGCGTAACCCTGTGTGTAAAGGGGGGAAACCGCCGAAGGCTGCGATCTTTTATCGTGCTATCAGCATCAGCCGAGTTGCTCGGCCACCGACTGGGGAATATCCGCGTTGGAGTAGACGTTCTGCACATCGTCCAGGTCTTCGAGCATGTCGATCAGCTTGAGGATCTTCTCGGCGCCTTCCAGGTCCAGCTCGGCGCTGGTAGTCGGCTGCATGACGATCTCTGCGTCGTCGCCCTTGAAACCGGCCTCTTCGAGTGCGTTGCGTACCGCATAGAAGCCAGTGAACGAGGTAAACACATCGATCGAGCCGTCTTCGTGAACAACCACGTCATCGGCGTCGGCTTCCAACGCCGCATCGGTCAGTGCGTCCTCATCGACGCCCGGCGCAAAGCTGATCTGCCCCTTGCGTTCGAACAGATACGCCACCGAACCGTCAGTACCCAGGTTGCCGCCACATTTGCTGAACGCATGGCGCACGGCCGCTGCGGTACGGTTGCGGTTGTCGGTCATGCATTCGACCATCACCGCCACGCCGCCCGGGCCATACCCCTCATAGGTCAGCTCTTCGACGTTGTCGGCCTCGGTCGCACCAGCGCCACGGGCAATGGCGCGATCGATGATGTCGCGGCTCATGTTGGCGCCCAGGGCCTTGTCCAGGGCCAGACGCAAACGCGGGTTGGAACCGGGTTCGCCACCGCCCTGGCGAGCGGCGACCGTCAGCTCACGGATCCACTTGGTGAAAATCTTGCCTCTCTTGGCATCCTGACGCTCTTTGCGGTGCTTGATGTTCGCCCACTTGGAATGACCTGCCATAACGCGCTCCAAATTCTCTTTGAAACAATGCCCGCAACGCCTGTAACGGCGGGCGGGCAACAAATATCTCGACCCAATAGAAAAAGGCGCATCCGCAGATGCGCCTTCAGGTCGGCCTTACTCAGCCTTTGGCTGTTCGCGCAGGCGGATGTGCAGCTCGCGCAGCGCCTTGGCGTCGACCAGGCCAGGAGCCTGGGTCATCACGCAAGCAGCGCTCTGGGTTTTCGGGAAGGCAATCACTTCACGGATCGACTGGGCGCCGGTCATCAGCATCACCAGACGGTCCAGACCGAACGCCAGGCCGCCGTGCGGCGGTGCGCCGTACTTCAGGGCGTCCAGCAGGAAGCCGAATTTCTCTTCCTGTTCCGCTTCATCGATGCCCAGCAGACGGAAGACCGCCTGTTGCATTTCCTTGCGATGGATACGGATCGAACCGCCACCCAGCTCGGTGCCGTTGAGCACCATGTCGTAGGCACGGGACAGCGCGGTCGCCGGGTTGGCCTCCAGCTCTTCCGGCGAGCACTTCGGCGCGGTGAACGGGTGGTGCAGCGCGGTGAAGCTGCCGTCGTCGTTCTCTTCGAACATCGGGAAGTCGACGACCCACAGCGGAGCCCATTCGCAGGTCAGCAGGTTCAGGTCGTGACCGAGCTTGATCCGCAGCGCGCCCAGGGCCTCGCTGACGATCTTGGCCTTGTCGGCGCCGAAGAACACGATGTCGCCGTCGACCGCACCCACGCGATCGAGGATCACGTTCAGGTTGGCTTCCGGGATGTTCTTGACGATTGGAGACTGCAGACCGTCAACGCCATTGGCGCGTTCGTTGACCTTGATGTAGGCCAGGCCCTTGGCGCCGTAGATGCCGACGAACTTGGTGTAATCGTCGATCTGCTTGCGCGGCATGCTCGCCCCGCCAGGAACGCGCAAGGCGGCGATACGGCATTTCGGATCGTTGGCCGGGCCGCTGAACACCTTGAATTCGACTTCCTTGAGCTGGTCGGCAACATCCACCAGCTCCAGCGGGATACGCAGGTCCGGCTTGTCGGAACCGTAGCGACGCATGGCCTCTTCAAAGGTCATGTGCGGGAACTCGCCGAATTCCAGATCCAGCACTTCCTTGAACAGGTTGCGGATCATGCCTTCGGTCAGGCCCATGATGTCTTTTTCATCGAGGAAGCTGGTTTCGATGTCGATCTGGGTGAACTCAGGCTGACGGTCGGCACGCAGGTCTTCGTCGCGGAAGCATTTGGCGATCTGGTAGTAGCGGTCGAAGCCGGCGACCATCAGCAACTGCTTGAACAGCTGTGGCGACTGCGGCAGAGCGAAGAAGCTGCCGGCGTGGGTACGGCTCGGCACCAGATAGTCACGCGCGCCTTCAGGGGTGGCACGGGTCAGGATCGGGGTTTCGACGTCGAGGAAACCGTTCTCGTCCAAGTAGCGACGGATGCTGGTGGTCATGCGCGAGCGCAGACGCAGCTTCTCGGCCATTTCTGGACGGCGCAGGTCGATGAAGCGATAGCGCAGGCGGGTTTCTTCGCCCACGTCGGAGTATTCGTTGAGTGGGAACGGCGGGGTTTCCGCTTCGTTCAGCACTTCCAGCTGGTAGCCCAGGACTTCGATCATGCCCGAAGCCATGTTGGCGTTGCCGGCACCGGCCGGACGCAGGCGCACCTTGCCGGTGATCTTGACCACGTATTCGCTGCGCACACGGTCCGCGGCGGCAAAGGTTTCAGCGCGGTCCGGGTCGAACACCACCTGGGCCAGACCTTCACGATCACGGATATCGAGGAAGATCACCCCGCCATGGTCGCGACGACGGTGGACCCATCCGCAAAGGGTAACTTCCTGACCTTCCAGGCTTTCGTTCAGTTGGCCGCAATAATGGCTGCGCATCATGGTAGTGGTTTCACTTCTCGTAATTCGAAATTCGATGGGAGGCCTTGCGCACCTCGGGGTACCGGATAATGCAAGAGCTCGCGCGTGTCGTTCAACTTAATCAGCTTTGTCGCCACCGGCCAGGTTCTTCTTGGCGCCGGTCTTGAAGTCGGTCTCATACCAGCCCGAACCGCTGAGGCGGAAACCTGGCATGGACAGCATTTTTTTCAGCTCGGGCGCCTGGCAGGCAGGGCAATCGACCAACGCAGGCGCGCTGATCTTTTGAATGGCTTCCAGCTGATGACCACAGGAAGCACATTGGTAGTCGTACATGGGCATGAGAGCGTCTCGGCGTACTTAACGTCTGGCTTAACCCGTGCCGAGGCCCGGGTTATATAGCAAAGGGCGGGATTATATCCATTAAATCGGCCCTGTGCAGCCGTATGACGGCACCGATAGACCATCGCCCGCCGAAACGAAGCCAGCACTCCGCTGCCATACCCCAGCCATCGGGCCTGAGGGCGAACCGCCATGATCGGACGACAAGTCATGCCCCATAAAAGCAAATGGCGCCGATAACGGCGCCATTCGGTCTGCGGGATTATTGCTCGCTCAACAGCGAGCGCAGCATCCACGCGGTTTTCTCATGCACCTGCATCCGCTGGGTCAACAGGTCCGCGGTGGGTTCGTCGCTGACCTTGTCGATGATCGGGAAAATGCCACGCGCAGTGCGGGTCACCGCTTCCTGCCCCGCCACCAGTTGCTTGATCATCTCATCGGCGCTTGGTACGCCCTCTTCTTCCTTGATCGAAGAAAGACGCGCGTAGATGGAATAGGCGCCTGGCGCCGGGAACCCCAGGGCGCGGATACGCTCGGCGATCAGGTCCACCGCCAGCGCCAGTTCGTTGTACTGCTCTTCGAACATCAGGTGCAGCGTACGGAACTGCGGGCCCGTGACGTTCCAGTGGAAATTATGGGTCTTCAGATACAGCACATAAGTATCTGAAAGCAGGCGAGAGAGCCCCTCCACAATGGATTTGCGATCTTCTGCGCTGATACCGATATCGATTGCCATGTCTATCTCCGTTAGCACATTGAATTCAACAGGTCAGGTACCGGACCACTCTAGCAAGACTACCCTGCACCCGCAGCCCGGGATTGCCCGAGACCGTGCGACAGATTGCCCCCCCGAGCGGGCGACCAGTACCTGCAAGAAAGCCCACGCCGGTTGTGACCCACCTGAGAAGCCACCGTTCCCGATTTTTTAGATGCTGGCCTCTAGAACAAGGCTTTGCCCGATAGTCCGGTATTCCCTCAGGACAATCAGGACTTTCGCCCTTCACCCGGCTACAGCACCTGATTTGAGAAGGCCTGGGCTTTGCTGTTAAATAGAGGCCGTGTCGCTGTTGCCTATTTCTCGGCCTCAGCGCATAGGCTGATCCCGCGCACGTGCTCACCGCCTCCCATTGTTCAGAAGCGAACCGTGCACGCTCAGCTCTTCCTTGTGATCCGTCTTAACGTGAGTTCATTAAAATGTTGAAAATCGTCCACCTGCTAACGGGCGCAGCAGCCTTGCTGCTGTCCTTTATCCCTAGCCTGCGATCCGAAGCCGTTCCCTTCCTGCAACAACCCGATGCTCTTTACCTGGCCTTTTTCGGCCTGCTCAACCTGACACTGGCTCCGGTTATCCCCTACTGGAACAAAGGCCCGCGTCACCAACTGCAAAACCTGGTCAGCGCGCTTCTGGTGCTGGCGGTGGTCTTGCAGACCTTGACCCTGCTGGCGCCGATGCCGGTTATCGCAGGTCAGCCGGCTGTGCTGTTCAGCCTGGTGACCGCGGCGATTGCCGTTCTTCTGCACCTGGCTGTCAGCTTCTACAAATCGTCTCCTTCGGCTAACACTTCGCAAACCTACGACATGAGCAATCGCGATACCGGCACCGTCAAGTGGTTCAACACTTCGAAGGGTTTCGGCTTCATCTCTCGCGACTCCGGCGATGACATCTTCGTGCATTTCCGCGCCATCCGTGGCGAAGGTCACCGCGTCCTGGTGGAAGGCCAGCGCGTGGAGTTCTCCGTCATGAATCGTGACAAGGGCCTGCAAGCCGAAGACGTGATTGCGGCATTGCCACGCCGCTGATTCACGCCCAATAAAAAACCGCGACGCAGCCAGGCTGCTCGCGGTTTTTTATTGCCTGGACGGCAGACCGTCCGGCGCTCAGTAATGTGGCGGCGGAGCCTCTTCTTCGAATGACTCGAACTGCCCCACCATTTCCTCCTGACGCTTGAGCAAAGCGGCCATCTGCAACTGCAGGCGCTCGACCACCCGCTGCTGCCCTACCAGCACGTCGTTCAGGGCTTGAATGGTGTCATCCTGAAAAGCCAATCGGCTTTCCAGATCTGTTACCCGTTCTTCCAGGCTCATGACTCAGCCCTCCAGAAACTTGAAATCATCGGTCAGTACCAGTCGTAACCGCTCACGAATCACGGCCACCTGTTCGGCGTCGTAGGGCTTGGCAGGCAGCTTGCCCCATACCGGAGCAGGCCAGGCCGCGTCGTCGCGCTTGCGAACGATAACGTGCATGTGCAACTGGCTGACGACATTACCCAGAGTCGCCACATTCAACTTGTCCGCATCGAACGAGTCTTTAAGCAACTCCGCCAGCGCCGTGGTTTCTCGCCACAGTTGCTGCTGGTCCGCGTCATCCAGTTGAAACAACTCGCGGATATCTTCCCGGCGCGGTACCAGGATGAACCACGGGTAATTGGAATCGTTGGACAACAGCAGCCGGCAAAGGGGGAAATCCCCAATGGGCAATGTGTCTTGTTGAAGTCGTGGATCTAAAGCGAACACCGCGCGCACTCCCGCTCAGCTCATCAAGTTTCAGCTTAGCGAACGCCATGACCGGCTGCCCGCCAAGCGACAGAACGGCAGCATACCTGCGAAAGCTCTTGCGTTCATCGCTCTGCTACGCAGATCCGCCTCAACACTCATCCTAGATGCCACACGTCAGAGCGCCCCGACCTGGAACATTTTCCGGCGGGCTGCACCATGACAGAACGAAGCTCATAAAAAACAAGGAGAAAACCGCGAAAGAGCCCCTTCCCTGCGCATACTTCCAGTGCCCGACGCCACATGATGACTGAGCTGCATCAAGAAACTTTTGCACCAAAATCTCACAGTGCGTCTACGCTCAGTGCGTTGACCATCCGCCATCTACTCACTCACCAGGGTGAACCGGTAACGTTTTGGAATGGCATACGTTTTTTTCAGGGAGCAACACCAGGAGGACAGGGAACGTCAAGCCCAAACAAAACGACCTTAAAACCACTGTTTTATGCGGTTTTTACAGCCTGAAGGGCTATCGCCGAAAAAAAATCGGTGCCTTCGCGTTTTGTGCACGCTTGTTGCATTCACACCCATATTGTCCCAGGGAGAAGCCATCGAAAAACGGCCTTTCCTGAGACTAATAACAATAGTGGCAAGGCTGCCCCATGGAGATTTGACTGCTTGACGAAAGTTCTTTTTGTTCCAGGTTCAAGCCTTCGAAAACAGCGCTGAAGTTGTCAGTCCGGATACATGCGGACTGCGGATTTGCGACATTGATCGAGCATTTTGCGACAGGGTCGTAAAGAAGCTGAAAGGACTGATACGCAAGTATCGCCAACATTGTCGGCGTGATATAAGTTTGCGCCGACACAAAAAGAAAGAGCCGCCCAGATAATAAAACAGGTGGGACGGCAGTACTCTTCTAAAAACCAAAGGAGCAAATCACGATGCGCGTGATGAAGTGGAGCATGATTGCACTGGCAGTAGCTGCAGCCGGTACGCAAGTGGCTATGGCCGAACCTTTTGTTGGCAACCAGGCCGACGCTAAAGGTTTCGTTGAAGACAGCAAGCTCGACCTGCTGCTTCGCAACTACTACTACAACCGTAACAAGACCGGCTACCACAACCGTGACGACAAAGACTGGACCCAAGGTTTTCATGGTGTCTTCAAGTCCGGTTACACCCAAGGTACTGTCGGTGTTGGTGTTGATGCCTTCGGCTACTTGGGCATCAAACTGGACGGTGAAGACCGTTATTCCGGTTCGGGCAACCTGAGCACCGACAGTGAAGGTCATAACCACGACAGCTTCGGTAAAGCCGGTGCGGCAGCGAAGTTCCGCATCTCCAAGACCGAGCTGAAAATCGGCGACATGCAGCCTTCCACCAGCCCAGTGTTCGCCGTAGGCGGTTCTCGTCTGCTGCCTCAAACTGCGAGCGGTATCCAACTGCAGAGCAGCGAACTCGAAGGTCTCGATCTCGAGGCTGGTCATTTCTACTCGGCTTCCAGCCAGGACGAAATGAACCGCGACGGTGAGTTGCATGCTAATTACGCCAGTTCTGACGCACTTGCTGTCACCTCCAACAGCATGGACTATATCGGCGGCAAGTATGCGATCACTCCTGAACTGAGTGCTTCGCTCTATGGCGGCAAACTGGAAGACGTCTGGAACCAGTACTACGCCAACCTGAACTACACCATTCCACTGGGCGGCGACCAGTCGATCAACCTGGACGGTAACATCTACCGCACCACCGATACCGGCAAAGCCAAAGCTGGTGATATCAGCAACACCACCTACTCGCTGGCAGCGGCCTACTCGTTCCTGAAGGCGCACACCCTTACCCTGGGCTTCCAGAAGGTCAACGGTGACACTCCGTTCGACTATATCGGTGTGGGTGACAACAACCGCGGCGGCGACTCGATCTTCCTCGCCAACTCCATCCAGTACTCCGACTTCAACGGTCCAGGCGAGAAATCGGTACAGGCTCGTTATGACCTGAAGATGGCTGAATACGGCGTTCCAGGCCTGAGCTTCATGGCCCGCTACGTAAAAGGCTGGGACATCGACGGCACCAAGATGGACATTGACAGCCCATACCGCAACTACGGTTACGGTGAAGATGGCAAACACCACGAAACCAACCTGGAAGCCAAGTACGTCATCCAGACTGGCCCAGCCAAAGACCTGTCGTTCCGCGCTCGTCAAGCCTGGCACACTGCTAACGCAGATCAGGCCGAAGGCGATATCTCCGAGTTCCGCCTGATCGTCGACTACCCACTGTCGATCTTGTAATAGCGGTTACTTAGCGAGTAATAAAAAAGGCCCATCATTCGATGGGCCTTTTTATTGGGGCTGGCGACTCGCTGAAGCTCCGGTTATCGACAGTTCATTGTTACAACCAGGTTTCAAACATCCTCCAGCAAGTACCGCGTTAAAAGTCTGACCACTCGATCAGACTTTTAATCCCTATCCCCGTTACTTACTCAAACAGCCGCTTCCTGAACCACACGAATCACTCGTTGTGGAAACGGAATATCGATACCCGCTTCCTTCAAGCGATCACGGGACAACTCGTTGAAGCGGAACATCACGTCCCAGTAGTCCGCGGTTTTCACCCAGACACGCAGGGAAAGGGTAATGGCGCTGTCACCCAGCATGGAAACCACCGCCACCGGCTCCGGATCGGCCAGCACGCGCTCGTCCTTGGCCAGGTCCAGCAGGACCTCACGGGCCTTTTGCAGATCAGCCTCGTAGTTCACACCGACATCGAAGATCACTTTGCGGGTCAGCTGGCGGTTGTGGTTGGTGATGATGCCGTTGGACAGGTTGCCGTTAGGCACGATAACAGTCTTGTTGTCGCCGGTACGCAGCACCGTGTGGAAAATCTGGATGCTGTCGACCGTACCGCTGATGCCCTGGGCTTCGATCACATCACCGATGCGAAATGGACGGAACAGCAGGATCAGCACGCCACCGGCGAAGTTGGCCAGGCTGCCTTGCAAGGCCAGGCCGATGGCCAGGCCCGCCGCACCGATCGCGGCAACGAACGAAGTGGTTTCGACACCGATCATCGAGGCCACGCTGACAACCAGCAGCACCTTCAGAATGACGTTCGCCAGGCTGCTGATAAAACCCTGCAGGGCCTGGTCGGCATTACGCAGTGCCAGCAGCTTGCCGACTTTTTGCGTCAGACTGTTGATCAGCCACCAACCGATGGCCAGGGTGATGACGGCCAGCAGTACCCGACTGCCGTATTCCATGATCATCGGAATCCAGGCTTGGGAAGCCTTGACCAGGTTGTCCACTTCAGCATTCAAATCCATCTATCTCTCCTGATTCCCGGCGGTCGGGCATACAAAAACAAGGGTGAAACGAGTGGTTCCATGGAAGCTCAATCGTTTCCGCCCATTACTCGGGCCTCGGACGCCAATAAGCTCGCGAGGTTCCCGAAAAATCCGATCAGTCGCGGAAGTTGTTGAACTGCAGCGGCATGCCGAACTCTTTCGCGCGCAGGGCGGCGATGGCTTCCTGCAGATCGTCGCGCTTCTTGCCGGTCACCCGTACCTGCTCGCCCTGGATCGCAGCCTGAACCTTCAGCTTGGCGTCCTTGATATGGGCAACAATCTTTTTCGCCAGTTCTTTGTCGATGCCTTCCTTGAGGGTCGCTTCCTGCTTCATCACCTTGCCCGAAGCGTAAGCGTCCTTGACCTCAAGGCACTGCACATCGATCTTGCGCTTGACCAGGGCCAGCTTGAGGATCTCGATCATCGCTTCCAGCTGGAACTCAGCTTCAGCGGTGAGGTTGACGGTGAGTTCCTTTTCCTTGAACTCGAAGCTGCCCTTGCCCTTCAAGTCATAGCGGCGGTCCAGCTCCTTGACGGCGTTTTCCACGGCGTTGGTGACTTCGTGTTTGTCCAGTTCGGATACCACGTCAAACGACGGCATGTAATTTCTCCAATAAAAAAGGGGCGTAGCTCGATAAAGATGGAGCACGCCCGGTTTGCGGTTAAAATCCGGGCTCATTATAACGGGTCTTTCCCCTCCTTCACTGCGAGCCGCGCATGCGCCTGCCAAACCGAGCACCACGCTGATGTCGACTACCTGGCACATTCTGGGCGCGGGCAGCCTCGGCACCCTCTGGGCGACACGCCTGGCCCGGGCCGGCTTACCGGTACGCCTGATCCTGCGCGACCAGGCTCGCCTGCAGGCCTATCAGGCCGCGGGCGGACTGACGCTGGTGGAACAGGGACAGGCCAGTTTCCATGCCATTCCCGGCGAAACCGTCGATAGCCCTGAGCCCATTGCCCGCCTGCTGGTGGCCTGCAAGGCCTATGACGCGCAACAGGCCGTCAGCCAGCTGGCCACGCGCCTGACGCCCGATGCCGAACTGATCCTGCTGCAGAACGGCCTGGGCAGCCAGGACGCCGTGGCCGCCCAGGTGCCGCAGGCCCGCTGCATTTATGCCTCGAGCACCGAAGGCGCCTTTCGCGACGGCGACTGGCGCGTGGTGTTCGCCGGTCATGGCTACACCTGGCTTGGGGACGCCAGCCACCCCACCGAGCCCTTCTGGCTCGATGACCTGAGCGCCAGCGGCATCCCCCATGAATGGAGCGCGGACATCCTGACCCGCCTCTGGCGCAAGCTGGCGCTCAACTGCGCGATCAATCCCCTGACGGTCCTGCATGACTGCCGCAACGGTGGCCTGCTGCAGCATCATTGCGAAGTGGCGATGCTGTGCGTCGAGCTGAGCGAACTACTGGAACGTTGCGGCCAGCCCGCCGCAGCCGAGAACCTGCAGCAGGAGGTGGAGCGGGTGATCCAGGCGACCGCCGCCAACTATTCCTCCATGTACCAGGACGTCGCCAGCCGGCGCAGGACCGAAATCAGCTACTTATTGGGGCATGCCTGTGACGTTGCCACCAGGCACCAGTTGCACCTGCCCAACCTCAGCCGCCTGCGCCGGCTATTGGTGGAACACCTGCAACAGCGCGGATTGCCCAGCGACTGAGCAGCGGCTACGCTGCCCACGTGTTCCTCTCTAGCGACGTCCCCGATGCCATTGCGCCAGCGCCTTGAAAACCTGCCGGTCGGCCAAAAACTGCTGGCCGCCTTGCTCGTCCTGCTGATTACCGTACTGCTGGTCGCCAACCTGACCTTCATCAGCGCCGCCTACTGGATCTCCCAGGAAAGCATGGCCCCGCAAGCCTTGCAGACCATCGGAAGGCTGGTATCCAACCCGACCCTGGCCGCGCAGGCGCTGGATTCGCCACAAAACGCCGAGAAGCTACTCAACGAACTCAACAGCTACTCCCCCCTGCGCGCCGCAGCGATCTATGACGGCAAGGGCACGCGCCTGGCCCAGTTGCAACATGGCGAACGCCTGAGCCTGCCGGAGCGCTATCGGCATATCGAAGCCTGGCAACTGACCGAATTTCGCAGCAACCAGATCATCACCCTGCCCCGCGCCGGCCAGCCCCCCGGCCATCTGTTGCTGGTGGCCAGCAGTGAACTGCCGATGGCCTTCTACACCGGCACCCTGACCGCGAGCCTGGGTATCCTGATCTTCAGTGTGCTGCTGTGGTTGATCATTGCCCGGCAGATCAAGCGGCTGATCACCCAACCCATCCACCAGCTGGAAGAACTGTCCCGACAAGTGACACGCGAGGAAAACTATTCCCTGCGCGCCGCCCGCGGCAACCGCGATGAAATCGGCAGCCTGGCCGATGCCTTCAACACCATGCTGTCGCGCATCGAGGCGCGGGAGCAGCAACTCAAGCGCGCCCGCGACGACTCCCAGGCGGCCTATGACCAGGCCCAGGGCCTGGCCGAAGAAACCCGCCACACCAACCGCAAGCTGGAACTGGAAGTCCAGGTGCGCAGCAAGATCGAAAAGAAACTCACCGGCTTCCAGAACTACCTCAACAGCATCATCGACTCGATGCCCTCGGCCCTGATCGCCCTGGACGAGCAGCTCTATGTCACCCAATGGAACCAGGAAGCCAGCGCCCTCTCCGGCACGCGCCTGGACGAAGCGCTGAACCAGCCGATCTTCCTCGCCTTCGAACCGCTCAAGCCGTTCCTGCCGCAACTCAAGGAAACCGTAGAGCAGCATACGGTCACCAAGGTCGAGCGGGTCACCTGGGTCAAGGACGACGAGGCCCGGCATTACGCCCTTACCTTCTACCCGCTGATGGGCGGTGCCGGGCGCGGCGTGGTGATCCGGATCGACGACATCACCCAGCGCCTGTCCCTGGAAGAAATGATGGTGCAGTCGGAAAAAATGCTCTCCGTCGGTGGCCTGGCCGCCGGCATGGCCCATGAAATCAACAACCCGCTGGGAGCGATCCTGCACAACGTGCAGAACATTCGTCGGCGCCTGTCACCCGAGCTGCCGAAGAACCTGGAGCATGCCGAGCAGCTGGGCATCGAACTGGAAACCGTCAACCATTACCTGCAGAGCCGCGAAGTGCCGCAACTGCTCGACGGCATCCAGCAGGCCGGCGCCCGGGCGGCGAAGATCGTGACCCATATGCTCAGCTTCAGCCGGCGCAGCAACCGGCAGATGGCGCCTTGTGACCTGCCGGCACTGATCGACCAGGCCGTGGAAATTGCCGGCAACGACTTCGACCTGGCCATAGGCTTCGACTTCAAGGGCCAGGCCATCATCCGCCAGTTCGACCCGCAACTGGGGCCGGTGCCCGGTACCGCCAACGAACTGGAACAGGTCCTGCTCAACCTGCTGAAAAACGCCGCCCAGGCCATTCACCAGCGGGTAGACGACAGCGAACCCGGGCGCATTATCCTGCGTACTCGGCTGAACCCGCCCTGGGCGGAAATCCAGGTCGAGGACAACGGCATCGGCATGAGCGAAAACGTGCGCAAACGGACCTTCGAGCCGTTCTTCACCACCAAGGAAATCGGCCAGGGCACCGGCCTTGGGCTGTCGGTTTCGTACTTCATCATCACCAACAATCACAAAGGCCAGATGGAAGTGCAGTCGACGCAGGGCCAGGGCACATGCTTCACCTTGCGTTTGCCACTGGCGGGCAGTCAGCCGCCACCACTGGAACATCCCCCACTGGAGAGGTAAGCATGGGCTTTCGCTTGTCGAAGATTTACACCCGCACCGGCGACAAAGGCGAAACCGGGCTGGGTGACGGGCGCCGGGTTCCCAAGGACCATCCGCGGGTCGAAGCCATCGGCGAAGTCGATACGCTGAACAGCCAGCTCGGGTTGCTCCTGGCCGGGCTGATTGAACAGCGCACCGAGCATCCGGGTTTGCAGGAATTGATCGATGTCCTGGCGCCCTGCCAGCACCGCCTCTTCGACCTGGGTGGTGAGTTAGCCATGCCGGTGTATCAGGCACTGAATGCCACGGAAGTCGAACGCCTGGAAGCAGCTATCGATACGTGGAACGAAGAGCTGGGGCCGCTGGAGAATTTCATTTTGCCGGGCGGTTCGGCCTTGATCGCCCAGGCTCATGTTTGCCGCAGCCTGGCGCGCAGTACCGAGCGACGTTGCCAGCACTTGAATGCCGTGGAACCGCTGGAGGGGGTCGGCCTGGCCTACATCAATCGCCTGTCCGACTTGCTGTTCGTGGCGGCGCGCCTGATTGCCAAGCGCCAGGGGATCGCCGAGATTCTCTGGCAGGCGGCGGCGAAACCCGAATAGCAGGCGCCTTTACCCTCTCTGATCACCAGCAAGCCCGCTCCTGCAGCTTATGCAGGAGCGAACCGGCCGGTGACTGGCCTCAGGGCCAGAACGCGCGAATCCCCGCCACCCCTTGCGCCCCGGCCTGCCAGGCCTGCTCGCGCTGGTCCGGACCGACGCCGCCCAGCAGGTACACCGGTTTGTTGAAACCGCTGATCAGTCGGGCGGCCTGCTCCCAACCCAGCGGCTGCGCATCAGGGTGGGTCTGGGTCGGCTGGACCGGCGACAGCGTCACGAAGTCCACATCCATCTGCTGCGCCAAGGACAGCTCTTCAGCGTCATGGCAGGACGCCGCCAGCCAGCGCTCCTTGCCAAAGGGACGCCCGGCGCTGGCATATTTGCGCAGCTGCGCCGAGGTGATATGCCAGCCCGCCGAGGGGAAATCCCCCAGCCATTCGAACGGCCCCTTGAGCATCAATTGCGCCTTGCCCGCGCACAGGCCAACCGCATCCACCGCCAGGTCGCGGTATTGCGGGTCGTAGCCATTGGGCGCACGTAGCTGGATCAACCTGCTGCCATCGGCAATGGCCTTCTGCATGCCCCGCAACAGCGCCGGCGTTTCCAGGCCTTCCGGGGTGATCAGGTATTCGCTTGGCAAGCGCGCTGCCGCCACGATCGGCTGGTTGGCCGCCGGGAACTCGTAGTTCTCCAGCTCGCGGGCCGTGACCCAGGCCAAAGGCTGGCCCTCGGCGCCATGGGGCTCGCCGGTAAAGGCGGAAACTTCCCAGACATCCAGCAACACCTGCTTGTCCGGGTAGTCATGCTGCACCTTGATCAATGGCCGCGCCCGGGACACCAGAATGCCCAGCTCTTCCTGCAGTTCACGGGTCAGCGCCGCTTCCACCGCCTCGTCCGCTTCGACCTTGCCGCCGGGAAACTCCCAGAGGCCGCCCTGATGCTGGGTATCGGCACGTCGGGCAATCAGGATCCTGCCGTCGTTATCACGGATAACGGCCGCCGCCACATGTACTCGTTTCACCGCACTACTTCCTCTAAACCGGCTTTCTGCCAGGCCTTGAAGGCTGGCCATTGATAGATCGTTTCAACATAGGCTGCATCGACAGCCGGCAGCGCCACCCGATAGGTGCGCAGGCGCACGGCGATCGGCGCAAAAAAGGCGTCCGCCAGGCTGACCCGGCCAAACAGGAAAGGTCCTGGCTCGGTCGCGGCCGCGCGACACTCGGCCCACAAGGCCAGCATCCGCTCGATATCGGCCTGGGCTTCGGGTGGCATGGACGACAGCGCAGCATCGCGGCTCAGGTCGAACGGCAGGTTGCCGCGCAGGCCGAAGAAACCACTGTGCATCTGCGCACAGGCGGAGCGGGCCTGGGCACGGGCGGCCACATCGCGCGGCCAGAGCTCGACTTCGGGGAAACGCTCGACCAGATATTCGGCAATCGCCAGGGAATCGGCGATGGTGCCGTGTTCGGTCTTCAGCAACGGGACTTTGCCGGTCGGCGAATGCTTGAGAATCCGCTCGCGGGTATCGGGCTGGTTCAGCTTGATCAGTTCTTCGGTGTAAGTCGCGCCGGCCAGCTCAAGCGCCAGGGCGGCGCGCAGCGACCAGGAGGAATAGAGTTTGTCGCCGATGATCAGGTGAAGATTCATGTCGGGCACCTTTCAGAGGAGATGGAGGCCCGGGGCCTCCATCGCGAGCAGGCTCGCTCCTACACGTGATGCGTCGCGTCCATGTAGAAGCGAGTAGCGGTGTATCAGGTACGGTATTCCGCGTTGATTTTCACGTACTCGTGGGACAGGTCGGTGGTCCAGATGGTTTCGCTGCAATCACCGCGTCCCAGCTCAATGCGGATGGTGATTTCTTCCTGCTGCATCACTGCCGCGCCCTGGGCTTCGGTGTAGCTGGCGGCACGCGCGCCACGGCTGGCGATACAGACTTCGCCGAGGAAAACGTCGATTTTGCTCACATCCAGGTCCGGCACGCCGGCACGACCGACAGCGGCCAGGATACGCCCCCAGTTCGGGTCGGACGCGAACAGCGCGGTCTTGATCAACGGCGAATGGGCCACGGTGTAGCCAACATCCAGGCACTCCTGGTGATTGCCGCCGCCGTTGACTTCGACCGTGACGAACTTGGTCGCCCCTTCGCCGTCACGCACGATGGCCTGGGCCACGTCCATGCACACTTCGAATACCGCCTGCTTCAGCGCGGCGAACAGCGGGCCGCTGGCCTCGGTGATTTCCGGCAGGGCTGCCTGGCCGGTGGCGATCAGCATGCAGCAGTCGTTGGTGGAAGTATCGCCGTCGATGGTGATGCGGTTGAACGACTTGTTGGCGCCGTCCAGCAGCAGGTTCTGCAGCACTTCACGGGAGACTTTGGCGTCAGTGGCGATGTAGCCGAGCATAGTCGCCATGTTCGGGCGAATCATGCCCGCGCCCTTGCTGATACCAGTGACGGTGATGGTCACGCCGTCGTGCTGGAACTGGCGGCTGGCCCCCTTGGGCAGAGTGTCGGTGGTCATGATGCCAGTGGCCGCGGCGGCCCAGTTGTCCACGGACAGGTCGTCCAGCGCGGCCTGCAGCGCGCCTTCGATCTTCTCGACCGGCAGTGGCTCGCCGATGACCCCGGTGGAATACGGCAGTACGGCGCTGGCGTCGACGCCCGTCAGTTCGGCCAGCTTGGCGCAGGTGCGGGTCGCGGCGGCCAGGCCTGGCTCGCCGGTACCGGCGTTGGCGTTGCCGGTGTTGGTCAGCAGGTAACGCACAGGGCCTTGCACACGCTGCTTGGCCAGGATCACCGGGGCGGCGCAGAACGCGTTCAAGGTGAACACACCGGCCACCGTGGAACCTTCGGCACAGCGCATGACCACAACATCCTTGCGCCCCGGGCGCTTGATGCCCGCCGAAGCGATACCGAGTTCAAAACCGGCAACCGGGTGCAACGTTGGCAAAGGACCAAGACCAACAGCCATGAATGCGCTCCTCTTTAACCTGATGTGTGCACTGCCATCGCAAAAGGCAGTGCGGCGAATGGAAAAACGCCGCGACGGCTGATGCCGGTCGCGGCGCGGGTATTTCAGTGTCTGGCGAAAATCTTAGTTGATCTGGCCGTGACAGTGTTTGTACTTCTTGCCCGAACCGCAGTAGCACAGTTCGTTGCGGCCCAGTTTCTGCTCATTGCGTACCGGAGCGGAGGCCAGGGCCACGTCGACATCGACGCCCTCTTCCAGCGCTTCCGGCTGCTCAAGGCCCGGAGCTTCGGCGTGCTCGAACTGCATGCGCTGAGCCAGTGCCTCGGCTTCCTGGCGCAGGCGCGCCTCTTCCTCGATCGGATCCTCGCGACGAACCTGAACGTGCGACAGCACGCGGATCGAATCGCGCTTGATGGAATCCAGCAGCTCGGAGAACAGGGTGAAGGACTCGCGCTTGTATTCCTGTTTCGGGTTCTTCTGCGCATAACCACGCAGGTGAATACCGTGACGCAGGTGATCCATGGTCGACAGGTGGTCTTTCCACAGGTCGTCCAGGACGCGCAGGACGATTTGCTTCTCGAAGGTGCGCAGTGCTTCGGCACCGGCCTGGTCTTCTTTCTCGTTGTACGCCGCCACCAGCTCGTTCAGCAGTTTCTCGCGCAGGGTTTCTTCGTACAGGTGATCGTCTTCGTCGAGCCATTGCTGGATCGGCAGGGTGACACCGAAGTCGCTCTGCAACGCCGCTTCCAGACCGGCCACGTCCCACTGCTCAGGCAGCGATTGTGGAGGGATGTGCGCGCTGACGGTGGCGTTGAGCACGTCCTGGCGGAAGTCGGAGATGGTCTCGCCGATGTTGTCCGCGGCCAGCAACGTGTTACGCATGTGATAGATCACTTTACGCTGTTCGTTGTTGACGTCGTCGAACTCGAGCAGTTGCTTGCGAATGTCGAAGTTGCGGCCTTCTACCTTGCGCTGGGCCTTTTCGATCGCGTTGGTCACCATGCGGTGCTCGATCGCTTCGCCGGACTGCATGCCCAGGGCCTTCATGAAGTTCTTCACCCGGTCGGAGGCGAAGATGCGCATCAGGCTGTCTTCCAGGGACAGGTAGAAACGGCTGGAACCGGCGTCGCCCTGACGACCGGCGCGACCACGCAGCTGGTTGTCGATTCGGCGCGATTCGTGACGCTCGGACGCGATCACCTGCAGGCCGCCGGATTCCAGCACCTGCTGGTGACGCTTCTGCCAGTCGGCCTTGATCTGGGCAATCTGCTCAGGAGTCGGGTTTTCCAGGGAGGCGACTTCGACTTCCCAGTTACCACCCAACAGGATGTCGGTACCGCGACCGGCCATGTTGGTGGCGATGGTCAGGGCGCCCGGACGACCGGCCTGGGCAATGATTTCCGCTTCTTTTTCGTGGAACTTGGCGTTCAGGACCTTGTGCTCGATGCCTTCCTTCTGGAGCAGGTTGGACATGTGCTCGGAAGTTTCGATGGTCGCGGTGCCCACCAGAACCGGACGGCCCTGGGTCATGCATTCCTTGATGTCGTTGATGATCGCGGCGTATTTCTCGTCCGCGGTCAGGAACACCAGGTCGTTGTAGTCTTTACGCGCCAGCGGCTTGTTCGGCGGGATGACCATCACCTGCAGACCGTAGATCTGATGGAACTCGAAGGCTTCGGTGTCCGCGGTACCGGTCATGCCGGACAGCTTGGTGTACAGACGGAAGTAGTTCTGGAAGGTGGTCGACGCCAGGGTCTGGCTCTCGGCCTGGATGTTGAGGTTTTCCTTGGCTTCGATGGCCTGGTGCAGGCCTTCGGACAGACGGCGACCCGGCATGGTACGACCGGTGTGCTCGTCCACCAGGACCACCTGGCCATCCTGGACGATGTACTCAACGTTGCGGTTGAACAGCTTGTGCGCGCGCAGTCCGGCATACACGTGGGTCAGCAGGCCCAGGTTGTGCGCCGAGTACAGGCTCTCGCCTTCCGCCAGCAGGCCGACCTGGGTCAGCATCTCTTCGATGAACTGGTGACCGGCTTCGTTGAGTTCGACCTGGCGGGTCTTCTCGTCGACGGTGAAGTGACCGGCCTTGGTGACCTCGCCTTCCACTTCCTCGATGTGCTGCTCAAGGCGCGGGATCAGCTTGTTGATCTCGGTGTAGAGCTTGGAGCTGTCTTCGGCCTGGCCGGAGATGATCAGCGGGGTACGGGCCTCGTCGATCAGGATCGAGTCGACTTCGTCGATCACGGCAAAATTGAGCTCGCGCTGGAACTTGTCTTCCATGCTGAAAGCCATGTTGTCGCGCAGGTAGTCGAAACCGAATTCGTTGTTGGTGCCGTAGGTGATGTCGGCGGCGTAGGCGGCGCGCTTCTCTTCCGGCGGCTGGAACGGCGTGACCACGCCGACCGTCAGGCCGAGGAATTCATAGAGCGGGCGCATCCAGTTGGCGTCGCGGCGGGCCAGATAGTCGTTCACCGTAACCACGTGCACGCCCTTGCCGGACAGCGCGTTGAGGTAAACGCCCAGTGTTGCCACCAGGGTCTTGCCTTCACCGGTACGCATTTCGGCGATCTTGCCTTCATGCAAGGTCATGCCGCCGATCAACTGTACGTCGAAGTGGCGCATACCCATGACCCGCTTGCCGGCTTCGCGGGCGACCGCAAAGGCTTCGGGAAGCAGTTTGTCGAGGGATTCACCTTTGGCTATGCGGGCCTTGAACTCTGCAGTCTTGGCGCGCAACTGATCGTCCGAAAGGGCCACCATTTGCTCTTCGAAGGCATTGACGATCTGTACCGTCTTGAGCATGCGTTTGACTTCACGCTCGTTCTTGCTTCCAAAAAGTTTCTTTAACAAAGGCGCAAACATATCGGCAGGATCTTCCACACATAGGGATGGAGGGCGGCCCCGTGAGTCGCCCGTGCAGCCCTCATGGCCGCATGCGAACGAGTATTCTACCCGGAAACGATGGTGAGGAAAGTGGCGTTATTCCACGATGCTGGTACAGCGCTGTGACGGGGCCCACTTACAATAAGGCCTTTTGCGCCAGTTTCAACCCGGACGAATACGAAGTTAACCATTGATTTAATGGATAAAGCCTCGTCGCAGCGATGAACGAGGTCAGGCCGGCGCTTTCTGCTACCATGGCGGCTCTGTAACTTCAGGTGTCTGATCATGGCATTTCGCCCTCTTACGGCCAGAGCACCCGCCGTACTCCTTCGCGAAGCCAAGCCTCTCAAAGCCATACTCGGCCACGCCCAGCGCCTGGCGCACTTGCAGCGTCTGCTGGAAAGCCAGCTGCAACCGGCCGCGCGCGAGCACTGCCATGTTGCCTCCTGGCGCGAAGGCAGCCTGCTGCTGATCGTCACCGACGGCCATTGGGCGACGCGCCTGCGTTATCAGCAAAAACGCCTGCAACGTCAGCTTTTGGAGTTCAATGAGTTCAACAATCTGACGCGAATCCTGTTCAAAGTGCAGCCTCCCACCGTGCAACGCGGTGCGACCGGGCACACCATGGACCTGTCGAGCAACGCCGCCGAGACCATTCAGGCCACTGCCGACGGCATCACCGATCCCAACCTGCGCGCCGCCCTGGAGCGCCTGGCCAGCCACGCCAAATCACGGACGTAACTGGCCAACCGCCGATCAGCGGCGCTTGCTGCCACCCAGCAGAGACCCCATCAGCCCACGCACCAGCTGCCGCCCCAATTGATTGGCGGCCTGGCGCATGGCGGACTTCAGGGCCTGACCGGCGGCGGTACCGAGGAACTCGCCAGCCCGATCGGTAAAGCTCGGCTCCTCGGCGGCCGGTTTGCCTGGCGCAACCTCAGCCTCCGGTGCCAGGCCCTTGCGCCCCATCAGCACTTCATAGGCCGACTCGCGGTCGACCGGCTTGTCATAACGGCCGACCAACGGCGAACTGTTGATCAGCGCCGCACGCTCGGCCTCGGTCAACGGCCCGATGCGCGACTGCGGCGGTGCCACCAGCACTCGCTGGACCATCTCCGGCGTACCTTTTTCCTGCAGGGTACCGACCAGCGCCTCGCCAATCCCCAGCTCGGTGAGCACCGACAGGGCATCGAACGCCGGGTTCGGCCGGAAGCCGTCCGCCACGGCGCGCAAGGATTTCTGTTCCTTGGCGGTGAATGCCCGCAAGCCGTGCTGGACGCGCAGCCCCAGTTGCGCCAGCACGTCGTCCGGTAAGTCGCCTGGCGACTGGGTGACGAAGTACACGCCCACGCCTTTGGAGCGAATCAGCCGTACCACCTGCTCCAGCCGCTCCTGCAACGCCTTGGGCGTGCCGGCGAACAACAGGTGGGCTTCGTCGAAAAACAGCGCCAGCAGCGGCTTTTCCGCATCGCCGCGCTCCGGCAGTTGCTCGAACAGCTCGGCCAGCAGCCACAACAGGAAGGTCGCATAGACCTTGGGCGCCTCGTGCACCAGGCGGCTGGCGTCGAGCAGGTGAATCCGCCCGCGCCCATCACTGGCCGGTTGCAGGATGTCTTCCAGTTGCAGGGCCGGCTCGCCGAACAGGGCTTCGGCGCCCTGCTGCTCCAGGGTGGCCAGGCGCCGCAACAAGGCCTGGCTGGAGCCGGTGGTCATCAGCGCCGCGTCATCCCCCAGCAGCTGCGGGTTGTCCTTGAGGTGGTTGAGCAACGCCTTGAGGTCTTTCAGGTCGAGCAGCAGCAAGCCTTCGCGGTCAGCCACCTTGAATGCCGCATACAACGCCGATTGCTGGCTGTCGGTCAGTTCCAGCAGGCTGCCCAGCAGCAGCGGGCCCATTTCGCTCAGGGTGGTCCGCAGCGGGTGCCCGGACTGCCCGTGAATGTCCCACAACGTGACCGGATAAGCCTGGGGCTTGTGGTTCAGCCACGGCATCCCGGCAATACGTTCGGCAACCTTGCCCTGGGGATTGCCCGCGGCGCCCAGGCCACACAGGTCACCCTTGATGTCCGCGGCGAACACCGCGACACCGGCATCGCTGAAAGTTTCTGCCAGCCGTTGCAAGGTGACGGTTTTCCCTGTCCCGGTAGCGCCTGCCACCAGCCCGTGACGATTTGCCAGGCGCATGGCCTGGGCAATCGGTTGCCCCGCGAGATCGGCACCGATAACGAGTTGCGATGAATCCGGCATTTTGTCACCCATGGTTAATCTTTAGCCTTGACCGGCCGATAGATCAGAAAAGACTGAAAAATAGGCCAGATAATTCCCCAAGGAGAGGTGGAAATATCAACTTACTTTCAACCCCGCCCATTTTGCGCGCTTTTATAAGAGCACGCTCGTGACATTAAGACCTAGCGGACACCACAAGCCATGAACAAAAACCTGCGCTTCAGCCATAAAATCCTGCTTGCCGCCGCCCTCATCGTTATTGCCGCCTTCGCCTCCTTTACGCTGTACAACGATTATTTACAGCGCAACGCGATCCGCGAAGACCTGGACAATTACCTGCATGAAATGGGCGATGTGACCGCGAGCAACATCCAGACCTGGCTCACCGGGCGCATCCTGTTGATCGAAAACCTGGCGCAGAACCTGGCAATCGACCCGCAATCGACCAAGGTCGCCAGCCTGCTCGAACAGAAGGCCTTGACCTCGACCTTCATGGCCTCCTACCTGGGCGATGCCAGCGGCAGCTTCACCATCCGCCCGGATGCGAAGATGCCCGACGGTTTCGATCCCCGGGTTCGCCCCTGGTACAAGGGCGCCGAAAGCAGCAGCGGCTCGACCCTCACCGAACCCTATATAGATGCCGCCACCGGCCAGCTGATCATTTCCGTCGCCACCGCCTCGCGTCATGCCGGGCAGAGCATCGGCGTGGTGGGTGGCGACCTGAGCCTGCAGACCCTGGTCGAAACCCTCAATGCCCTGGATTTCGACGGCATGGGCTATGCCTTCCTGGTCAGCGCCGACGGCAAGATCCTGGTGCACCCGGACAAGGCGCTGGTGATGAAGAGCCTGAGCGAGGCCTATCCGCAGAACACCCCACGCATCAATGGCGACTTCAGCGAAATCGAAGTCGAGGGCAAGACCCGCATCGTCACCTTCACCCCGATCAAGGGCCTGCCGTCGGTGAATTGGTACATCGGCCTGTCCGTGGACAAGGACAAGGCGTTCTCGATGCTCAGCGAGTTCCGCGCCTCCGCCATCATTGCCACTATCATCGCCGTGGCCATCATCATCGCCCTGCTGGGCATGCTGATCCGGGTGCTGATGCAGCCCCTGCACGTCATGACCCGCGCCATGCAGGACATCGCCGACGGCGAAGGCGACCTGACCCGTCGCCTGACCATCCAGAACCAGGATGAATTCGGCATCCTCGGCACCGCGTTCAACCGCTTCGTGGAGCGCATCCACGGTTCGATCCGCGAAGTGTCGTCGGCCACCGAGCACGTCAACGAAGTCGCCCTGCGGGTGGTCAGCGCCTCCAATTCGTCGATGCTCAACTCCGACGAGCAGGCCAGCCGCACCAACAGCGTGGCCGCGGCGATCAATCAGCTCGGCGCCGCCGCCCAGGAAATCGCCCGCAACGCCGCCCAGGCTTCGCAGCAGGCCAGCGATGCGCGCAGCCTGGCCGAGGACGGCCAGCAGGTGGTGGATCGCAGCATCCTGGCGATGAACCAGCTGTCGGACATGATCAGCGCCTCCAGCAGCAACATCGAAACCCTCAACAGCAAGACGGTGAACATCGGGCAGATCCTCGAAGTCATCACCAGCATCTCCCAGCAGACCAACCTGCTGGCCCTCAACGCCGCCATCGAAGCGGCGCGGGCGGGCGAGGCCGGACGCGGTTTCGCCGTGGTCGCCGACGAGGTGCGCAACCTGGCCCATCGCACCCAGGAATCGGCGCAACAGGTGCAGACAATGATCGAGGAGCTGCAGGTCGGCGCCCGCGAGTCGGTCAGCACCATGAGCAACAGCCAGCGCCACAGCCAGGACAGCGTGGAGATCGCCAACCAGGCCGGCGAGCGCCTGAACAGCGTGACCCAGCGCATTGGCGAGATCGACGGCATGAACCAGTCGGTCGCCACCGCGACCGAGGAACAGACCTCGGTGGTGGAGTCGATCAACATGGACATCACCGAAATCAACACCCTGAACCAGGAAGGGGTGGAAAACCTGCAGTCGACCCTGCGTGCCTGTTCCGACCTCGAGCAGCAGGCCGCCCGCCTGAAGCAACTGGTCGGCAGCTTCCGTATCTGACCCTTCCGCCAACCGCCACGGCATCCCGACCGAACATCTATCCTTGATAAGGGTCAACCCTAAGGAGAACACCGGATCGGAGGGATGATCATCGTGCATATCGCTGACATAACCATGTTCTACGCCCCTGCCAGCGGTGGCGTGCGCACTTATCTGGACGCCAAGCATCGTCGCCTGGGACGCCAACCAGGAATCCGCCACAGTTTGCTGATCCCCGGGGCTCACTTCAGCGAACGCGACGGCATCTATAAAGTCCCCGCTCCCGCCCTGCCCTTTGGCAAGGGCTACCGTTTTCCCCTGCGCCTGGGGCCCTGGCGCAATGTGCTCCATGACCTGCAACCGGACCTGATCGAAGTCGGCGACCCCTACCTCACCGCCTGGGCGGCCCTGGATGCCCGCCGCCAGCTGGATGTACCTGTGATCGGCTTTTATCACTCGGACCTGCCGCTGCTGGTCAGCAACCGCATGGGCCCCTGGTTCACCCCGAATGTCGAGGCCTATGTGCGCAAGCTGTACGGCAATTTCGACCGGGTCCTGGCCCCCAGCCAGGTCATGGCCGACAAACTGATCGGCCTGGGCGTGCGCAACGTCTATGTGCAACCCCTGGGCGTGGACCTGCAGACCTTCCACCCGAGTCACCGCGACCCTGGCCTGCGCGCTGCACTGGGGATTGCCGAAGACAGCCGCCTGCTGATCTTTGCCGGCCGTGGCTCCAAGGAAAAGAACCTGCCGGTGCTGCTCAACTGCATGCAGCGCCTGGGCAAGCGCTACCACCTGTTGCTGGTGGGCTCGGCCATGCCGACCGCGGTGCCGGAGAATGTCACGGTGATCGACCAGTTCTGCCCGGCACCTCAGGTCGCCCGCCTGATGGCCAGCGCCGACGCCCTGGTGCATGCCGGGGATCAGGAAACCTTTGGCCTGGTGATCCTGGAAGCCATGGCCAGTGGCATTCCCGTGGTGGCGGTGGCCGCCGGGGCCTTTCAGGAAATCGTCACCGCAGAAGGTGGCCTGCTGTGCGCGCCAAACAATCCGCTGGCGATGGCCCAGGCCGTACAGGAATTGTTCGCCCAAGGCTGTGCCGAGCGAGGCCAACGGGCGCGCCGCCATGTCGAACGCTACTACGCCTGGGATACGGTGGTCGCCAGCCTGCTGGAGCACTACCGCGCCGTACTCGGCACCCAGCAGCCGATGCTGGCCCATGGTTGAGTCCGCCGGTGTGCCCAGCGTGCTGCTGGTCTTGCACGATGTCGCGCCACAGACCTGGATCGACTACCAACCCTTCGTCGAAGCCGTCGACGCCATGGGCAACGTGCCGATGACCTGGCTGGTGGTACCGGATTTTCACCGGCACAACCCGCTCGATGCTCATCCCGGTTTTCGCCGGCTGCTCAGCGCGCGCCTGGAACGGGGCGACGAACTGGTGCTGCACGGTTACTTCCATTGCGATGAGGGTCCACCACCGCGTACCCCGTATGACGGGTTCATGCGCCGCGTGTACACCCATGAGGGCGAGTTCTACAGCCTCTCGGAAAACGCTGCCCTGGCACGCCTGCATGCCGGCCTGGAACTGTTCCAGCGCTATAACTGGCCCCTGCAGGGGTTTGTCGCCCCCGCCTGGCTGATGAGCCCGGGCACACGCCAGGCCCTGCGCCAACTGCCTCTGCGCTACACCAGCGGCCCGCAGCAGCTGTACCGGCTGCCGGACTTCTCGCCGATCGCCGCCCCCGGCCTGGTGTGGAGTGCCCGCAGCGCCTGGCGCCGAAAAGCCTCCCGGCTGGTCAGCCTGCAACGTGAACGACGCTGGCGGCAGGCACCGGTGATTCGCCTCGGCCTGCACCCGGTGGACATGCGTTACCCCGACTCGCGCCAGTACTGGCTGGACACCCTCGAGCGCCTGCTGGAACAAGGACGAAAGCCGCTGACCAAGGCCGACTGGCTCGACACCCAGCCGCCAAGGGCGCGCGGTACCCCATGAGCCGGGCGATCTGGCTGGCCATGGCCTTGCTGGTGGCGATCCTGGTGCCGCTGCTGCTGGGCGGCGGCGAACTGTGGGGGCGAGTCCAGCGTTTTTCCCTGCCGTTACTGCTCGGCATGCTGAGCATGATCCTGCTGTGCTGGGTCATCAATTCGCTGCGCTTGAGCCTGCTGCTGGGCCGACACCGCGGCCAGCTGGGACGCTGGAAGAGCCTCGCGGTGGTGATGTCCACCGAGTTCGCCATCTGCGCCACGCCCGGCGGCAGTGGCGGCCCCCTGACGCTGATGGCCCTGCTGGCGCGCAATGGTGTGCGCCCGGCCCGCGGCAGCGCGGTGTTTGCCATGGATCAGTTGAGCGACCTGCTGTTTTTCCTCTGCGCGCTGCTGGGGATCCTGTTCTACGCGCTGTTCCAGAACCTCAGCCAGCGCCTGGAATGGCTGCTGATCCTCAGCAGCCTTTCGCTGTTCGGCGGGTTATGCATCTGCCTGGCGATAGCCCGCTACCACCGTCGCCTGATCCTGCTCAGCGGCCATCTACTGGCGCCCTTCAAGGTTCGCCCCGCTACCCGTCGACGCCTGGCGCGCAAGTGGCTGCACTTCCTCAAGGCCTTCGGCGACAGCCTGAAACTACCCTGGCAGACCCTGACGGGAGTCTTTGCCCTGACCTGCCTGCATTGGGCGCTGCGCTACAGCGTGCTGTACCTGGCGTTGCGCGGGCTGGGGGTGGACCTGCAATGGGCCTGGACCTTTCTGATCCAGATGCTCGCCCTGAGCGCAGGGCAATTCAGCCTGCTGCCCGGCGGCGCGGGAGCGGCGGAGCTGACATCGGCGGCGCTGCTGGCGCCCATGGTGGGGAAAACGACGGCGGCTGCGGCCATCCTGATCTGGCGGGCCGTTACCTATTATTTCTATCTGCTGGCCGGCGGGCCGGTATTCCTGCTGATGGTCGGGCGCCCCTTGCTGCGCACCCTGATGAAGCTCAAGCAGGCTTAGGCGGGTCTGTATCCGGGGCATCCTGCTGCAACTGCTGCCACAACTCGGCGGCGCCGGGAAACTCGGTACCGTCTTCGACGCTCATGTCGTCCGGGTCGTAGCGACTCAGGCAGCCCTCGCCGAGGGTGGCGGGTGCCTTGGATGTGGCTTTATCCAGTGGATCACTCATCGGCCGATCCTCATCAAAAATCGCCGGGCCTGGAGCTTGGATGCCCGGGCCCGGCGAATTCGATCAGAGCATTTTTTGATCAGAGCACTCTCGATCAGAATACTCTCGATTAGAACACTACAGTCTTGTTGCCGTGCACCAGCACGCGGTCTTCCAGGTGGTAGCGCAGGCCGCGGGCCAGGACCATCTTCTCGACGTCACGGCCGAAACGCACCATGTCTTCGATGCTGTCGCTGTGGCTGACACGGACCACGTCCTGCTCGATGATCGGGCCGGCGTCCAGCTCTTCGGTCACGTAGTGGCAGGTCGCGCCGATCAGCTTCACACCACGCAGGGAAGCCTGGTGGTAAGGCTTGGCGCCGACGAACGACGGCAGGAAGCTGTGGTGGATGTTGATCACCTTGTGCGCGTATTCGCTGCACAGTTCCGGCGGCAGGATTTGCATGTAGCGCGCCAGCACCACCACTTCGGCGTCGTGCTGCTTGACCAGGCGCGAGACCTCGGCGAACGCCGGCTCCTTGTCCTGCGGGTTGACCGGTACGTGGTAATAAGGAATGCCATGCCACTCGACCATGCTGCGCAAGTCGTCGTGGTTGGAAATCACACAGGAGATTTCGCAGTCGAGTTCGTCGCTGTGCCAGCGATGCAGCAGGTCAGCCAGGCAATGGGACTCGCGGCTGGCCATCAACACCACGCGCTTCTTTTGCGCGGTATCGGTGATACGCCAGTCCATCGAGAATTCTTCGGCAATCGGTGCGAAGGCTTCACGGAAGGCTTCAAGGCCGAACGGCAAAGAGTCGGCACGTATTTCGTGACGCATGAAGAACCAGCCGCTCAGGTCATCCGAGTGGTGACTGGCTTCGGTGATCCAGCCGTTGTGGGACGCCAGAAAGTTACTGACTTTGGCAACGATGCCAACGCGGTCCGGGCAAGAAATCACCAACCGAAAAGTGCGCATGAGGGGGAAACTCCAGAACTTCGCAAAGGCCGCCATTCTAGCGATTGCGCGACAAAACTGCAGTATTCGTGATGTCGGAATCCGATTCCTCTGAGCCACCTGTAGGGCTCATGCCCGATGCGAGCGGGAAATCAGTCACACTTGGAAATAGTCCCATAACTCTTTGGGAAATATTCCTGCGGACTCGCTCACAACATTTAACTCATCACTCAGCTTCTTTGCTAAACACTCTAATCAAATTAAATAAAAGCCGGCTTTATTGTTTACTTGGGCAAACTGCCTGACTATTATTACGCCATTATCACCTGCCACTCAGCACTCAACATAAGGCAATTCTCATGTCCCTGATCAACGAATACCGCGCCACAGAAGAAGCTATCAAAGAGCTGCAAGCCCGTTTGAAGAACCTGTCGCAAGACGACAAACTGCAAGCCGAGCTGGAATTCGAAGGCAAACTGCGCGCCCTGATGGGTGAATACTCCAAGTCCCTGCGCGACATCATCGCGCTGCTGGATCCGGACTCGAAAGTTAAGGCGCCACGTGTTGCCGCCAAAACTACCGGCACCAAGCGCGCGCGCAAGGTCAAACAATACAAGAACCCGCACAACGGTGAAGTCATCGAAACCAAGGGTGGCAACCACAAAACCCTGAAAGAGTGGAAAGCCAAGTGGGGCGGCGACGTGGTCGAAGGCTGGGCAACCCTGCTGGGTTAAGCCGTACGCCCGTCACAGAGGGATTTGCGACCTTATGAAAAAACGCCAGCTTGCTGGCGTTTTTTTATTTCCGGCAAATACCCGAAATGTTCTAAGCCGAACAATCAAAGGCCGAAGCGCAGGGCCAGCGACCGGCTGTAATCCTGCCATTCATCCAGCACCTGACGCTGAATCGATGTAGCACTCGCCAGTAGTTCGGCAGCCGCCTGATTGAAACTTTCCAGGGTATTGGGCGCTCCCCACTGCGGGTCGCACAGACGCTGCTGACAGAATGTTTTCCAGCGCTCTTGCTCCTCCCCGTTCAAGGTGTCAGGAAAGTTACGGGCGCGATAACGAAATAATAATTCCGGCAAACGTTCATCATCGAACGGCCATTGCTCTTGCCCTAAATGAACCGGCTCGGCATTGCGCACTTGTTCGCATAAGCGTCGGTCGCGATCACCGATAAAACCGTCGTACAACTGCTGCTCGGGATCGAGGCTGGGAGCAAAATCCTCGCTGGCATAAATCGCCGCAAGTTTATCCCGCCAAACTTCTTGTGCGTCACTTAGCCGCAGCGCCCGGGCCTTATATTCCGCCATGTCCAGTTGCAAGCGCTGCTGGTCTTCGCCGCGCAATACATTCAGCGGCGCGACGACCGGACAGCGGTTGATATGGATCAGCTTCAACGGCACCGGCAGCTCGCCTTCGGCCAGGTCTTCGCGGCGGGTATACAGGCGCTGGCGCAGCGTCTCGGCGTCCAGGTCGAGCAATCCCTGCGGGTCCAGGTGCAGGTCGCAGACAATCAGGGCGTTGCGATTGCGCGGGTGCCAGGCCAGCGGCAGGACCACGCCGACATAACTGCGCGCCGCGGAAAAGCGTCCGGAAATATGCACCAGCGGTTGCATCAGGCGGATCTGGTCCATGACCTTCTGTTTGCTGCGCAACTGGAACAGCCATTCATACAACTTCGGCTGTTTGTCGCGAATCAACTTGGCCAAGGCAATGGTGGCGCGCACATCGGACAGCGCTTCGTGGGCATGCCCGTGATCGATGCCATTGGCGGCGGTCAGGCGCTCCAGCTTCAGGGTCACCCGCCCTTCCTCGTCCCGTGGCCAGACGATTCCTTCCGGGCGCAAAGCATAGGCGGTGCGCACCACATCGATCAGGTCCCAGCGGCTGTTGCCGCCTTGCCACTCGCGGGCATAAGGGTCGAAGAAATTCCGGTACAGGCTGTAGCGGGTCATCTCGTCGTCGAAGCGCAGGGTGTTATAGCCGGCGCCACAGGTGCCCGGCGCCGCCAGCTGGGCGTGCACCCGGGTCATGAAATCGGCTTCGCTCAGCCCCTGCTCGGCCAGCCGGCCCGGAGTAATGCCGGTGATCATGCAGGCCGCCGGATGGGGCAGGATGTCGTCGCTGGGCTGACAATAGAGATTGACCGGCTCGCCGATCTCGTTGAGTTCGAAGTCGGTGCGAATCCCTGCCACCTGCAACGGCCGATCGCAGCGCGGGTTGATGCCGGTGGTTTCGTAGTCGTACCAGAAGATGGAAGTCACGGGCTGTTCCTGAGCAAAAGACCGGCAAAGTCTAGGCGCTTGGCACCGGCCGCGGCCAGCCTTCTTGCGATTCAAGGGTAACGGCGCACGTCACGCGGGACAGTTAATGATGTCGTTCGCCCCTCCGACACTGCTAGCATCAGGCGGTCATCCATCGCCACCAGGCCAGCCTCACGTTGCCTATGCTCGAGACGACAGCACTGCCAGGGAAAGCATTGCCCCCGCCACTGGACACCCGCTACCAGGTCGAAACGCCAGAAGGCATCGACTTGCCGCTGCGGCCAGCGGGGCTGATGCCGCGTGCCCTGGCCTTTGCCATCGACCTGGGCTTTCGCGGCCTGATCCTCGGCGTGCTGTTTATTGTCCTGGGGTTTCTCGGACAGCTCGGCATGGGGCTGGGCTCGATCCTGCTGTTTCTGGTCAGTTGGTGGTACATGGTGCTGTTCGAGGTGTTGAACCAGGGCCGCTCGCCCGGCAAGCAACTGATGGGCCTGCGGGTCGTGCAGGACGATGGCACGCCGATCGGCTGGGGCCCTTCCCTGACCCGCAACCTGCTGCGTTTTGTCGACATGCTGCCGTTCGGTTATTTCCTCGGCGCCATCAGCTGTTTGCAGCACCCGACCTTCAAGCGCCTCGGTGACCTGGCCGCCGGCACGCTGGTGATCTATCGCGAGCAGCCGGTGGTCCGCCCGAACTTGCCCGCCGTGCCCGCCAAAACCGCCGCCTTCGCCCTGAGCCTGGCCGAACAGCGGGCTATCCTCAGCTTCGCCGAACGCCAGGAGCAACTGTCCGCGCAGCGGGTCCAGGAACTGGCCGCCCTGCTCGCCGAACCCCTGCATGTAACGCCGGCGCAGGCCAGTGCCGAGCTCAATGGCATCGCCCGCGGGCTGCTGGGACCGACATGAAACAGAGCCTGTTCGAAAGCCGTCATCAAGCCTTGTGGCAGCGCCTGCGCGAACAGCTCGAGCAACTGGAGCGCGGCCAGGCGACGCCCGAGACCTGCGCCCGCTTCCCTGAGGATTACCGCCGTTTGTGCCAGCACCTGGCCCTGGCCCAGGAGCGCGGCTACAGCAGTTTCCTGGTCGACCCGCTGCAGCAGTTGGCGCTACGTGGCCATCAGCAGCTCTATCGCCAACGCAGCCCGTTGGGCGCCCGGGTCCTGGGCTTCATCCTGGCCGGTTTCCCGCAACTGGTGCGCGAACAGTGGCGCTTCGTCCTGGCCGCCAGCCTGGTGTTCTTTGGCAGCCTGCTGGGTATCGGCCTGCTGGTGTACCTGGTGCCCGAACTGATCTACAGCGTGGTCAGCCCGCAACAGGTGGCCGAAATGCAACGCCTCTACGATCCGGACGCCAGTCGCCTGGGCCGCCTCGCCAACCGGGCCGCCGGCGAAGACTGGATGATGTTCGGCTACTACATCATGAACAACATCGGCATCGCCTTTCAGACCTTTGCCAGCGGCCTGCTGTTTGGCCTGGGGAGCCTGTTCTTCCTGTTCTTCAACGGCCTGACCATCGGCGCGGTGGCCGGCCACCTGACCCAGATCGGCTATGGCGCCACCTTCTGGTCGTTTGTCGTCGGCCACAGCGCCTTCGAGCTCAGCGCCATCGCCCTGGCCGGCGCGGCGGGGCTGAAAATGGGCTGGTCGCTGATCGCCCCCGGGCGCCTGCCCCGCGGCGAAGCCTTGCTGCTGGCCGCGCGCACCAGCGTGCGGTTGATCTGCGGGGTCATCCTGTTCCTGCTGATCGCCGCGTTCATCGAAGCCTATTGGTCCTCCCTGACCTGGCCGGCGCTCTGGATCAAATACCTGGTCGGCGGCACCTGCTGGCTGCTGGTCCTGGCCTACCTGATATTCGCTGGACGCCGTCATGCGCCTGAGTGAAGCCAGCGTGGTGATTCGCCCGCGCACCACCTGGGAAGCCATGGACCTGGGCGTGCTGCTGAGCCAGCGCCACCGGCGCCTGCTGATGACCAGCTGGGCGCTGATCACCTTGCCGGTGTTCGCCCTGCTCAGCCTGCTGCTCTGGGACTCGCCCACCCTCGCCCTGCTGCTGTTCTGGTGGCTCAAGCCGGCCTTCGAACGGCTGCCGCTGTACATCCTCGCCAAGGCCCTGTTCGGCGAAACCCCGACCTTGCGCCAGGCCCTGCGCGAATGGCCCAGGCTGCTCAAGCCGCAACTGCTGGCCAGCCTGACCTGGCGGCGCCTGAGCCTGAGCCGCAGCTTCATCATGCCCGTGGTGCAGCTCGAGGGCCTGAGCGGCGAGGCGCGCCAGCAACGGGTGCGGGTGCTGCAACAGCGTTATGCCGGGGCCGCGCACTGGCTGACCCTGATCGGCGTGCACCTGGAAGGTGTTTTGTGGATCGGCCTGCTGGCGCTGTTCTATCTGCTGCTGCCGCAGCAGATCGAGCTGGACTGGGACTGGCAGACGTTGATCGCCGCCGCCGAGCAGGACTGGCTCTGGCTCGAACACCTGACCAACGCCTTTTATGCGCTGATCCTGATTGTCTGGGAGCCGGTGTACGTCGCCTGCGGCTTCAGCCTCTACCTCAATCGCCGCACGCTGCTGGAAGCCTGGGACATCGAGTTGGTGCTGCGCCGCCTGCGCCAGCGCTTGAGCGGCGTCGCCGTGCTGCTGGTCCTGGGCAGCCTGAGCCTGCTGCCCCTGGCGCCCGAGGCCTGGGCCGCCGAGCCGATCGCCACCCCCGACAGCCCGCGCCTGCTGGAGCAACCGCTGACCAGCCAGGCCGCGAAAGACAGCATCGACCAGATCCTCGACCAGCCGCCCTTCAAGAACCCGCAGACCGTGACCCGTTACCGGTTCGCCGAAGACAGCCCGAAAAGCGCTGAACAATCCGAGCTGCCGGGCTGGCTCAAGGCCCTGATCGATCGGCTCGACAGCAGCGTCTTCGGCGCCGCGGCCAAGGCCCTGGAGATCCTGCTCTGGGCCCTGCTGCTGGGAGCGCTGGCCTTGCTGGTGTGGCGTCATCGCGAGTGGTTGCGGGCCTTTGTCGGCCGTCGAGCGCTGCCTGGCAAGATCCCCGCGCGCGCCGCTCCGCAACAGTTGTTCGGCCTGGACCTCAACCCCGACGCCTTGCCCGAGGATGTCGCCAGCGCAGCCGAAGCGCTCTGGCCACAGCAGCCACGCGAAGCCCTCGGGCTGTTGTACCGCGCGCTGCTGAGCCGGCTGCTGCATGACTTTCGCCTGCCGCTGAAACCGGCGGACACCGAGGGCCAGGTCCTCGAACAGGTCAAGGCCTTGCAGTTGCCCCAGCTCCAGGCGTTCAGCAACAGCCTGACCCTGCACTGGCAGAACCTGGCCTACGGTCATCGCCTGCCTCCCGCGCAGTTGAGGCAGGAACTGTGCGATGGCTGGCGGACCCTGTTCGGCCCGGGAGCCCCACGATGAACCGGCGCCTGCTGCCGCTGCTCGCGCTGCTGATCGCCGGCCTGCTCGGCGGCTTGCTGCTGTACCTCTACCTCAACGCCCGGCCCTATCAGGAAACCATCGATCACGGCCCCTCCCCGCAAGCCCGCGCCAACCCTTACCTGGCGGCGGAAATGTTCCTGCGCCAGCGCGGCTTGCAGGTCCACCACGCCAACGGCCTGGAGGTGCTGCCGACCCTCAAGCCGGAACAGCACAGCCTGTTGCTGCTGGGCGAGCGCTCGAACATGACGCCGCAGCAGGTCGAGCACCTGCTGGACTGGGCCCGGGCCGGCGGGCGCCTGCTGTTCGTCGCCGAAGCACTGTGGAACAAAGAGGCCGGACGCAGCGGCGACCTGTTGCTCGATCGCCTGCACCTGCGCCAGTTTCTCAGCAAGGACCTCAAAGCCCCGCCGCCCGGCGCCGGCAAAGAGCCTTACCCGAAACTGACCAAGCTCTACCTGGAAGACGAAGACGCGCCGGCCTACATCGGTTTCGATACCGACTTCCACCTGGAAGACCCGGACAACCTCGCCCAGTCCTGGGCCAACAGCGCCCGGGCGACCCACATGATGCAACTGAGCTATGGCAAGGGTTCGGTTACCGTGCTCACCGATGCCGAGATCTGGAAGACCCCACTCATCGCCAAGTACGACAACGCCTGGCTGCTCTGGTACCTGAGCGCCGACAGCGACGTCACCCTGCTGTTCGACACCGATCACGACAGCCTCTGGAGCCTGCTGCTGAAGTATTTCCCCCAGGCATTGGTCGCCCTGGCGGCGCTGCTCGGCCTGTGGCTGTGGCATGTCGGGGTTCGTCACGGGCCGATGCAGGCCCCGGCCCCCAGGGCCCGGCGCCAGTTGCGCGAGCACCTGCAAGCCAGCGCCCACTTCCTGCTGCGCCATACCGGCCAGCAAGGACTGCTGCACGCCCTGCGCCAGGACATCCTGCGCCGCGCCCAGCATCGGCATCCCGGTTTCGAACGACTCACCGCCGCCGAACAAGGGCAGGTACTGGCCCGCCTCACCCGGCAACCGGACAGCGTCATCAGCCAGGCCCTGGCTCCCCAGCCGACACAACGCCTTTCCAGCGCCGACTTCAGCCGCCTGGTCACCCACCTGCAAACTCTCAGGAATGCCCTATGAGCGACCTCCCCGCCGAACCGCTTCCCGCCACCGAGCCCGGTCATGCGCAAGCGCATGCCGCCCAGCAACGCCAGCGCGCCAGCCAGTTGGCCCAGGCCCTGCGCCACGAGCTGCAAAAGGTCGTGATCGGCCAGGACGCGGTGATCGACGACGTGCTCACCGCCCTGATCGCCGGCGGCCATGTGCTGCTCGAAGGCGTGCCGGGGCTGGGCAAGACTTTGCTGGTGCGCGCCCTGGCCCGTTGCTTTGGCGGCGAGTTCGCGCGCATCCAGTTCACCCCGGACCTGATGCCCAGCGATGTCACCGGCCATGCGGTCTACGACCTGCAGACTGAGCAGTTCAAGCTGCGCAAGGGCCCCTTGTTCACCAACCTGCTGCTGGCCGACGAGATCAACCGCGCGCCGGCCAAGACCCAGGCCGCCCTGCTCGAAGCCATGCAGGAACGCCAGGTCACCCTCGAGGGCCGGGCACTGCCCATCGCCCAGCCCTTCATGGTCCTGGCCACGCAGAACCCGATCGAACAGGAAGGCACCTACCCGCTGCCGGAGTCCGAACTCGACCGTTTCATGCTCAAGCTGCGCATGGATTACCCGGACAGCGACGAGGAATTGAACATGGTCCGCCAGGTCACCCGCTCGCCCCGGGCCGACATGCTCGACGTGCAGCCGCTGCGTACCCTGCTGCAGGCCAAGGACGTGCTGGCCCTGCAGCGGATCGCCAGCGACCTGCCGCTGGACGAGCAGGTCCTCGACTATGCCGTGCGGCTGGCCCGGGCCACCCGCAGTTGGCCTGGGCTGACCCTCGGCGCCGGGCCGCGCGCGTCGATCGCCCTGGTCCGCGGGGCGCGGGCCAGGGCCTTGCTGCGCGGCGGCGAGTTCGTCATTCCGGACGACATCAAGGGCTGCGCCCTGGCGGTGCTACGCCATCGCGTGCGGATCGCCCCGGAGCTGGATATCGAAGGCCTGTCGGTGGAGCAGGTGCTCAAGCAACTGCTCGATCAAGTGCCGGCACCGCGACTGTGAGCTTTGTGACCTTGAGTTTCATGACTATGAGCTTCATGACTGCGAGCCCGCCGAAGCGATGAAACCCACACGCCTGTTTCTGACCTGGCTTGGCGTATTGCTGGCGCTGGACGTGCTGCTCGGCGCCGCGCGCGCCTACGGCCTGGCGGTCGCCGCCAGCCTGCAAGCGATTGCCTGGGGCCTGCTCCTGGCCCTGTTGCTGCTGGCCATGCTGGATGCCTTCAGGCTCAGGCGCCTGCCTTCGCCCCAGCTCCAGCGCCAGTTGCCCGGCAGCCTGCCCCTGGGCCGCTGGAGCGAAGTGCGCCTGGAGGTTCGCCACGACTTTACCCAGCCGCTGACCCTGGAACTGTTCGATCATGTGCCGGATGGCCTGGGCTTCGAATACCTGCCGCAGTCGCTGCTCCTGGAGCCGGGCCAGTCGCAGGCGCTGGGTTATCGGGTGCGTCCGCTCAAGCGCGGCCATTTCAACTTCGAGCGCTGCGAGATCAGCCTGCCCAGCCCGCTGGGCCTGTGGTCGGCGCGTCGGTTGCTGAAGCTCAACGACAGCACGCGCGTCTACCCGGATTTCGCCCGTCTCTACGGCGCCCGGCTGCTGGCCGTCGACAACTGGCTGAACCAGATCGGCGTACGGCAACAGCCGCGTCGTGGCCTGGGCCTGGAGTTCAACCAGCTGCGCGAGTTTCGCGAGGGCGACAGCCTGCGCCAGATCGACTGGAAAGCCACCGCCCGGCAACGCACGCCGATTGCCCGCGAGTACCAGGACGAACGCGACCAGCAGATCGTCTTCATGCTCGACTGCGGCCGACGCATGCGCAGCCAGGACGGTGAACTGGCGCATTTCGACCATGCGCTCAACGCCTGCCTGCTGCTCAGTTATGTCGCCTTGCGCCAGGGCGACGCGGTGGGCCTGAGCACCTTTGCCGGCGAACGCCGCCGCTACCTGGCGCCGGTCAAGGGCGCGGGCCAGTTGAGTGCCTTGCTCAACACTGTCTACGACCTGGACAGCAGCCAGCGCTGCGCCGACTTCCAGGCCGCCGCCAGCGAGCTGCTGGCGCGGCAGAAACGCCGGGCCCTGGTGGTGCTGGTGACCAATCTGCGGGACGAGGACGACGAGGAACTGCTGACCGCGGTCAAGCGCCTCGGGCGCCAGCACCGGGTGCTGGTGGCCAGCCTGCGCGAGGAAGTCCTCGATCAGCTGCACCAGGCGCCCGTGCACAACCTGCCCGACGCCCTGACTTACTGCGGCACGATCAATTACCTGAATGCCCGTGCCGACCTGCATGAGCGCCTGAGCGCCCAGGGCGTTGCCCTGCTCGATGTGCGGCCGGGTGAACTGGGGGCGGAACTGGTGACCCGTTACCTCAGCTGGAAAAAGGCCGGGACGCTGTAACGGTCAGGCGGAGGTCTGCAACGGGTAGAAACTGAAGTAGCTGCGCAAGGCCGTCACCAGCTCGCGGTACTCGGGAGGCGAACGCAGCAGCACGAAGCCGGTGTCGTAATGATGGGGCGTGACATCTTCATGGCACCAGCGGCAGGAGGCAGTGATCTCGATCGATTGCAGCTGGCCGTCGCGGCCGGGCACCTGCAGGCGCAACTCGAAGTCGGCGCCGATCAGCATCGGCAACTGGCTGATCAACATGAAGCCGTCTTCGGAGACGTTGCCCAGATAACCGATGGGTCGATCGGTCAGCCGATTGAACACTTTCAAAAAACACGGCAACTGGTGCCGCTCGATCCGCCGGTCCGTGAACATGTCATGCATCGCTATTCAAGAAGGTCATTCAACATCGTCGCGCCGAGGACTGTCGGCCCCGGTCGGCCCATTTTAGAAACAATACTCTAAAACAGGCTCACAGATGTTAGCTCAAGGCTCATGCGGGATCAGCAATAGCCTGATGACGATTGTTACAACGCGGTCGGACGCGCTTGAGCGCTGCCGCGCGAAGGGAAATGCCCCAGTTGCTGCAGGGTTTCCAGGCGCGCGCGGGCGCGGTAGGCGTATTCGCTGTTGGGGTGCTCGGTGATGATGTACTGATAGGTCTGCGCCGCATCGAGGAACAGCTTCTGCCGCTCCAGGCACTGTCCGCGCAGCATCGATACCTCGGGCTGGATATAAGGGCGCGAGCGACTCGTGCGGTCGACCTGGCTCAGTTCGAGTATCACCCGTTCGCAGTTGCCGGCGTCATAGGCGCGGTAGGCGGTATTCAGATGATGGTCCATCGACCAGCGGGTACAGCCGACAACACTGACGGCCAGGGCAGCAATGAGCACGAATCGCATGGGGGTTCTCCTGTCTTGTGCACGTTATCGACCCGCGTTGGAAAATCTTCAGGAATGTTCGTTTAAAGAAACAAACGAATAAGTAGTGCAAACGAACAATGACTACAGCTGCGGACCATAGTAGCCTCTCGTTGCGCTTGAACTCAGGAGTCTTTGCATGTCCGTCCGTCGTACCAAAATCGTCGCTACCCTTGGCCCGGCCAGTAACTCGCCGGAAGTTCTCGAACAGCTGATTCTGGCTGGCCTGGACGTCGCCCGCCTGAACTTCTCCCATGGCACCCCGGACGAGCACAAGGCTCGCGCCAAGCTGGTGCGTGACCTGGCCGCCAAGCATGGCCGCTTCGTCGCGCTGCTGGGTGACCTGCAAGGCCCGAAGATCCGTATCGCCAAATTCGCCAACAAGCGCATCGAGCTGAAGATCGGTGACAAGTTCACCTTCTCCACCAGCCACCCGCTGACCGAAGGTAACCAGGACATCGTCGGCATCGACTATCCGGACCTGGTCAAGGACTGCGGCGTGGGCGACGAACTGCTGCTCGACGACGGCCGCGTGGTGATGCGCGTCGAAACCGCCACCAGCACCGAACTGCATTGCGTCGTGACCATCGGCGGCCCGCTGTCGGACCACAAGGGCATCAACCGTCGCGGTGGCGGCCTGACCGCCCCGGCCCTGACCGAAAAAGACAAGGCCGACATCAAGCTGGCCGCGGCCATGGACCTGGACTACCTGGCCGTGTCCTTCCCGCGCGACGCCGCGGACATGGAATACGCCCGCCAACTGCGCGACGAAGCCGGCGGCACCGCCTGGCTGGTGGCGAAGATCGAGCGCGCCGAAGCCGTGGCCAACGACGAAACCCTCGACGGCCTGATCAAGGCCTCCGACGCCGTGATGGTGGCCCGTGGTGACCTGGGCGTGGAAATCGGCGACGCCGAGCTGGTGGGCATCCAGAAGAAAATCATCCTGCACGCGCGTCGCCACAACAAGGCGGTGATCGTCGCGACCCAGATGATGGAGTCGATGATCCAGAACCCGATGCCGACCCGCGCCGAAGTGTCCGACGTGGCCAACGCCGTGCTCGACTACACCGACGCCGTGATGCTGTCCGCCGAATCCGCCGCCGGCGCCTACCCGCTCGAAGCGGTCCAGGCCATGGCGCGTATCTGCATCGGCGCGGAAAAGCACCCGACCAGCAAGACCTCCAGCCACCGCATCGGCAAGACCTTCGAGCGCTGCGACGAGAGCATTGCCCTGGCCACCATGTACACCGCCAACCACTTCCCGGGCGTTAAAGCGATCATCGCCTTGACTGAAAGCGGCTACACCCCGCTGATCATGTCGCGTATCCGCTCCTCGGTGCCGATCTACGCGTTCACCCCGCACCGCGAAGCCCAGGCCCGCACTGCGATGTTCCGTGGCGTCTACACCATCCCGTTCGACCCGGCATCCCTGCCGCCAAGCGAAGTCAGCCAGAAGGCCATCGACGAGCTGGTCAAGCGCGGCGTCGTGGAGAAAGGCGACTGGGTGATCCTGACCAAGGGCGACAGCTACCACACCACCGGCGGCACCAACGGCATGAAGATCCTGCACGTTGGCGACCCGATGGTCTGAGTCCCCCTGATGCAACAATAAAAAGCCCCGCAGTGAAGACTGCGGGGCTTTTTTATGGATCCTGCGAACCTGTAGGAGCGAGCGGGCGGCGATCCGACTTGCCCGCGATAGCTACACCGCGGTCCACCAGAAACAACGCGTTGCCCGCGATCGCGAGCAAGCTTCGTTCCTACAAGACTGGAATCAGCCCTTGGCAAGAAACCCCGACAAGGCAGCCAGTGCTTCCGGCGAATGCAGGCGCTGGGTGAACAGGGTGCCCTCCTCCTCGATCACCTTGCGCAGTTGTTCGCGATCGGGCGTGCGCATCAGCTGCTTGCTGATCTGCACCGCCTGCGGCGCCAGCTTCTCGAAACGCAGCGCCATCTCCCGGGCCTTGTCCAGGGTCGCCACGCCATCGGCCAAGGCCAGGTTGGCAATGCCCCACTGCGCCGCCTGTTCACCGCTGAAACCTTCGCCCAGCAACAACAGCTCGGCGGCCCTGGCCGGCCCGAGCAGGCGCGGCAGGATCAGGCTGGAACCGAACTCGGGGCACAAGCCGAGATTGACGAAAGGCATGCGCAACCGCGCATCGCGGCTGACGTACACCAGATCGCAATGCAGCAACAGGGTGGTGCCGATCCCCACGGCCGGGCCCGCGACCGCGGCGACCACCGGCTTGCGGCATTCGAACAGGCTGCGCATGAATTGGAAGACCGGGCTGTCGAGCCCGCTGGGCGGCTGCTGGAGGAAGTCGGCAATGTCGTTGCCGGCGGTAAAGCAGTCGCTGCTGCCGCTGAGCAGAACCGCACGGACCTCAGGGTCGGCGTCGGCTTGTCGCAGTCCTTCGGCCAACTGGCTGTACATGGCCCGGGTCAGGGCATTTTTCTTGTCCGGGCGGTTCAGACGCAGGGTCAGCAGCCCGCCCTCGCGTTCAAGCAGGATGGTATCGGTCATGGGGGTCTCGCTCAGGCCGGATCAGCGCTCAACCACGGGGCAGGAATACGTCGGCCAGCAGTTGATTGCGCGGCAGCCCCGCCAGGTACAAGCGTCGGGCGAAGGCATCGACGCTGTCGGGGTGCCCGCAGAGTAAGGCCTGGGTTTGCCGCGAAACAAGCCGCAGTTGTGCCAAAGCCGCTGGCAGCTCGGTCGCGGTCCACAGCTCGACACTGAGGTTGGCGCGGCCCGCCGCCAGCGCCGCCAGGGGCTTGGCCAGGTAATGTTCGCTGGCGTCATGGGCCAGGTGAATGACGCGGATGGCGCCCTGATGATCCTGGCGCAAGGCCTCGCGCAGGATGCCGAACAAGGGCGCCAACCCGGTGCCCGCCGCCAGCAGCCACAATGGCCGGGTTTGCCAGTCCGGGTCGTAATGCAGCGCCCCGCCGCGCAGCTCGCCCAGGCGCAGCCCATCGCCGGGCTTGAGCTGGCGCGCCGCGTCGCTGAACTCGCCGGGCTGGCGGCAATCGAGGTGGAATTCGAGAAAACGGTCTTCGCCGGGCAGGCTCGCCAGCGAATACGGCCGCGCCACGCCGGAGGCCGTCCACAGCACCAGGTGCTGGCCGGCCTGATAACGCAGGTTGCGCTCCGGCTGCAAGCGCAAGCGCAGTACCGTGGCCGACAGCCAGTCGACACCCACTACCTCGGCCGGCGCGCCATCGCGCAGCGGGTCGTAGGTTTCGACCCGCAGGTCTTCCACCACCTGACACTGGCAAGCCAGCCGCCAGCCGCGCTGGCGCTGATCGTCGCTCAGGGCATCGGGCCGGCTGTCGCTGGGCAGGCCCTCGACGCAATGCACCAGGCAGGCGTGACAACTGCCGGCGCGGCAGCTGTAAGGCACCGCCACGCCGGCCTGATTCAAGGCATCGAGCAGATTGCTGCCGGCGGCCACCGACCACTGCCGCTCACCGACACGCAGCTCAGGCATCGATATTTTCCCAGGCCGCGGCGCAGCGGTTGCGCCCGTCGCGCTTGGCCCGGTACAGCGCCTGGTCGGCACGTTGCAGGGCGTCGTCCAGATCGTCGCCCAGCTCCACCAGGGTCATCCCCACGGACAGGCTCAGCCCATGCACCTCGACCCCGATCAACTGGGCATCCATGAACGCCACGCGCAGACGCTCGCAGCAGGAGGTCAGGCGTTCGGGATCGCAATCGGGCAACAACATGACAAACTCCTCGCCGCCGTAGCGGGCCAATACATCGCCATCGCGCAAGCAGGCGCTGGCCACGGCGGCGAACGCCTGCAGCACCTGGTCACCGGCGGCATGGCCGTGCACGTCGTTGATCCGCTTGAAGTGATCGAGGTCGATCAGCGCCAGGCCATGCATCTGGTCCAGGCTCATCGCGTGCAATTCGCGCGACGCCAGCCGCAGGAAATGCCGTCGATTGTACAGGCCGGTCAGTTCGTCGGTGGCAACCAGGTCTTCCAGTTGTCGCATCATGCCGCGCAAGGTGTCCTGGTGCGCCTGCAAGGCGAAGCGCCGTTGCCGCATGCGCTGTCGGGAAGCCTGCACATAGCTGGCATACAGGCACAGCCAGATCAGCACCACCAGCAGCACGCACACCTGTAGTACGGCGAGCATCGGATCGGCCAGCCGGAAGTGGTAGCCGTCCCACAGCGTGATCCCGGCAAAGCCGATGAAAATGCACAGGGCGCACCGCACGAAGGCCCGGCGCGGAAGATGGAACAGGCCGAACAGCAGCGTCAGCAGATAGAACACCAGGAAGGTGCCGCGCGCCGTATCGAGGTGGGCCAGCAGCCAGGTCTGCCAGCCGATGGCCAGGAGGATCTGGATCTCGGTCAGGCTCGGGTCGCGAAAGCGCAGGTTGCGCCCGGACACGAACAGCCAGAGCAGCACCGCCTGGCTCAGCACCACCAGGCCGGTATCGATCAGCGCCGAACGCAGCGGCGCCGAGTAGTAGCCGCTGAAAATCGCCAGCCAGAGCAGCAGTAACGCCAGTCCATAGGTACCCGCCGCAAGAACGAAGCGCTTGAGTAAAAGACTCTGGATAGCGTTATGGGTCAATCGTTGACTCACCATGCGAAAGGGGGCTTTAAAGAGTTTCCTACCCTACAGGCCACTTGCCACTTTAGTGGTGTCGCCAAAAAATAACTATCCCATTTTTGTCCCCGCCCAGCGCCATCCCGCCCCGGGCGCGCCCACCGTCATGCCTGGCAGGCATGTCCCGGGCATGCGACTTTGGTTTGACTGCCGGCGCGTGTGCCTGGCCCCGAGGCGCGGTATACTGCCGCGCCTTTTTAGCGTCGCGCCAGTGTGTCCGGCGTGCCTTGAAGGTGTTTGCAACCGACCGATGCACCCAAGCTGCAAGCACCTTATTAAATGTTCCCGTCTTTTAGAGGAGCGCGACTCATGACCGTGATCAAGCAAGACGACCTGATTCAGAGCGTTGCCGACGCCCTGCAATTCATTTCCTACTACCACCCCGTGGATTTCATCCAGGCGATGCACGAAGCCTACCTGCGCGAAGAATCGCCAGCGGCCCGTGACTCCATGGCGCAGATCCTGATCAACTCGCGCATGTGTGCCACCGGCCACCGCCCGATCTGCCAGGACACCGGTATCGTCACCGTATTCGTACGCGTGGGCATGGACGTGCGCTGGGACGGCGCGACCATGAGCCTGGACGACATGATCAACGAAGGCGTGCGTCGCGCTTACAACCTGCCGGAAAACGTCCTGCGGGCCTCGATCCTCGCCGACCCGGCGGGCGCTCGTAAAAACACCAAGGACAACACCCCGGCGGTCATCCACTACTCCATCGTTCCCGGCAACACCGTGGAAGTGGACGTGGCGGCCAAGGGCGGCGGTTCCGAGAACAAGTCGAAGATGGCCATGCTCAACCCGTCCGACTCGATCGTCGACTGGGTGCTGAAGACCGTTCCGACCATGGGCGCCGGCTGGTGCCCGCCGGGTATGCTCGGCATCGGCATCGGCGGCACCGCCGAGAAAGCCGCGGTGATGGCCAAGGAAGTGTTGATGGAATCCATCGACATCCACGAGCTGAAGGCCCGCGGCCCACAGAACCGTATCGAAGAGATGCGCCTGGAGCTGTTCGAGAAGGTCAACCAGCTGGGCATCGGCGCCCAGGGCCTGGGCGGCCTGACCACCGTGCTCGACGTGAAGATCATGGACTACCCGACCCACGCCGCCTCCCTGCCGGTGTGCATGATCCCGAACTGCGCCGCGACCCGTCACGCGCACTTCGTGCTCGACGGCTCGGGCCCTGCGTCCCTGGAAGCGCCACCTCTGGACGCCTACCCGGAAATCGTCTGGGAAGCCGGTCCGTCGGCCCGTCGCGTCAACCTCGACACCCTGACCCCGGAAGAAGTGCAGAGCTGGAAGCCGGGCGAAACCGTCCTGCTCAACGGCAAGATGCTCACCGGTCGCGACGCCGCGCACAAGCGCATGGTCGAGATGCTGAACAAGGGCGAAACCCTGCCGGTGGACCTCAAGGGTCGCTTCATCTACTACGTCGGCCCGGTCGATCCGGTCGGTGACGAAGTGGTGGGCCCGGCTGGCCCGACCACCGCGACGCGGATGGACAAGTTCACCCGCCAGATCCTCGAGCAGACTGGCCTCTTGGGCATGATCGGCAAGTCCGAGCGCGGCCCGACCGCGATCGAAGCGATCAAGGACAGCAAGGCCGTGTACCTGATGGCCGTCGGCGGCGCTGCCTACCTGGTGGCCCAGGCGATCAAGAAGTCCAAGGTCCTGGCCTTTGCCGAACTGGGCATGGAAGCGATCTACGAGTTCGAAGTCAAAGACATGCCGGTCACTGTCGCGGTCGACAGCAAAGGCGAGTCGGTGCACATCACCGGTCCTGCCATCTGGCAGAAAAAGATCAGTGAAAGCCTGGCGGTAGAAGTGCAGTAAGCGCTTGCTGGTCACCCAAGGCGGCGTTGCTCGATGAGCAGCGCCGCCTTTTTCATGCCTGCCCGGGCCAGGGCTGTCCACGATCAACGAAGCCTCGGACAGGCATGTTATCTTTCCTGCCCCTTTCAGCCTGCCCTTGACTCATGGTCCAGATCTCCCGCCCGCTGCGCTTGACCTTCTATACCCTGGTGATTCTGGCCGGCGCCGTGGTCAGCGCGACCTTCGCCATGCGCCATGCCGAACGTCAGGCGCTGGAAGACGATGCCGCCCGCGCCAGCGAGCAACTGGCGTTGTACGCCAACTCCCTGCATACCCTGATCGAGCGTTACCGCGCCCTGCCCGCCGTGCTGGCGCTGGACCCGGAACTGCGCTCGGCGCTCAAGGGCCCGATCGGCCCGGAACAGCAGGACGCCCTGAACCGCAAACTGGAACGGATCAACGGCGCCGCCCGCTCCTCCACCCTGGAGCTGCTGGACCACACCGGCCTCGCGGTGGCCGCCAGCAACTGGCGCCTGCCCAGCAGCTACGTCGGGCACAACTACGGCTTTCGCCCCTACTTCAGCCAGACCCGCAGCCAGGGCAGCGGACGCTTCTATGCGGTGGGTGTCACCAGCGGCATTCCCGGCTATTTCCTCTCCAGCGCAGTCAAGGACGAGCAGGAACAGTTCCTCGGCGCCATGGTGGTGAAACTGGAATTCCCCGAACTGGAACGCGAATGGAGCCAGGGCAGCGACACCCTGCTGGTCAGCGATGCCCGTGGCATCGTGTTCATCGCCAACCAGCCGGGCTGGCGTTATCGCCAGTTGCGCCCGTTGTCGGACAGCGACCGCGCCGAACTCAAGGCCACCCGGCAGTACGACAAACAACTGCTGACCCCGCTCGAACACCGGCCGCTGCGACGCTTTGACGACGACAGTACGCTGACCCGGGTCGAGGGCCCGGACGGCAGCGTCGACTACCTGTGGGAGTCCCTGCCCCTGGCCACCGAAGGCTGGACCCTGCACCTGCTGCGCCGCCCACAGATCGCCTTCGAAGACCGACGCAACGCCGGCCTGGCCGCCGCCGGCGCCTGGCTGACCCTGGTGTTCCTGCTGCTGTTCCTCAACCAGCGCTGGCGCCTGGCCAGGCTGCGCCAGCGCAGCCGCGAAGAGCTCGAACGCCTGGTCGAGGAACGTACCCGCGACCTGCGCACCGCCCAGGACGGCCTGGTGCAATCGGCCAAGCTGGCGGCTCTGGGGCAGATGTCCGCGGCCCTGGCCCACGAGATCAACCAGCCGCTGACCACCCAGCGCATGCAGCTGGCCACCCTGCGCCTGCTGCTCGATCACGGGCGGGTCGACGAGGCCTACCAGGCCCTGAAACCGCTGGACGACATGCTGACCCGCATGGCCAGCCTCACCGGCCACCTGAAAACCTTCGCCCGCAAGAGCCCCAGCGGCCTGCGCGAACGCCTGGACCTGGCGGCGGTGGTCGACCAGGCCCTGCAATTGCTGGACACCCGGCTGCGCGACGAACAGGTCGACACGCGCCTGCAACTGACGCGCCCGGCCTGGGTGCGCGGCGATGCCATACGCCTGGAGCAGGTGCTGATCAACCTGCTGCGCAATGCCCTGGACGCCATGCACGACAAGCCCCTCAAGCACCTGGAAATCCGCCTCGAAGCCGACCAGCAGCTGTGGAACCTGAGCGTCATCGACAGCGGTGGCGGCATCGCCGAAGAACACTTGCCGAACGTCTTCGATCCGTTCTTCACCACCAAGCCGGTGGGCGACGGCCTGGGCCTGGGGCTGGCGGTGTCCTACGCTATCGTCCACGAACTGGGCGGGCGCCTGAGCGCCGGCAATCAAGGCCAGGGCGCGATCTTCACCCTGAGCCTGCCCATCGACCTGGAGGCGCATATCCCATGTTGAATTCGGTGATGCTGGTCGACGACGAAGCCAGTATTCGTACCGCCGTCGAACAATGGCTGAGCCTGTCGGGCTTCGAGGTGCAGCTGTTCAGCCGCGCCGAGGACTGCCTGGCCCGGCTGCCCAGGGACTTCCCCGGGGTGATCCTCAGCGACGTGCGCATGCCTGGCATCAGCGGCCTGGAGCTGCTCAAACAGGTGCAGCAACGCGACCCCGACCTGCCGGTGATCCTGCTGACCGGCCACGGCGACGTGCCGATGGCGGTGGAAGCGATGCGCGACGGCGCCTATGACTTCCTGGAAAAGCCCTTCAGCCCGGAAACCCTGCTGAGCAGCCTGCGCCGGGCCCTGGACAAACGCGGCCTGGTCCTGGAAAACCGGCGCCTGCACGAACAGGCCGATACCCGGGAGAAAATCGACTCCACCCTGCTCGGCGTATCCCGCGCCTTGCAGACCCTGCGGCGCCAGGTGGTGGACCTCGCCGCGCTGCCGGTCAACGTGCTGATCCGCGGCGAGACCGGCAGCGGCAAGGAACTGGTCGCCCGCTGCCTGCATGATTTCGGGCCGCGCGCCGACAAGCCCTTTGTCGCCCTGAACTGCGCGGCGATCCCCGAGCAGCTGTTCGAAGCCGAGCTGTTCGGCCATGAAAGCGGCGCCTTTACCGGTGCCCAGGGCAAGCGCATCGGCAAGCTGGAATACGCCGACGGCGGCACCCTGTTCCTCGACGAGATCGAAAGCATGCCGCTGGCCCAGCAGGTCAAGCTGCTGCGTGTGCTGCAGGAACAGAAGCTCGAGCGACTGGGTTCCAACCAGAGCATTGCCGTGGATCTGCGGATCATTGCCGCGACCAAGCCGGACCTGCTGGACGAAGCCCGCGCCGGGCGCTTTCGCGAAGACCTGGCCTACCGCCTGAACGTCGCGCAGCTGCGCCTGCCGCCGCTGCGGGATCGACGCGAGGACATTCCGCTGCTGTACGAACACTTCGCCCATGCCGCCGCCGAACGCCTGGGCCGCGGCGTCGCGCCCCTGAGCGGAGCGCAGTTGAGCCGCCTGCTCAGCCACGACTGGCCGGGCAACGTGCGCGAACTGGCCAACGTCGCCGAACGCCAGGTGCTCGGCCTGGGCGAGCCCGAGCCGGAAGCCATCGATCCCGGCCAGTCCCTGGCGGCGCAGCAGGAAGCCTTCGAGGCGCAATGCCTGCGGGCCGCGCTGACCCGGCACAAGGGCGATATCAAGGCGGTGCTCAATGAGCTGCAACTGCCGCGCCGCACCTTCAATGAAAAGATGCAGCGCCATGGGCTGGCGCGGGAGATGTTTCTCGGGGAGGAGTGAGGCCCGAGGTCCTATCGCGAGCAAGCTCGCTCCTACAGGGATCACCTAGCTTCTGTAGGAGCGAGCTTGCTCGCGAAGACGCCCTCAGCAACACCACCCTCATCGGCAACTTTCCGCTCACGCACCTTCGCCAATGAGCGGATTTCCGCTCATCGAATTCTCAAGACCCTTCTAAACCGGGCCTCTCGGCTCCTGGCACAGCTCCTGCTATAGCCCCAGCAGGCTGCGTTTCGGCGCGCTCCACAAAAACAATTAAATGAAGGATCCGTCATGGATAACTCGCAAACCCTGCCTCTTGGGGCGGCAGCTGCGCCTGCCAAAGAAAAGACCACCGCCAGTCGTCTGAAATCGATCTTCAGCGGTTCGGTCGGCAACATGGTCGAGTGGTACGACTGGTACGTCTACGCCGCCTTCTCCCTGTACTTCGCCAAAGTCTTCTTCCCCAAGGGCGACACCACCGCACAACTGCTCAACACCGCTGCGATCTTCGCCGTGGGCTTCCTGATGCGTCCGATCGGCGGCTGGCTGATGGGGCTCTACGCTGACCGCAAGGGCCGCAAGGCCGCGTTGATGGCCTCGGTACTGCTGATGTGCTTCGGCTCCCTGATCATCGCCCTGACTCCCGGCTATGAAACCATCGGCGTCGGCGCCCCGATCCTGCTGGTCCTGGCGCGCCTGATGCAGGGCCTGTCGGTCGGCGGCGAATACGGCACCTCGGCCACCTACCTCAGCGAGATGGCGACCAAGGAACGTCGTGGCTTCTTCTCCAGCTTCCAGTACGTGACCCTGATCTCCGGCCAGCTCATCGCCCTGGCGGTGCTGATCGTGCTGCAGAACGTACTGACCACCGAAGAGCTGCAATCCTGGGGCTGGCGCATTCCGTTCGGCATCGGCGCCCTGTGCGCGATCGTCGCGCTGTACCTGCGTCGCGGCATGGAAGAAACCGAGTCCTTCACCAAGAAGAAGGAAAAGCCGAAAGAAAGCCTGATGCGCACCCTGATGCGTCATCCGAAAGAGCTGATGACCGTGGTCGGCCTGACCATGGGCGGCACCCTGGCCTTCTACACCTACACCACCTACATGCAGAAATACCTGGTGAACACCGTCGGCATGAGCATCTCCGACTCCACCACCATTTCCGCGGCGACCCTGTTCCTGTTCATGTGCCTGCAGCCGGTGATCGGCGCGCTGTCGGACAAGATCGGCCGACGTCCGATCCTGATCGCCTTCGGCATCCTCGGCACTCTTTTCACCGTGCCGATCCTCACCACCCTGCACACCATCCAGAGCTGGTGGGGTGCGTTCTTCCTGATCATGGCGGCGCTGATCATCGTCAGCGGCTACACCTCGATCAACGCGGTGGTCAAGGCCGAGCTGTTCCCGACCGAGATCCGCGCCCTGGGCGTGGGCCTGCCCTACGCGCTGACCGTGTCGATCTTCGGCGGCACCGCCGAATACATCGCGCTGTGGTTCAAGAGCGTCGGCATGGAAACCGGTTACTACTGGTATGTCACCGCCTGCATCGCCGTGTCGCTGCTGGTCTACATCACCATGAAAGACACCCGCAAACACTCGCGGATCGAAACTGACTGACCGGCAAAAAAAGCGCGAGGGTGCAAGGCCCTCGCGCTGTGCTGTCAGGTAAAAATCCATCGCGAGCAAGCGTGCTTCTGTAGGAGCGAGCGGGCGGCAATCCGACTTGCCCGCGATCACCGCAACACCGCCCGCTCAACGATCAAGACCTGCCCTCCAGCTCACGTAGCAAGCCCTCCGGCATTCATCGCCAACAACATTCCCGCCCCCGCCAATCAAACCGTTGATCACGATATTTCGACGGCCCGGACAGGTTAATGATCGGTTAATGCCCTGCCCGCATCCTGCCTCCATCGAAATCGGTGTCGGCGCGTCAAACACGTAGAAGCAGCAAAGCGGCTTTATGCAGTGGTTCCTGACGCCACAAGCATCGATTTAATCGATATTTTTAAGCACCTATTTACGCTTTTTAATCAAATTAACTGGCGTAGTATCCATTTCACACCCACTGCACAAAACGTCAACGAACCTGGAGTGACCACCATGAAAAGCAAACTGATCCTCGCCCTGACCCTTTCCGTACTGGCTGCCAACACCTTCGCCGCCGATGGTTACGACCGCACTGGCTCGGCCACTTTCACCTCGGGCAGCTCGGCCAGCGCCAGCCTGGCTTCCGACGGTTTCGATCGTACCGGCACCGCCGCCGCTATCGCTGCCGATGGCTTCGACCACACTGGCACCGCAGGCGCAGTCGCCTCCGATGGCTTCGATCACACTGGCACCGCAGGCGCAGTCGCCTCCGATGGCTTCGATCACACCGGCACCGCTGGCGCAGTCGCCTCCGATGGCTTCGATCACACCGGCACCGCTGGCGCAGTCGCCTCCGATGGTTTCGATCGCACCGGTACCGCTGACGCAATCGCTGCCGACGGCTTCGATCGCACCGGGACTGCCGCCGCTATCGGCTAACCCTCAGGGATGTCCCGCAGCCCGGCTTCGGCCGGGCTTAGTGTTTCTGGCCCGGGGAAAAACCGCGCGCCGCAAGCTGGCATTCACGTTCAATGGCTTGCACTATGGCGAGCTTCCCTCTTTGTCCGCGCAAGAGCCTGTCATGTCCGAAGACATTCATTACTACGAACCCGCCCAGGGCCACGGCCTGCCCCATGATCCGTTCAATGCCATCGTCGGCCCGCGGCCGATCGGCTGGATTTCCTCCCAGGACACGCAAGGCCGGCTGAACCTGGCGCCCTACAGTTTTTTCAACGCCTTCAATTACATTCCGCCGATCATCGGTTTCTCCAGCGTCGGTCGCAAAGACAGCCTGAACAACATCGAGCAGACCGGCGAGTTCGCCTGGAACCTCGCCACCCGCCCGCTGGCCGAGCAGATGAACCAGAGCTGCGCCGCCGTATCGGCCGAGGTCAATGAGTTCGAACTGGCGGGGCTGACGCCCGTGGCCTCGAAAGTGATTGCTGTGCCGCGGGTAGCCGAAAGCCCGGTGTCCTTCGAGTGCAAGGTCACCCAGATCATTCAACTGCAGCGCGTGGATCAGGAGTTGGTGCCCAGCTGGCTGATCCTCGGCGAAGTGGTCGCCGTGCATATCGCCAAGTGGCTGCTCAAGGATGGGATATACGACACCGCCGCGGCAGAACCGATCCTGCGCGGCGGCGGGCCGGCGGATTATTTCCAGCTGGGGCCAGAGGCCTTGTTCAAGATGTTCCGCCCGGGGGCGGTCAGGTAGTTTTTCAGATCAGATAGTTTTTCAGATCAGCAACCTGGATCAGGCCGTTGCCCAGGCCAGTTCGCCGTCTTCGTTCACGTCGATCAACTGCTCAAGCTTCTGCGCGGCAGCCTGGTCGGCGTCGTGGGCGGTCTTGAATTTCTGGTCGTCCAGGATCTTGTGAAAGCGCGGTGCCCCTGAACCACCCAGGGCCTTGACCGCGATGGCGGCGCTGTAGCCCCCTTCACCTGGAACCACGGCGGAAACCGCTTCGTATGCTGCAAACTCTTTACGTGCCATGTTGCTGGTCCTGGCCAATGGAAAGTCGGCCATTCTAAACCCTCAGCTGGCCAGCTGGTGTACCGGTGCCCCGTTCAGTTGTGCGTATTCGCCTTCGGCCTGGGCCGCCGAGACGTCGCGGAAGGTATGGAAATCCAGGCTGTTGACCACCAGGTCCTGGACCAGTTCGGCGAATATCGCCATGGCCGGCGAACAGAAGTAATCGGTCATTGCCTGCTGGCTGCTCCAGAATCCGGAGACCAGCCACAAATCAGCGTCGCACTGCGAATGCTGCAAGGCGAACTGCAGGCAACCTGTGGCCTGGCGGGATGGTTCGATCAGGCTGCTCAAGCGAGCACCCAGCTCGGTTGAGCGACCGGCGCGGGCGCGAACGAATGCCATGTGGCTGACGGGAATATGCGTGGACATGTGCGACCCTCCCAGGGTGGTGTCGAGGCAGCCATGGGACGGGCTGCGACAGGATCCAAGATTAAGCGTCCGGCGCAACGGCCGTTAGTCGATTCCTGCCAGCGCATTGCACAATCCTGCGAACCTGGCTGGACAACACCGAGGCCGGACCTGGCTGCGGAAAAAAACCACAACGTTGTTTCAAGCAAGTGACAGCCCGCGTGCAGGACCCGGCTCTGCTCACACGCGCACGCGCGGCAGGATCAGGCAAGATTTACGCAGGATTCGCCTACCCCTGGCGCTTGCACAAATTTAAGCTGTGGCCATTCGCAATCTTCCCGGAGGGGCCTTCATGTCATCGCTCGAAACCCAGCAGCCGCCACTGGATGCGGAGATGGAAAAACAGCGGGCGGAGCTGGCCGGGATCATTGCGCGCAACACCGGCGAAGACGGCAGCTACGCCACGGCGATCCAGTCGCTGTTCGTCTCGCGCTACAGCCACTCCCACGATTTCGCCTCGGTGCTGGCCCAGCCGGCCCTGTGCATCATGGCCCAGGGTCGCAAGGAAGTACGGCTGGCCGACGAGGAGTTCAACTACGACCCGCTCAACTACCTGGTGGTCTCGGTTTCCATGCCGTTGAGCGGGCGTCTGGCCGATGTCTCGCCGCTGGAACCGGTCCTGGCCCTGCGCCTGGACATCGACCCGGCCGAGATCAGCACGCTGATCGCCGATGCCGGGCCGCTGGGGGTGCCGAACCGTCCGGTCGGCCGCGGCCTGTATGTGGAGCGCCTGGATACGCCGATGCTCGACGCCGTGCTGCGCCTGACCCGCCTGCTGGATACGCCCAAAGACATCGCCATGCTCGCGCCGCTGATTCGTCGGGAGATTCTCTACCGGCTGCTACGCAGCCCCCAGGGCCACCGGCTGTATGAGATCGCCATCGCCAACAGCCAGGGCCATCGGGTCAGCCAGGCCATCAAATGGCTGAACAGCAACTACGAGCAACCGCTGCGCATCGACGATCTGGCGCGTGGGGTGAACCTCAGCGTGTCGACCTTGCACCACCGCTTCAAGGCCATGACCGCCATGAGCCCCTTGCAGTATCAGAAGCAATTGCGCCTGCAGGAAGCCCGGCGCCTGATGCTGACCGAGGGGCTGGAGGCGTCCGCCGCCGGTTACCGGGTCGGCTACGAAAGCCCTTCGCAGTTCAGCCGCGAATACAGCCGCCAGTTCGGCGCCCCGCCGCTGCGGGACATGGCGCGCCTGCGCAGCAGCGTCCGATAAGCGCAATCACCGAAACTGAAGACCCCATGCCTCCTGGCCAGGTATGGGGCATTTTTTGCGCGGCTCAGCGCGCGCGAACCACGTGCTTGATCTCCTGGAACGCCTGCAATCCCCAAGGCCCCAGCTCGCGGCCGATGCTGCTCTGCTTGTAGCCGCCCCAGGCGGTCTGCGGGAAGATCACCTGCGGTGCGTTGATCCACACCAGCCCGGCCTGCAAGGCATTGGCGACCCGCTCGGCGTTCTCTACATCGCTGCCGACCACACTGGCCACCAGGCCGAATTCGCTGTCATTGGCCAGCGCGATGGCCTCGGCCTCGCTGGCGAAACTGCGCACGCAGAGCACCGGGCCAAAGATCTCCTCACGCCACAGCGCGCTGTCGAGGGGCACTTCGGTGAAGATGGTCGGCCGGACAAAAAAGCCGCGCGCGCGGTCCGCCGGACGCTCGCCACCACATACCAGCCTGGCCCCGGCACTCAGCCCGCGATCGATATGGCCGAGCACTCGCTGGTATTGCTCCTGGTTGACCAGCGCGCCCATCTCCACGTCAGGATCGAAAGGATCCGTCACCCGAATCGCCTCGGCCCGCGCCTTGAGGCGCAGCAGGAACTCGTCCGCCAGTTCGTCGGCCACCAGCACCCGGCTGGTGGCGGAGCACATCTGCCCGGCGTTGAAAAAACCGCCGCCGCAGGCCAGCTCCACCGCCAGTTCGAGATCGGCATCCGCCAGCACCAGCAGCGAAGATTTGCCGCCCAGTTCCAGGCTCACGCCCTTGACCGTCTCCGCCGCGCGCTGCATGACCTGGACCCCGACCGCATTGCTGCCGGTGAAGGAAATCTTCGCCACCCGCGGATCGGCCGCCAGCGGCGCACCCACCGCCAGCCCGGTGCCGCAGACCAGGTTGAACACACCCTTGGGCAAGCCGCTCCGGGCGATGATCGCCGCCAGCTCCAGCTCCGGCAGCGGCGTGACTTCCGAGGGTTTGAGCACCACGCTGCAACCGGCAGCCAGGGCCGGCGCGAGCTTCCAGGCGGTGGTGACCATCGGGAAATTCCACGGCACGATCAGGCCGACCACGCCACAGGGCTCACGCCGCACACGAGCGCTGAAATCATCGCTGGGCAACGGCACGTCGCGGTCCTGGGCGGCGTCCAGGCCTTCGGCCAACCCCGCGTAGTACTCGAAGGTGGCAATCACATCGTCGACGTCGATGGCCGCTTCGAATTGCGGCTTGCCGTTGTTGCTCGACTGCAGGTGCATCAGGCGCTCACGGCTCTCGGCGACCCCGGCGGCGATCCGCCGCAACACCGCGCCACGCTCGGCACCGCTGGCCGCGGCCCACGGCACCAGCCCGGCCTGGGCGGCGGTCACCGCCTGCTCGACGCTATGCCGGTCGCCACCACCGACCAGCGCCAACGGCTCTTCGGTGGAGGGATTGATCACCGGCAACAGCTCGCTGCCAGCACACCACTGACCGTCGATGTAGAGGCCGTTCAACAGGTTTGCCTGGCTCATGCTTGCACCGCCCGCATCCAGCCGGCCTGGTCGATTTCGATCAGGGTCGGGCCCTGGCGATCGCTGGCCGCGCGCAGCGCATCGCGCAATCCGTCGACGCTGTCGATGGCTTCGGCAGCGCAGCCCAAGGCCTTGGCCACGCCGATGAAGTCCGGCGTGTAGATGTCCACGCCCACCGGCTCGATATCGCGGTTGACCATGTATTTCTTGATCTCTTCATAGCCCTGGTTATTCCACAGCAGCACGATGACCGGCGTGCGCGCTTCCACCGCGCAGGCCAGTTCCGACAGGGTGAACTGCAGGCCGCCATCGCCGATCAGGCACGCCACCGGGCCCCGGGCATGGCGCTCGGAAGCACCGCCGAGCCAGGCGCCGATCGCCGCCGGCAAGGCATAACCCAAGGTGCCGTAGCCGGTCGAGGAGTTGAACCAGCGGCGCGGACGCTCGGGGTTGAAGGTCAGGTTGCCGCTGTACACCGGCTGCGTGGAGTCGCCGACGATGACGATCTCCGGCAACTCCTGCACTAGGGTTTCGAGGAACAGCGTCTGCGCCCGGGTCGGCGCGTCCCACTGCAGCTCCAGTGCGTTGCGCAAGGCAGCGGCGCGGACCGTGCCCCAGGCACTATCGCGCTCGCTCAGCGATTGTTTGCCCAGCTCGGCCAGCAAGGCTTCGGTTGCGCTGTGCGCGTCGGCCACCAGCGCCACTTTCGGCGGATAGTTGCGCACGGTCTGGTCAGGGTCGATGTCGATGCGCAACAGGGCGCCCGGAATCTCGAAGCCACCGGCGAAAGTCACGTCGTAGTCGGTTTCGGCCAGTTCGGTGCCGATGGCCAGGACCACGTCGGCATCGGCCACCAGGGCGCGGGTCGCCACCAGCGACTGGGTCGAGCCGATCAGCAGCGGGTGCCGCGACGGCAGTATGCCCTTGGCATTGATGGTCAGGGCCACGGGGGCCTGGAGCAATTCGGCGAGGCGGGTCAGGGACGCGGCGGCATCGATCGCGCCGCCACCGGCGAGGATCAGCGGGCGCCGGGCGCCCGCCAGCAACTGGCTCATCCGGGCAACCGCGGCGGGCGCGGCGCCGGCCCGGGCGATGCTCACCGGTTCGCTGTCGAGCAGCTCATCGGCCTCCTCCACCAGCACGTCGAGGGGAATCTCGATGTGCACCGGGCGCGGCCGACCGGCCTGGAACAGTGCGAAGGCGCGGGCCAGCACGCCCGGCAGTTCCGCCGCGGACATCAGGGTATGGGAGAACGCCGCCACGCCGCCCACCAGGGCGCCCTGGTTCGGCAGCTCGTGCAGCTTGCCGCGGCCGCCGCCGAGCTGGCTGCGCGACTGCACGCTGGAGATCACCAGCATCGGAATCGAGTCGGCATAGGCCTGGCCCATGGCGGTGGTGATGTTGGTCATCCCCGGGCCGGTGATGATGAAGCACACCCCCGGCTTGCCGCTGGTGCGGGCATAACCGTCGGCCATGAATCCGGCGCCCTGCTCGTGACGCGGCGTGACGTGCCGGATGCTCGAACGGGCCAGGCCGCGATACAGCTCGACGGTATGCACCCCGGGAATGCCGAAGACCTGCTCGACGCCATAACCTTCGAGTAACTTGACCAACACTTCGCCGCACGTCGCCATGTCTTGCCCTTCTTGTTCGCTTGAGACGGTGTGCCTGGCTGGCCGCTGCATGGCCAGGCACGGGGAAGGCGTCATTGGAACGGGCCGCGTGTAGCGGGAACAATGGATAAAAAGTCATACTAGCCATGTCCTCACGTCATGCCTTGGCCCTTTATGAAACGCCTCCCGCCCCTGCCCGCGCTGCACACCTTTCTGATCACCGCGCGCTGCTGCAACTTCACCCACGCGGCCGAGCAGCTGCATATCACCCAGGGTGCGGTGAGCCGGCAGATCGCCGGCCTGGAGAGTCATCTGGGTTATGCCTTGTTCCAGCGCCAGGCCCGCGGCCTGAGCCTGACGAGCGAAGGACGGGAATGGCTACCGCGGGTGGAACAGGTGTTCGGCCTGATCAGCGAGGGCGTGGAACAGGTCGGGGGAAACCGCGACACCCTGCAACTCAAGGCGTCCACCTGCGTGATGCGCTGGTTGTTGCCGCGCCTGATGCAGTGGCAGAAGGAGCGGCCGGACGTGCCTGTGCGGCTGACCACCACAGTGCAGCACGGGGTCGACTTCAGCCGCGAACAGTTCGATGCCGCGGTGATCTACGGCGCCCCGCCTCCCTCCACCCTCGGCGCCTATCACCTGTTCGACGAACAGCTGACGCCGGTGTGCTCACCGGCATTGCTCGAAGGGGCGATAGCGCTGAAGACCCCGGCCGACCTGCAGCAACACATGCTGCTGCATCCGACCCTGGATACCCATGACTGGAATACCTGGTTGAAAGCCTCGGGGACGGTGCTGAACAACATCGGCAAGGGCCAGCATTTCGAAACCCTGGACCTGGCGATGTCGGTGGCCTCCCAGGGGACGGGAGTGGCCATTGGCGACTGGGCATTGATCGGCGAAGACCTGAGCGCCGGGCGGCTGGTCATGCCATTTGCATTGAAGGTGCGCACCGGCCTGGGCTACTACCTGGTCCACCCCGATCGCTCAGCGCCATCGCCGCAGTTGCGGGCCTTGCTGGACTGGCTGGTGGAACAGGCCAGGGCCAGATAGCCCTGTAGCCGATGTAGCCGCTGGCGCAGCCTGCGATCGAGCGCGCAGCGGTCGTAATCCGGTCAACACCTTGTACCTGCAAAAACGCGGTGTCTGGTTTTACGACTGCTGCGCAGCCGATCGCAGCCTTCGGCAGCGGCTACAGGATGTCTCAGTAACCGACAGTGAACCGCTGGCGGGGGTGCTTCGCTGTTTCCAGCTCATCGATCATGGCGATGGCGTAGTCGGCGAAGGTGATCCAGCTCTTGCCTTCGGCGCTCACCAGCAGATGGTCCTGGCCCAGGCGGAACTGGCCACGGCGCTCGCCTTCGATGAACTCCGCCGACGGCGACAGGAAAGTCCAGTCCAGCTCCTTCTCCTGGCGCAGGGTATCGAGGAGCACCGCACCGGCACTGGCCTCTGGCTTGTACTCTTCCGGAAAACCGACAGAGTCGATCACCCGGCTGCCGTCGGGCAGCAACAAACTACCGGCACCACCCACCACCAGCAGGCGTTTGACGCCGGCTTTTTTCACCGGCTCGATCAGGGCCTTGGGCGGGATAGTGGAAAAGAGCGCCGCGCTGATCACCACATCGTGGCCGGCGACCGCTGCCTGCAACGCCGCGCCGTCCAGTACGTCGACCGCCTTGCTCACCACACCGGCGCGATTGCCGATTTTCGCCGGGTTACGGGCAATCGCGGTGACGCTGTGACCACGACGCAGGGCTTCTTCCAGCAGTTGGCTACCGGCACGACCGGTGGCACCAATGATTGCAATCTTGCTCATGACAGTTCTCCAGTTCCGATAAGTGACGCAAAGCCTTACAGGGAATGCCCCCGCGCCAGGCGCGGGAGCGGTCGAATCACCACTTCATTTCGCCCTTGGCGACCTTGGCGCTCAGCTCCAGGGAGCTGTCTTCGCCCAGGTCCGGGTAACGCTTTTTCATCGCCGCAATCAGTTCGGCGGAATCCTTGGCCTTGGCGGTTTCTTCATCGAAGGCCTTGATGTAGTCGGCGGTGAAATGCACGGGAACCAGGGAGCGGGCGCTTTCACCGAGGTAATGGCCCGGCACCACGGTCTGGGGCTTCAGCGCGGCGATGGTGTCCAGGGTGGTCAGCCAGTCCTTGTGGGATTGCGCGGTCTGGGTGTCGGCCATCCACACATGGATGTTTTCCGCCACCACCACGCCACCGACGACCGCCTTGATCGACGGGATCCAGACGAAGGTGCGGTCCGGTTGTTTGCCGTCCAGGCCGATGATGTCCAGCTTCTGCCCTTCCAGAGTCAGGCTGTGGCCCTTGAGCACGCCCGGCACAATGGTCTTGGCCGGCACGTCGGCGCCCATTTTCGGGCCCCAGAACGCGAGCTTGCCGTCGACCGTGGCCTTGATGTGCTCGACGGTCGGCTGCGACGCCACGACCTTGGCCTTGGGGAAGGCCTGGGTGATGGTGTCGAGGCCGAAGTAGTAGTCCGGGTCACCGTGGCTGATGTAGATGGTGGTCAGTTGCTTACCGCTGGCGCGAATCTTTTCCACCAGTTGCTCGGCCTGGGATTTGCCGAACTGCGCGTCCACCAGAATCGCTTCCTTCTTGCCGCTGACCAGCACCGAGGTCACCGGGAAGATCGCCGCGGTCCCCGGGTTGTACACATCCAGCTTCAGGGCCGGCTCGACGGCGGCGGCATGGGCGGCGAAACCCAGGGTGGCGGTCGCCAGCAGCAGGCGCTTGAGTGAGGTGAATCCGATCATGTGCAGCTCCGATGGTCTGTCGGCCGTAAGTGGCCGTGGGTAGGGGGCGATGGAGATGAAGCTTAGTTGCCGCACTCGTTACAAAAAATGCGATGCTTGGACATAGTTTGTTTCTGAAAGCGGGCAAATCATGGATCGTCTTCAAGCAATGCGCGTCTTCGTCACCGTAGTCGACCTTGGCAGCCAGTCGGCCGCCGCCGACCATCTGGACCTCTCGCGGCCGGTGGTTTCGCGTTATCTGGCGGAGCTGGAGGACTGGGTCGGCGCCCGGCTGATGCACCGCACCACCCGCAAGCTGAGCCTGACCGCGGCGGGCACCGAGATCCTGCCGCGCTGCCAGCAGATGCTCGAGTTGTCGATGGACATGCAGGCCGCCGTCAGCGAACCGGACGATGTGCCCCGCGGCTTGCTGCGCATCAGCGCCAGCACCTCGTTCGGCCAGGCCCAGCTGGCGGATGCCATGGCCGCCTACGTCGAGCGCTACCCCGGCGTCAGCATCGACCTGCAGATGCTCGACCGCGCGGTGAACCTGGTGGACGAACGCATCGACCTGGCGATCCGCGCCAGCAACGACCTGGATCCGAACCTGATCGCCCGGCGGCTGACGGTATGCCGCTCGGTGATCTGCGCCTCCCCGGCCTATCTGCGCGAGCACCCGACGCCACAGCGGGTCGAGGAGCTCAGCCAGCACAACTGCCTGACCCACTCCTATTTCGGCAAGAGCCTGTGGCATTTCGAACAGGACGGCGAACAGGTTTCGGTACCGGTGCAGGGCAATATCAGCGCCAACGACGCCAGCACCCTGTTGCGCGCGACCATGGCCGGGGCCGGCGTGGCCATGCTGCCCACCTACCAGGCCTGGGTGTATATCCACAGCGGCGAACTGGTGCGCCTGCTGCCCCAGGCAGAGCCCCGGCAAATGCCCATGTACGCGGTCTATGCCTCGCGCAAACACATGCCGGTGGCGCTGCGCAGCATGCTGGATTTCCTGGTGCTGCGTTTCCCCGAGGAGCCGGAGTGGGACAAGGGCCTGTAAAACCCGATAAGACCGCTGAATACCCCCTCAACACGCTGCCCGCAACCTGGCCGGCGGCCATGGCTGATCCCTATGGCTGATCTATGCTGATAACAGTACCCCCACACGCGCAGGGGTATTCGTTCAGAGGTGTTTGCCATGAACATCAAAACAAGAAGATACCTGGCCATTTTCGTCACCTGCACCGTGACCCTGGCGCTGTATGGAACAGCGGCCTATCGCGTCGAGCAGGCCCGGCAGCAGCCCCGTGTCTATGCCAGTTGCAATGTCGACCAGTGCATCCCGCACACCGCGACCCTCAACTCCCTGAAATGATGCAGACGCGCGGCGTCACTGTTCGTGATCGCTCTTCAAGCGGTCGCGGAAAGCCTTGGGTGAGATCCCGACGCGGCGGCGGAACAGCCGGGTGAAGTTGGTGGGATCGGAAAACCCCAGGGTGTCGGAAATCTCATAGATGGTCATGCTGGTGTAGGTCAGCAGGCGCTTGGCCTCCAGCAGCTGGCGCTCGTGCATGATCTGCAGGGCCGGCTGGCCCGCCAGTTCACGACAGGTGCCATTGAGATGGGAAACGGAAATCCCCAGCTTGTGCGCCAGGTCCTCGACCTTCACATGTTCGCGATAGTGGTTTTCCACCAGCTGGATATAGCCATTGAAATACTCCCGTGCCCGCTGCGGCCGCTGGCTGGCGCTGCGGCGCCGGATCGCCTGGCGGCTGACCCACACCATGATCACGCTGACCAGCGAATGCATGAGCATTTCCCGCGCTGGCTCACGCCCTTGGTACTCATTCTGCAACGCGGCAAACAGGCTGTTCAGGTAGTCGCCGTCGGCGCCCGCCGGGTAGCTCTCGGCCACGGCCAGGGCATTCACCGAGTGCCCCAACTGGGCTTGCAGATGGGCCATCAAGGGCGCCGCCAGGGTCACCACATAACCGTCGATGTCTTCGGAAAAACGAAAGCCGTGCACCGACAGGGCCGGCAGGATCTGTAGCGCCGACTCCCCCAGCAACGTGCGCTGGCCTTCGATCTCAAGCTCGGCCTGCCCGCGATGCACGAACAGCAACTGACAGAGATCGGCATGCCGATGCGGTTTGATTTCCCAATGATGCTCGCGGCTGCGCTTGGAAATGGTTTCGCAGTGCAGCAGGTCCGGTGTCGGCCAATCCAGGCTTTCCCCATAGAGTTTGAACACCGGAATTGAAGGCAAGGCAGGCTTATTCATAACTGCAATCCAGGCCTCTGGGTGACGGGCGATAATCGCACCGATTGGTGAAATGAACAGGTATCGGCTCAGTTTTCACCTTCAACTGACAGCATCACAAGTGAAAAATGCAGGCACTCGAAACATAAAAATCACTCAGCGAACCTGTTCGCGTGAAGCTTGCGAGTCATAAAAACAATGAAAACCCTGAAAACTCAAGTCGCCATCATTGGCGCCGGCCCCTCCGGATTGCTGCTCGGCCAGCTGCTGCACAAGGCCGGCATCGATACCCTGATCCTCGAACGACAAACCCCGGATTACGTACTCGGGCGCATCCGCGCCGGGGTACTGGAACAAGGCATGGTCGACCTGCTGCGCCAGGCCGGGGTCAGCCAGCGCATGGACGCCGAAGGCCTGGTGCACGGCGGCTTCGAGCTGGCCCTCGACGGTCGCCGGGTGGCCATCGACCTGCACGCCCTCACTGGCGGCAAGAGCGTCACGATCTACGGCCAGACCGAAGTCACCCGCGACCTGATGCAAGCCCGCCAGGCCGTCGGCGCCCGGACCCTGTACCAGGCCGATAACGTGCGCCCCCACGACATGCAGAGCGACCAGCCCTACCTGACCTTCGATTACCAGGGCGAGCCCCATCGCCTGGACTGCGACTACATCGCCGGTTGCGACGGTTTTCACGGGGTCGCCCGACAGTCGATCCCGGCCGACAAGCTCAAGGTTTTCGAGCGCGTCTATCCGTTCGGCTGGCTCGGCATTCTCGCCGACACCCCGCCGGTCCATGACGAGCTGGTCTACGCCCGCCACGAACGCGGTTTCGCCCTGTGTAGCATGCGGTCGACCACCCGCACCCGTTACTACCTGCAAGTACCGGCGGAGGAAAATGTCGCCGACTGGTCCGATCAACGTTTCTGGGACGAGCTCAAGAAGCGCCTGCCCGAGGAGCTGGCCGAGCGTCTGGTGACCGGGCCGTCGATCGAGAAAAGCATCGCGCCGCTGCGCAGCTTCGTGGTCGAGCCGATGCAATACGGACGGATGTTCCTGGTCGGCGACGCCGCGCACATCGTGCCGCCCACCGGGGCCAAGGGCCTGAACCTGGCCGCCAGCGATGTCAGCACACTGTTCAACATTCTGCTCAAGGTCTACCGCGAGCAGCGTACCGACCTGCTGCAGAAGTACTCGGAAATCTGCCTGCGGCGGATCTGGAAAGCCGAGCGTTTCTCCTGGTGGATGACCGCGATGCTGCACCGTTTCCCCGACTCCGACGACTTCAGCCAGCGCATCGCCGAGTCGGAGCTGGCGTACTTCGTCGACTCCGAGGCCGGACGCAAAACCATTGCGGAAAATTACGTTGGCCTTCCTTATGAGGCTATCGAGTAGGGGCCTATCGAGTACACTGGCGAGCATTCCCGCTCGCCTTGCCCCTTGCGGGTCAATCACTGCCCGCAGGTTCTTTCGTGACCCATCCCAACCCGCCTGGCCAACCCCAATTGGCTCTTCGCAGCGTACTGATCGCCCTGATGCTGGCGATCTTCCTCGGCGCCCTGGACCAGACCATAGTCGCGGTCTCCATGCCCGCCATCTCCGCGCAGTTCAAGGATGTCAGCCTGCTGGCCTGGGTGATTTCCGGCTACATGGTGGCCATGACCGTGGCGGTGCCGATCTACGGCAAGCTCGGCGACCTCTACGGGCGGCGCAAGCTGATGCTGTTCGGCATGGGCCTGTTCACCCTGGCATCGCTGTTCTGCGGCATGGCGCAGAACATGGAACAGCTGGTGCTGGCGCGGATCTTCCAGGGCATCGGCGCCGGCGGGATGATTTCGGTCAGCCAGGCGATCATCGGCGACATAGTCCCGCCCCGCGAACGCGGGCGTTACCAGGGCTACTTCAGCAGCATGTACGCGGCGGCCAGCGTCGCCGGCCCGGTGCTCGGCGGCTACATGACCGAATACCTGTCCTGGCGCTGGGTGTTCCTGATCAACCTGCCCCTGGGCCTGGGCGCCTGGCTGGTGGCCAGGCGCAACCTGCGGGGGCTGCCGATCCCGCAGCGCAAACCGATCATCGACTACCTCGGCACGCTGTTGATGATCATCGGCCTGACCGCCCTGCTGCTGGCGATCACCCATTTCGGCCAGGGTCACGCCTGGCGCAGCCAAGAGGTGCTGGGCCTGCTGGCCTGTGCCGTCGTCGCCCTGGCCCTGTTCGCCTGGCATGAACGGCGCACGGAGGAACCGCTGCTGCCCATGCACCTGTTTGCCAACCGCAACGCCATGCTGTGCTGGTGCACGGTGTTCTTCACCAGCTTCCAGGCCATCTCGCTGACGGTGCTGATGCCGTTGCGCTTTCAGAGCGTCACCGGCGCCGGTGCCGACAGCGCTGCGCTGCACCTGTTGCCGCTGGCCATCGGCCTGCCGATAGGCGCCTACTTCGCCGGGCGCATGACCTCGGTGACCGGTCGCTACAAACCGATGATCCTCAGTGGCGCCCTGTTGATGCCGCTGACCGTTCTCGGCATGGCCTTCAGCCCACCCCAGGCGGTGCTGCTGAGCAGCGTGTTCATGTTGTTCAGCGGGATTGCCTCCGGCATGCAATTCCCGACCTCGCTGGTAGGCAGCCAGAACTCGGTGGAGCAACGGGACATCGGGGTCGCCACCAGCACCACCAACCTGTTCCGCTCCCTGGGCGGCGCGATGGGCGTGGCCTTGATGTCGGCGCTGCTGCTGGCGCTGTTGCAGGATTCCAGCTTCGCCCAGCTGAGCGGTTCGGCGCTGATCGGCGAAGGCCACTCGGGCAATGTGCTGCTCGATGGCCTGAATGCCGCGCCGGGTCCGGAACAGGGAGCCTTGCGGGCTGAGTTGCTGCTGACCTTCAAACACTTGCTGATGGTCAGCGCGGCGGTGTCGTTGCTGGGGCTGGCGGCGGCGCTCGCCATGCCCAACGCGCTGCTGCGCGGGCGTGAAGACAAGGTCAAATAGCGGCATCGCCAGCCGGCTCTATCTACACGCGAGCCGGCCGGCGACCGGCCCTCACGGGCTGTAATACCCCACCGCCACCAGGAAGTGCCCGACCTTGCGCAGGTAGGCGTGCTTGTCTTCCACCTTGGCTGTCACCGGGTTCTTCCAGCGGTACTCATACTCGCCCTGATCCTGGGTGGCCATCAGCGCCAGGATCGGCTCGCCCACCGGTTTGCCATCCGGGTCCTTGACCTTGTTGAAGTCGGTATTGATCTGCCGCAGGTTGGTGCCGTGGGCCACGTAGCGCTGGCTGTCCAGGTCGACCACGAACACATACAGGTCGTCCTGCAGGAAACCGCCCTTGAGCGAGTTGATCGCCGTCAGCGTGCCTTTCTCGTCCTTGACCAGCTCGCTCGCCGCCTTGTCCAGCAAGGCCCTGGCCTGCTCGGCGGAAGCCCGTGGCAGGTAATAGCCGACCGCCAGGATCCGCTCGCCGACCCGCTGGTAATACACATGCTTGCGCTCGACCTTGCCGTCGGCCCAGTTCTGCCAGCGGTACTCGGCTTGCTGGATGCCATTGCCCTCGGGAATCTTCAGCGCGTCCTTGAAGGCCTTTTGCAGATCCGGCCCGAGCACTTCGGAAACATCGCGGCCGATCAGCGCCGACGAAGGCCCGCCACTGGCCAGCATCACCCCCTTGGTATCGACCACAAACACATAACGGTCCTTGTCGACGAACTCGCCCTGCCGGCTGAACGCGGCGAAGGCCTTGTCACCCTGGTCGTGGTAATAGGCCAGGGCCTTTTCCAGCAGGGCCTTGGCCGCCGTGGCATCGTCCGCCGCCTGGACCTGGCTGGTGCAGAACACCAGCAGCCACCCCAGCACCGTGGCTCTCAGCAATCCCCTCATTGCGCGTCCCTCGTTCTTGTTGGTGTTTCAAGAGCGTAGACGGCTGCGGGATATGGTCGAGTATTCAGCGAAACAGGGAGGCGCGAGGCAAGACCACGACCTTCCCACGCCAGGCGCGGGAAGGTGGTCAAGGTCAGGGGCGGGTATTGAGCTGTTGCTGCAGATTCTGGATCTGGCTCTGCAGGGTATTGATGTTGCGGGTGACCTGGCCGCGGAAGGCGTCGAACTCGGCGGTGTTGGTGCCACCCTGGGCAGCGGCGGGACGATTGTCCTGCTGGCTCTTGAGCACGATGATGTCCTGCTCCAGGCGTTCGATGGCGGCGCTCGGGTTGCCCTGTCTTTTCAAGGCGGCGATCTCGGCGTTCAGGCTCTTGAACTGGGCATCGACCTTGCTGGTGTCGACCGGCGCGCTCTTCAGGGCCGCCAGTTCGCTGCTCAAGGTTTTCACCTGGGCCTGCAACTGGGTATTGGCCGCCTGCTGCTCGGTGGCTTGCGCGGTCATCTGCGCCAGGCGCTTGTCCAGGTCCGTGGCCTGCCCGGCCACGCCTTGCTGCTGCTTGCCCTGGTCCTGCAGGCGGCTTTCCAACTGCTTGATCTGCAGCTTCAAGGCTTCGCTGTCGCTGTTGACGCTGGACTGGCTGGCAACCACCTTGCCGGAAATATCCTGCAGGCGTCCCGCCGCTTCTTCGCTGATGCGGGCGAAACTTTCCTGGGTGGCGACCAGTTGCTGCTCCATCAGCGAGATCTGCTGGAAGCTCCACCAGGCCAGGCCGATAAAGGCAAAGAACAAGGCACCGACCAGCGCCCAGAGCGGCCCGGCACTCGGCGCCTTGACCTTGGTTACCGGCACGCTGCGCGAATGCACCGAAGTACGCGCGCGGCCCGCGGCGGTGGTCGGGAAATCATCGTCGAGGGTATCGGCACGCAGGCTTGGAACATCGTCGAAGTCGTCGTTGGCATCGTTACGCATGGGGCAACCTTTCTAAAACCGCGGTGATAGCTGAATGCGGCGAGTATAAACCGCTAACCCGCCGCCCTGATCGACCCTGAACCTCGAACTCGGTTCAGTGTTTATTTTCAGCGTATGTCCTGGGCCTTCCACCAGCCGCAGAACTCATCCAGGGCCGTCCACAGGCTGACCTTCGGTTCGTAATCCAGATAATGGCGGGCGCGGCTGATATCCAGGGTGAAGTTCTTGTTCATGACCTGCATGCCCAGGCGCGACAGGGTCGGCTCCGGACGGCCCGGCCAGAGCTTGCAGAAGCCTTCATTGAGGGCCGCCATGCTGTAGGCCAGGCCAAAGGAGCGGTAGCGCGTGACCTGCGGTACGCCCATCTGGCGCATCACATAGTTCACCACGTCCCACAATGGCACGGGCGCGCCGTTACTGATGTTGTAGGCCTTGCCCAGGGCCGAGCCGCTGGCCAGCAGACTGCTGAGCAGCGCTTCGTTGAGGTTCTGCACACTGGTGAAGTCGACCTTGTTCAGGCCGTTGCCGATGATCGCCAGGCGGCCCTTGCGCTGCATCTTCAACAGGCGCGGGAAAATGCTCATGTCGCCGGCGCCGGTGACAAAACGCGGGCGCAGCGCCAGCACCTCCAGGCCGAACTCCTGGGCGCCGAACACCTTCTGCTCCGCCAGGTATTTGGTGGCGGCATAAGGGTGCTTGAAGCGCTTGGGTACCTGTTCTTCGGTCAGGCCCAGATGGTCGCGACCGTCGAAATAGATCGACGGCGACGACAGATGCACCAGGCGCCGGACATGGCGCTTGAGACAAGCCTCGACCACGTTTTCAGTGACCAGCACGTTGCCCTGATGGAAATCCTGATAACGCCCCCAGAGCCCCACCGCCCCCGCGCAGTGCACCACCGCATCGACATCGCGGCACAGGTCGCGCACCAGGTCGGCATCGCTCAAGTCACCCTGGACGAACTCGGCTCCACGCCGCACCAGATGCTCCACACCTTCGGCCCGACGCCCGTTGACCCGTACATCCAGGCCCTGCTCAAGGGCAAAACGCGCGAAGCGTCCGCCAATGAAGCCGCTTGCGCCGGTGACCAGAATTTTCATGACTTGCTCCGATTGCTTTCGTGTTTCATGCCTGTCGCACTATGTATTGCTTAACGCTATTGCCTGATGCCTTGACGCCTGGTGTCACGCCAACGGCACCAGCCATTGCGCCGAAGAACGCGCCAGGTGCTCGGTGAGCAGGCCCAGCAGTTGGCCACCATTGCGCCAATGATGCCAGTACAGCGGCACATCGATCGGCTTATCTGGCAAAAGCTCCACCAACACACCCCGCGCCAACTGGTCGCGCACCTGCAGTTCGGGCACCAGCCCCCAGCCCAGGCCGGCTTCGGTCAGGCGGATGAAGCCCTCGGACGAGGGACACAGATGATGCTCGAACCCGCCATCGACCCCCAGCGCCGCCAGGTAGCGGTGCTGCAGGAAATCGTCCGGGCCGAACACCAGGGCCGGCGTCCGGGCCAGGCGCTCGGCTTGTACGCCCTGCGGAAAATGCCGCGCCAGGAACGCCGGGCTGGCCAGGGCGCGGTAGCGCATGGCCCCCAGCAGCACACTGCGGGCGCCCGCCACCGGCCGCTCGCTGGCGCAGACACAGGCCGCCACTTCCCCGGCTCGCATGCGCTTGAGGCCGACGGTCTGGTCTTCGACGATCAGGTCCAGAAGCAAGTGCTGCTCGGCACAGAAGTCGCCCACCGCCTCGGCCCACCAGGTGGCCAGGCTGTCGGCGTTGAGGGCGATGCGCAGACGCTCCGGCAAGCCTTCCTCGTCCAGGGCCGGCACCTGGCTCTGCAGGTCGCGTTCGAGCAGGCGTACCTGCTGCACATGGTTGAGCAGGCGCCGGCCGATTTCCGTCGGCGCCGGCGGCGTGACCCGCACCAGCACCGGCTGGCCGATCCGCGCCTCGAGCAGCTTGATGCGCTGGGAAATGGCCGACTGCGACAACCCCAGCACCTGCGCGGCACGCTCGAATCCGGCCTGTTCGATCACCGCGGCCAGGGCGGACAGCAATTTATAGTCGAACATCAGTTTTCCTAATGAGCGATCAGTAATATTGGTTTTTCTTATACAGCCTGCAACCGGAGAATAGCCAGCATGCTTTCTCGTTCAAGGACCTTTTTCATGGCTGGCGAAACCTCCCTCGATACCCTGCTGCGCAGCATGAACCCGCAGCTCAACCCCGGTGACTACGTATTCTGCTCCATCGCCGATCGCGCGCTGCTCGAGGGCACCGACGTACTGGGCAGCTTTCGCGAGCAGGAAGGGCTCACGGTGATCCTCGAGCGCCAGCAAGCCGAACGCCTGGGGCTGGGTTTCGACTATGTCGCGGCCTGGATCACCCTGAACGTGCATTCGGCTCTGGAAGCCGTCGGCCTGACCGCCGCGTTCGCCAGCGCCCTGGGCAAGGCCGGGATCAGCTGCAACGTGATCGCCGGCTACTACCACGATCATCTGTTTGTCGGTAAGGCCGATGCCGAGCGCGCCATGCACGTGCTGCGGCAACTGGCGGCGGGCGAGGAGTAAACGACATGTGGCAGAGCTACGTTAACGGGCTGCTGGTAGCGGCCGGGCTGATCATGGCGATCGGCAGCCAGAATGCTTTTGTCCTGGCCCAGAGCCTGCGCCGTGAACACCACCTGCCGGTGGCCGTGCTGTGCGTGACTTGCGATGCGTTGCTGGTGGCGGCCGGGGTATTCGGCCTGGCCACGGTGCTGGCGCAGAGCCCGACGCTGCTGGCGGTTGCCCGCTGGGGCGGCGCCGCGTTCCTGATCTGGTACGGCAGCCAGGCCCTGCGTCGCGCCTGCTCCAAACAGAGCCTGCAGCAGGGCGAGAACCAGACCGTCCGCTCGCTGCGCGCGGTGCTGCTCAGCGCGTTGGCGGTGACCCTGCTCAACCCCCATGTGTACCTGGACACGGTGCTGCTGATCGGCTCGCTGGGCGCGCAACAGACCGAACCCGGCGCCTATGTGGTCGGCGCGGCCAGCGCTTCGCTGCTGTGGTTTTTCACCCTCGCCCTCGGCGCCGCGTGGCTGGCTCCATGGCTGGCACGGCCGAGCACCTGGCGCATTCTCGACCTGCTGGTGGCAGTGATGATGTTCAGTGTCGCGATTCAACTCCTCAGCGCCGCATGATTTATTCCAAAAGGCTCTGGAACCTCTATCCCACACAGTTGTTGCGTGGTTATGCCGCACCCCCGGTGCTATGATCCGAACCCTGCGCCGCAAAGAGTACAAACTCCCCGGCGCTTGTCTGGCCGCCCGTGATCGGCCTTGCGCCCACCGCAACTGACCTGATTAGGAGAATCACCATGGCTTTCGAATTGCCGCCGCTGCCTTACGCACACGATGCCCTGCAGCCGCACATTTCCAAGGAAACTCTGGAATACCACCACGACAAGCACCACAACACCTATGTCGTGAACCTGAACAACCTGGTGCCAGGCACCGAGTTCGAAGGCAAAACCCTGGAAGAGATCGTCAAGTCTTCCTCGGGCGGTATCTTCAACAACGCCGCTCAGGTCTGGAACCACACTTTCTACTGGAACTGCCTGGCGCCAAACGCTGGCGGTCAACCAACCGGCGCACTGGCCGAGGCCATCAACGCGGCTTTCGGTTCGTTCGACAAGTTCAAGGAAGAATTCACCAAGACTTCCGTCGGCACCTTCGGTTCCGGTTGGGGCTGGCTGGTGAAAAAGGCTGACGGCTCCCTGGCCCTGGCCAGCACCATCGGCGCCGGCAACCCGCTGACCAGCGGCGACACCCCGCTGCTGACCTGCGACGTCTGGGAACACGCTTACTACATCGACTACCGCAACCTGCGTCCCAAGTACGTCGAAGCGTTCTGGAACCTGGTCAACTGGAAATTCGTGGCCGAGCAGTTCGAAGGCAAGACCTTCGTCGCCTAAGCCCGTTTGCAGTCAAAAAAACCCGGCATTGCCGGGTTTTTTCGTTTTACCGGCAAGCGGCCGGCTTGCCGCGCCAGCCCGGCGCGCTAACATCCGCTCAGGTAAAAAATCGCCGCCGTCCCTCAAGTTGCAAGGCTTGGCTACCGACATATAACCGATAAGCGCGGATAGGCTGGCTCCCGGCATTCCAGCCAAGCCTACAGGTGAAATATCCTGGGCCTGATTGTCCCTTTGACTGCCATCACGGGATTGCCAATACTCATGGCAACTTGACGCTACACGCACGGAACAAGGAATAACCCTTTGAAGCTGGAACTCAAAAACAGCTTGTCGGTGAAGTTGCTCCGGGTTGTGCTGCTGTCGGCACTGATAGTGGGCGTAGTTCTGAGCTGCGCACAAATCGTCTTCGATGCTTACAAGACTCGGCAGGCGGTCGCTAATGATGCCCAGCGCATTCTCGACATGTTTCGCGACCCCTCGACCCAGGCCGTTTACAGCCTGGACCGCGAAATGGGCATGCAAGTCATCGAAGGCCTGTTCCAGGACGATGCCGTGCGCATGGCCTCCATTGGCCATCCCAACGAAACCATGCTCGCGGAAAAAACCCGTGAGTTGCAGACATCTCCCAGCCGCTGGCTGACCGACCTGATCCTCGGCAAGGAGCGCACCTTCACCACCCAGCTGGTGGGTCGTGGCCCCTACAGCGAATACTACGGCGACCTGAGCATTACCCTCGACACGGCCACCTACGGCCAGGGCTTCATCGTCAGTTCGGTGATCATTTTCATTTCCGGCGTATTGCGTGCCCTGGCCATGGGCCTGGTGCTGTATCTGGTTTACCACTGGCTGCTGACCAAGCCGCTGTCACGGATCATCGAGCACCTGACCACCATCAATCCGGACCGCCCCAGCGAACATCAGATTCCCTTGCTCAAGGGCCACGAGCGAAACGAGCTGGGGATCTGGATCAATACCGCCAACCAGTTGCTGGCGTCGATCGAGCGCAACACGCACCTGCGCCATGAAGCGGAAAACAGCCTGCTGCGCATGGCCCAGTACGACTTCCTCACTGGCCTGCCCAACCGCCAGCAGTTGCAGCAGCAACTGGACAAGATCCTGATCGATGCCGGCCGCCTGCAACGCCGGGTCGCGGTGCTCTGTGTCGGCCTCGACGACTTCAAGGGCATCAACGAACAGTTCAGCTACCAGACCGGCGACCAGTTGCTGCTGGCCCTGGCCGATCGCCTGCGGGCCCACAGCGGTCGCCTCGGCGCCCTCGCCCGCCTCGGCGGCGACCAGTTCGCCCTGGTCCAGGCCGACATCGAACAACCCTACGAAGCCGCCGAGCTGGCGCAGAGCATTCTCGACGACCTGGAAGCGCCGTTCGCCCTCGACCATCAGGAAATCCGCCTGCGCGCCACCATCGGCATCACCCTGTTCCCGGAAGACGGCGACAGCACCGAAAAGCTGCTGCAGAAAGCCGAACAGACCATGACCCTGGCCAAGAGCCGGTCGCGCAACCGTTATCAGTTCTACATCGCCAGCGTCGACAGCGAGATGCGCCGGCGCCGCGAACTGGAGAAGGACCTGCGCGAAGCCCTGACCCGCCAGCAGTTCCACCTGGTCTACCAGCCGCAGATCAGCTACCGCGATCATCGGGTGGTCGGGGTCGAGGCGCTGCTGCGCTGGCAGCATCCGGAACACGGCTTCGTCCCGCCGGACCTGTTCATCCCCCTGGCCGAGCAGAACGGCACCATCATCGCCATCGGCGAATGGGTGCTGGACCAGGCCTGCCGCCAGTTGCGCGAATGGCATGACCTGGGCTTCAGCGACCTGCGCATGGCGGTCAACCTGTCTACCGTGCAACTGCACCACGCCGAGCTGCCGCGGGTGGTCAACAACCTGCTGCAGATCTACCGCCTGCCGCCGCGCAGCCTGGAGCTGGAAGTCACCGAAACCGGCCTGATGGAAGACATCAGCACCGCCGCCCAGCACCTGCTGAGCCTGCGCCGCTCGGGTGCGCTGATCGCCATCGACGACTTCGGCACCGGCTATTCGTCCCTGAGCTATCTCAAGAGCCTGCCGCTGGACAAGATCAAGATCGACAAGAGCTTCGTCCAGGACCTGCTGGATGATGACGACGATGCGACCATCGTGCGGGCGATCATCCAGCTGGGCAAAAGCCTGGGCATGCAGGTGATCGCCGAGGGCGTGGAAACCGCCGAGCAGGAGGCCTACATCATCTCCGAAGGCTGCCACGAAGGTCAGGGTTATCACTACAGCAAACCCCTGCCGGCACGGGAGCTGAGCGCCTACCTGAAACAGGCCCAGCGCAGTAACGCGGCCATCCTCTGAAAGCACGATTGCGCGCCTAAGCCTGATCCAGCGCAATCGCTTCCTGAATAGGAAATATTTACAACCACAACCCTTTACACATAATGCAAATCTTTCGCATTATGTCGCAGTTTTGCGCGCCCCTCGCGCCAGTCCACCCCTCTCTCGAAGCAGGATGTTCGCCATGATTCGTATGCCTCTGGCTACCGCCAGTCTGTTGGCCATCGCTATTTCCCTCGCCGGTTGCGGCGAAGGCAAAGACAAGGCTGCCGCGCCGCAAGCCGCTGCTCCAGCCGCCAGCACCGCAGCCCCGGCCACCACTCCTGCGGCCGGCAAGGTCGATGAAGCGGCGGCCAAGGCGGTTGTCGCGCATTACGCCGACATGGTCTTCGCCGTATACAGCGATGCCGAATCCACCGCGAAGACCCTGCAGACCGCAATCGATGCCTTCCTCGCCAAGCCCAACGCCGATACCCTGAAAGCCGCCAAGGCTGCCTGGGTCGCCGCTCGCGTACCTTACCTGCAGAGCGAAGTGTTCCGCTTCGGCAACACCATCGTCGACGACTGGGAAGGTCAGGTGAACTCCTGGCCGCTGGACGAAGGCCTGATCGACTACGTCGACAAGTCCTACGAGCACGCACTGGGTAACCCGGGCGCCACCGCCAACATCATCGCCAACACCGAAGTCCAGGTCGGCGAAGACAAGGTCGACGTGAAAGACATCACCCCGGAAAAACTCGCCAGCCTCAACGAGCTGGGCGGTTCCGAGGCCAACGTCGCCACCGGCTACCACGCCATCGAATTCCTGCTCTGGGGCCAGGACCTGAACGGCACCGGCCCTGGCGCCGGCAACCGCCCGGCTTCCGACTACCTGGAAGGCGCCGGCGCCACCGGTGGCCACAACGACCGTCGCCGTGCCTACCTGAAAGCCGTGACCCAATTGCTGGTCAACGACCTGGAAGAAATGGTCGGCAACTGGAAACCGAACGTGGCCGACAACTACCGCGCCACCCTGGAAGCGGAACCTGCTGAAAGCGGCCTGCGCAAAATGCTGTTCGGCATGGGCAGCCTGTCCCTGGGCGAACTGGCGGGCGAGCGCATGAAGGTGTCCCTGGAAGCCAACTCCCCTGAAGACGAGCAGGACTGCTTCAGCGACAACACCCACAACTCGCACTTCTACGATGCCAAGGGCATTCGCAACGTCTACCTGGGCGAGTACACCCGCGTCGACGGCACCAAGCTGACCGGCGCCAGCCTGTCGTCGCTGGTAGCGAAAATCGACCCGGCCGCCGACACCACGCTGAAAGCCGACCTGGCCGCCACCGAAGCCAAGATCCAGGTCATGGTCGATCACGCCAACAAGGGTGAGCACTACGACCAACTGATCGCCGCCGGCAACGACGCGGGCAACCAGATCGTGCGTGACGCCATCGCCGCGCTGGTCAAGCAGACCGGTTCGATCGAACAGGCCGCGGGCAAGCTGGGCATCAGCGACCTGAACCCGGACAACGCCGATCACGAGTTCTGATCAGCGTTGCGGGAATGAAAAGGCGACCTTCGGGTCGCCTTTTTTGTGCCTGGCCTGTAGCCGCTGCCGCAGGCTGCGATAAGGCCGCAGGCCTTCAGCGATCTTGAAACCCTGCGCCCCCTTCGGTGGCGAGCGCAGCCTTCGGCAGCGGCTACAAGCGGGTGCTCCGCGCTTGCCTCAGGTCAAGCGGAACGATAATTCCTCTTATTCAAACTCCCCTGCCCTGTTAGACTTTGCGCCCTTGTTTTGCTCGTCCTGCAGGATATCCAATGCCCCCGTCGCTGCTTCGCTGGTCCACGCTGTTCATGGCCTTGAGCCTGAGTGCCTGCGATGACGCCCCGCGTTTTACCCAGGCCGAGCCGGGCGAAGCGCGTTCCGGCGGTGAAGCGACCGTGCGCAAGAGCGACCAGAACGCCTTTTCCATGCCGTCGGCCAACCTGTCGCCGACCCGGCGCCTGGACTTCAGCGTCGGCAACAGTTTCTTTCGCAGCCCCTGGGTGATCGCCCCCTCGACCACCACCGCCCGCGACGGCCTGGGCCCGCTGTTCAATACCAACGGTTGCCAGAACTGCCATATCAAGGACGGCCGCGGCCACCCGCCGACGCCCGACTCGGACAACGCGGTGTCGATGCTGGTGCGCCTGTCGATCCCCAATGAGCCGGCCTACGCCAAGATCATCGAGCAGCTGGGCATAGTGCCCGAGCCGGTGTACGGCGGGCAGTTCCAGGACATGGCGGTGCCTGGTGTCGCCCCGGAAGGCAAGGTGCGGGTCGAGTACGAACCGCTGACCCTGCGTTTCAAGGACGGCAGCGAAGTCGAACTGCGCAAGCCGAAGCTGCAGATCACCCAGCTCGGCTATGGCCCGATGCATCCCGACACCCGTTTCTCGGCGCGCGTGGCCCCACCGATGATCGGCCTGGGCCTGCTCGAAGCCATCCCCGAGGCGGCGATCCTGGCCAATGCCCAAGCGCAGGCCAAGGCTGGCAACGGCATCGCCGGCCGGCCGAACCGGGTCTGGGACGACGCCCAGCAAAAGACCGTACTCGGGCGTTTTGGCTGGAAAGCCGGACAACCCAACCTCAATCAACAAAATGTTCACGCGTTCTCTGGTGATATGGGCCTGACCACCAGCCTGAGACCCTTCGATGACTGCACCGACGCCCAGACCGCCTGCAAGCAAGCCCCCAATGGCAACGGGCCGGATGGCGAACCGGAAGTCAGCGACAACATCCTGCGCCTGGTGCTGTTCTACAGCCGCAACCTCGGGGTGCCGGCGCGCCGCGATGTTGGCTCGCCACAAGTCCTGGCCGGCAAGAACCTGTTCTACCAGGCCGGCTGCCAGTCCTGTCATACCCCCCAATTCACCACCGCCGTCGATGCCGCGGAACCCGAGCTGGCCAATCAAGTGATCCGCCCCTACAGCGACCTGCTGCTGCACGACATGGGCGAAGGCCTGGCCGACAATCGCAGCGAATTCCAGGCCGGCGGCCGCGACTGGCGCACGCCGCCGCTGTGGGGGATCGGCCTGACGCAAACGGTCAGTGGCCACACCCAGCTCCTGCATGACGGCCGCGCCCGCAACCTGCTCGAGGCCGTGCTCTGGCACGGCGGCGAAGCCCGGGCGGCGCAGCAACAGGTTTTATCCTTCAATGCCGAACAGCGCGCTGCGTTGCTGGCATTCCTGAATTCTCTTTAACGCCTTCCTACAAGAACCGGGAGCCCGAACATGTTCCGTCCCAAGCTGTTGTTCACCAGCCTTGCCGCGCTCGCCCTGGGCGCCTGCTCGCCGCAGGACCCACAAGCCGTGACCTCGGCGGCCATCGCCAAGCAGGTGATCCTGCCGACCTACAGCCGTTGGGTCGAAGCCGACCGCCAGCTGGCGATCAGCGCCCTGGCCTTCTGTGAGGGCAAGCAAAGCCTGGACACCGCCCGTGCCGACTTCCTGCACGCGCAGAAAGCCTGGGCCGAACTGCAACCCCTGCTGATCGGTCCGCTGGCCGAGGGCAACCGTTCCTGGCAGGTGCAGTTCTGGCCGGACAAGAAGAACCTGGTCGGCCGTCAGGTCGAACAGCTGGTCACCGCCACGCCACAGATCGACGCCGCCGCCCTGGCCAAATCCAGTGTTGTGGTACAGGGCCTCTCGGCCTACGAGTACATCCTGTTCGACGCCAAGATCGACATGGCCGACAGCGCGCAGAAAGCCCGCTACTGCCCACTGCTGAGCGCCATTGGCGAGCGCCAGAAACAGCTCGCCGAAGAGATCCTGTCGCGCTGGAACACCAGCGACGGCATGCTCGCGCAACTGAGCAAGTTCCCCAACCAGCGCTACGCCGACTCCCATGAGGCCATCGCCGATCTGCTGCGGGTCCAGGTCACCGCGCTGGACACCCTGAAGAAGAAGCTCGGCACGCCGATGGGCCGTCAGAGCAAGGGCATTCCGCAGCCGTTCCAGGCCGACGCCTGGCGCAGCCAGTCGTCCATGCAGAGCCTGGAAGCCAGCCTCGCCGCGGCCCAGACCGTCTGGGCCGGGGTCGACAACAAGGGACTGCGCGGCCTGTTGCCGGCCGAGCAGAAGCCGTTGGCGGACAAGATCGACGCCGCCTACGCCGCCTCGCTGAAGCTGTTCGCCAGCACCCAGCGCTCGCTGACCGAGCTGCTGGCCGACGACGCCGGCCGCCAGCAACTGAACGATATCTACGACAGCCTCAACGTCGTCCACCGCCTGCACGAAGGCGAACTGGCCAAGGCGCTGGGCATCCAACTGGGCTTCAACGCCAACGACGGTGACTGATCATGCTGCGACGTCAGGCTCTGGCACTCGGCAGCCTGCTGCTGAGCGCCGTCACGCTGGGTGGCTGGACGCTGTTCAAGCACAAGGACCAGGGCCCGCTGCTGCTCTCGGCGCGGGATGACGGCGACGGCAAGCACTACGCCGTCGGCTATCGCCTGGATGGCCAGCCAGTATTCGCCACCCAGGTCGGTCAACGCTGCCATGACATCGTCAACCACCCGACGCTGCCGATCGCCCTGTTCGTCGCCCGCCGTCCGGGCACCGAAAGCTACCTGATCGACCTGCGTGACGGCGCCTTGCTGCAAACCCTGGCCTCGCAACCCAACCGGCATTTCTATGGCCACGCGGTGATCCACAAGAGCGGCGACTGGCTGTACGCCACCGAGAACGACACAAGCGATCCGGGTCGCGGCCTGCTCGGGGTGTACCGGTTCGAGGGCGAACGCCTGGTGCACAGCGGCGAGATCCCGACCCACGGCATCGGCCCGCACCAGGTGTCGTGGATGCCGGACGGCGAAACCCTGGTGGTGGCCAACGGCGGGATTCGCACCGAAGCGGAAAGCCGCGTCGAGATGAACCTCAACGCCATGGAACCGAGCCTGGTGCTGATACAGCGCGACGGCAGCCTGCTGAGCAAGGAAACCCTGGCCCAGCAGATGAACAGCGTGCGCCACATGGGCATCGCCGGCGACGGCACCATAGTCACCGGCCAGCAGTTCATGGGCGATACCCATGAGTCCTCGCAGTTGCTGGCGATCAAGCGCCCGGGGCAGCCGTTCCAGGCCTTCCCGGTGGCCGAGCACCAGTTGCAGGCGATGGGGCATTACACCGCCAGCGTCGCGGTGCACAGCGAACTGCGCCTGGTGGCCCTCACCGCTCCGCGCGGCAATCGCTTTTTCATCTGGGACCTGGACAGCGCCGAAGTGCGCCTGGACGCGCCCTTGCCGGACTGTGCCGGAGTCGGTGCGGTGGCCGACGGTTTTGTCGTGACCTCGGGCCAGGGGCGTTGCCGCTTCTACGACTGCCGCCAGAAACAACTGGTGGCAAAGCCCCTGGATTTGCCGGCAGGGCTCTGGGACAACCATTTGCACCTGGTCTAGTTTTCACCGCCACGCAGGATTGGAAAACAGGACTCCGGATGACCGGATTGTCATCTGGAAGCCCCCGGAAAGTCGGAGTAATGTCTCCGGCAATCAGCTTGGTTTTCCCAGCTTCGTTTTCCAAGGAACCGGAATATGCTGCGTCGCCGCATGTTTATCATGTTGGGTGTCGTCCTGCTGATCGTGCTGTTGCTGGCAGGCTACAAGGCCTTCTCCATCTATCAGCAGGTCAAGCTCTTCTCGGTGCCCAAGCCGCCGATCAGCGTGGCCGTGGCCACGGCTCGCGAACAACCGTGGCAAACCCGCCTGCCCACGGTCGGCACCCTCAAGGCCCTGCAAGGGGTCAACCTCAGCCTGGAAGTGGCCGGGACCGTCAAGGAACTGCAATTCGAATCCGGGCAGAAGGTCACGGCCGGCCAGCCCTTGCTGCAACTCGACAGCGACGTGGAAAGCGCCCTGCTGGAAACCGCCAAGGCCGACCTGGGCCTGTCCCAGCTTGATTATGGCCGCGGCAGCCAGCTGGTGGGCAGCCAGGCGATTTCCCGCGGCGAATACGATCGATTGTCGGCGGTGCTGCAAAAGAACAAGGCCACGGTCAATCAGCTCAAGGCGGCACTGGCGAAAAAACGCCTGATCGCGCCCTTCAGCGGCACCATCGGCATTCGCCATGTGGACGTCGGCGACTACCTGGCCAGCGGCACGGTGATCGCCACCCTGCAGGACCTCAGCAGCCTGTACGTGGACTTCTTCGTCCCGGAACAGGCAGTGCCGAAAATCGCCCTGGGCCAGTCGGTCAGCGTGATGGTCGCCGCCTACCCGGCGGAACAGTTCACCGCCACCATCAGCGCCATCAACCCCAAGGTCGAAGACACCACGCGCAACGTGCAGGTGCGCGCCACCCTGGCCAACCCCGACGGCAAGCTGCTGCCGGGCATGTTCACCAACCTGCAGGTGCTGCTGCCCGATCCGCAGCCCCGGGTGGTGGTACCGGAAAGCGCCATCACCTACACCCTGTACGGTAACTCGCTGTACGTGGTGGCCGAGAAAAAGGCCGCCGATGGCAGCCCCGAGAAAGACGACAAGGGCCAGCCGGTGCTGATCGCCGAGCGGCGTTTCATCGAAACCGGCGAACGGCGCAACGGCCTGGTGCTGATCAACAAGGGCGTGAGCAACGGCGAACAGGTGGTAAGCGGCGGGCAGATCAAGCTGGACCATGGCGCGCACATCGCCATCACCCCGGACAAGATGCTGCCCACCGAACAGAGCGGCCAGCCACGCACGAACTGATCAAGGAATCCTCATGGCTTTTACAGATCCGTTCATCCGTCGTCCGGTGCTGGCCACCGTGGTCAGCCTGCTGATCGTGCTGCTGGGTTTCCAGGCCTGGAGCAAACTGCCGCTGCGCCAGTACCCACAGATGGAGAACGCCCTGATCACGGTCACCACCGCCTACCCCGGGGCCAACGCCGAGACCATCCAGGGCTATATCACCCAGCCGATGCAGCAGAGCCTGGCCAGTGCCGAGGGCATCGACTACATGACCTCGGTGAGTCGCCAGAACTTCTCGGTGATCTCGGTCTACGCCCGTATCGGCGCCAACAGCGACCGCCTGTTCACCGAGCTGCTGGCCAAGGCCAACGAGGTGAAAAACAAGCTGCCCCAGGACGCCGAGGACCCGGTGCTGAGCAAGGAAGCCGCCGACGCCTCGGCGCTGATGTACATCAGCTTCTTCAGCCAGGAGCTGAACAACCCGCAGATCACCGACTACCTGTCGCGGGTGATCCAGCCGAAGCTGGCAACCCTGCCGGGCATGGCCGAGGCCGAGATCCTCGGCAACCAGGTGTTCGCCATGCGTTTGTGGCTGGACCCGGTCAAGCTCGCCGGCTACGGCCTGAGCGCCAGCGATGTGACCAGCGCAGTGCGCCGCTACAACTTTTTGTCCGCGGCCGGCGAGGTCAAGGGTGAGTACGTGGTCACCAGCATCAACGCCAGCACCGAGCTGAAATCCGCCGAAGCCTTCGCCGCCATTCCCCTGCGGACCGAGGGCGACAGCCGGGTACTGCTCAGCGACGTGGCACGGGTGGAAATGGGCGCGGAGAACTACAACGCGATCAGCTCCTTTGGCGGCATCCCTTCGGTCTACATCGGCATCAAGGCGACCCCCAACGCCAACCCGCTGGACGTGATCAAGGAAGTGCGCAAGATCATGCCGGAGCTGGAGGCCCAGCTGCCGCCCAACCTCAAGTTGGAGATCGCCTACGACGCCACGCTGTTCATCCAGGCCTCGATCAACGAGGTGGTGAAGACCCTGTTCGAAGCCGTGCTGATCGTGATCGTGGTGGTGTTCCTGTTCCTCGGCGCGCTGCGTTCGGTGGTGATCCCGGTGGTGACCATTCCGCTGTCGATGATCGGCGTGATGTTCTTCATGCAGTTGATGGGCTACTCGATCAACCTGCTGACCCTGCTGGCGATGGTGCTGGCCATCGGCCTGGTGGTGGACGACGCCATCGTGGTGGTGGAAAACATCCACCGCCATATCGAGGAAGGCAAGACGCCACTGGACGCGGCCCTCGAAGGCGCCCGGGAAATCGCCATGCCGGTGGTGTCGATGACCATCACCCTGGCCGCGGTCTACGCCCCCATCGGCTTCCTGCAGGGGCTCACCGGGGCGCTGTTCAAGGAGTTCGCCCTGACCCTGGCCGGCGCGGTGGTGATTTCCGGCATCGTCGCCCTGACCCTGTCGCCGATGATGTGCGCCCTGCTGCTGCGCCACGACGAAAACCCCAGCGGCCTGGCCCACCGTCTCGACCTGATTTTCGAAAGCCTCAAGCGCCGCTACCAGAGCCTGCTGCATGGCACCCTCAACACCCGGCCGGTGGTGCTGGTGTTCGCCCTGATCGTGCTGTGCCTGATCCCGGTCCTGCTCATGTTCACCAAATCGGAACTGGCCCCGGACGAGGACCAGGGCATCATTTTCATGATGGCCACCGCGCCCCAGCCAGCCAACCTGGATTACCTCAACGCCTATACCGACGAGTTCCTGGAGATCTTCAAGACGTTCCCCGAGTACTACTCCTCGTTCCAGATCAACGGCTTCAACGGCGTGCAATCGGGTATCGGCGGTTTCCTGCTCAAGCCCTGGAACGAGCGCGACCGCACGCAGATGCAGATCCTGCCCGAGGTCCAGGCCCGGCTCGCGGGCATTGCCGGGCTGCAGGTCTTCGGTTTCAACCTGCCGTCCCTGCCGGGCACCGGCGAAGGGCTGCCGTTCGCCTTCATCATCAACAGCCCCAACGATTACGAGTCGTTGCTGGAACTGTCCGACCGAGTGAAGAAGCGCGCCATGGAGTCGGGAAAGTTCGCCTTCGTCGATATCGACCTGGCCTTCGACAAGCCGGAAGTGGTGGTCGACATCGACCGCGCCAAGGCGGCGCAGATGGGCGTGTCGATGCTGGACCTGGGCGGGACCCTGGCCACCTTGCTCGGTGAGGCGGAAATCAACCGCTTCACCATCGAGGGCCGCAGCTACAAGGTCATCGCCCAGGTCGAACGGCCTTATCGCGACAACCCCGAATGGCTGAACAACTACTACGTGAAAAACGCCAAGGGCGAGGCGCTGCCGCTGTCGACCCTGATCAGCGTCCATGATCGGGCCCGGCCACGGCAGCTCAACCAGTTCCAGCAACTCAACGCCGCCACCATTTCCGGGTTCCCGGTCGTGAGCATGGGTGAAGCGATCGATACCGTGCGCCAGATCGCCGAGGAAGAAGCCCCGCCGGGCTACGCCTTCGACTATGCCGGGGCCTCGCGACAGTTCGTCCAGGAAGGCAGCGCGCTGTGGGTGACCTTTGGCCTGGCGCTGGCGATCATTTTCCTGGTGCTGGCGGCGCAGTTCGAGAGCTTCCGCGATCCGGTGGTGATCCTGGTAACGGTGCCGCTGTCGATCTGCGGGGCCTTGATCCCACTGTTTCTCGGCTGGTCGAGCATGAACATCTATACCCAGGTCGGGCTGGTGACCCTGATCGGCCTGATCAGCAAGCACGGGATCCTGATCGTCGAGTTCGCCAACCAGCTGCGCAAGGACCAGGGACTGACGCCGCGCGAGGCCGTGGAAGCCGCCGCGGCCATTCGCCTGCGGCCGGTATTGATGACCACCGCGGCGATGGTCTTCGGCATGGTGCCGCTGATCCTGGCCACCGGTGCCGGCGCGGTCAGCCGGTTCGACATCGGCACGGTGATCGCCACGGGGATGTCGATCGGCACCCTGTTCACCCTGTTCGTGCTGCCCTGCATCTACACCCTGCTGGCCAGACCGGACAAGTGAAGGACACAGGCAATAAAAAAGGCCTCGCGATGCGAGGCCTTTTTATCGGGCTTGATGGTCTTCAACTTTGCGGCCTCATTCCCTGAGTCAGGCCGAACATGAACAACAAAAGATCACGATCGGGTTGGGCTGCCTGGGTCGTCTTGACGACCCGTGGCAACGGGCAATGCGCATCACCCTGCGCCGTGCTGAGAACTTCCATGCGTGGCTGCTCCCAGGCAGCCACAGCCAAGGATGCAACTGCCAAGGCTCCTACTAAAAACAAACCTCGTGCAATTTCGAGCTTCATCACTATAAGCCTTTGATAGCGCTGCCAAACGCCGTCCTATAAAAATAGTTGAGTTTGTCCCAGTCCGTGGTACTCCACGACGAGTGGCGACGTAATTGTTTCATGTCATGGGCGGCAGCCCGTTTAGCGGTCAGGCGCTGGCGGCATTTCTCGAAATCCAGCAGTGCGATATCCACCTTCGCCGCTTCGCCCTCGCCCATGACCCGCACGAACACATGCTTGCTATACAGGCAGCCATGCTGCCAGCGGCCCCGGTGCATGCGCGCCAGCGTGGCCGCCAGCTCCTTGAGCACACGCTCGTGCAGGGCCTCGCCGTGGCGCTCGCGTTCGCCTGCGGCGTACCAGTGGTCGATTTCCACGAAGCCGTCCAGCGCCTCGGTCACCAGCAAGGCACGCCACTGGCCCTGGGAATCACGTTGCGCACCGCAGAACACCAGGTGCGGCACCTCCACATTGAGCTGGCTCAGGCCCTTGAGCGCATCCTGCTCGCGCAGCACCGTAGGACGGCCGAAGGGGTGCAACCAGCTGCGATAGATATGGCCGACCTGGCGCTTGGCATACAGCACACGCCCGTCAGTGCCCGGAATACGTTGGACGCCACTTTCCCCGCCTCGACGTTGATTGGGCTCTTCGACCCACTCCCCCTGCTGATTCCAGAAGTAGTCGAAACGGTCCGCAGCAGCGACTTCCATTCCCGGTGCACATTCAACGGCCATCCTGTTACCTCTTGCGTAATACGTAGACTCGCCACATGGCGTAGAGCGGAAAAAAGTCCAGATGATCCTGAACGCGAAACCCGGCCTGCTTGAATTCTTCTTCAACCGTGGCAGCCGGTAACACAAAACGGTTCTGGTAACCTTCCTGCCCGGATTCCTCCTTGCGCCGGACTTCCATGCGCTTGCGCTTCCAGGCCTTGAAGTTGCCATCGACCCACAGTGAAACGATCACGCTATCCCGGGTAACCCGCTGGAACTCCCGGAGCAGAGCCAGGCGATGGGACGACTCGCCGATGTGATGCAGCAGGCGCATGCAGAAAATGCTGTCGACGGCGTTGTCCGGCAAGTCGATGTCAAAGGCAGAGGTCTGCAAGGGTTGTACCCGTTTCACCACCTCGGCCGGTTGCGCCACCGTGGCGATCCTCAACATCGCCGCGGAGTTGTCCGCCCCGATGATCACGCGATTGGGTTTCTCCGCCAGCAACGGCCAGAAACGCCCGGCCCCACAGGGCAGGTCAAGCACCAGGCCCGGCTCTCCAGCCATGGCCAGCGCCGCACGCGCCAACTGCTCGTCACGCTTGTGGGACATTCGGCGCGCTACGCCATCCTGATGTTTGAGCAGGTACTCCTGAGCGTGTTGTTCGTCGTACTTCTCGGAAAATTCCAGCTTGATCGGGGTCGCCATCACACAGTCTCCTGAATCTGATGGCCCCCACCTTAGGCAGCGGCTTGTCAGCGTCAGGTCATGTCTTTGTGAAAACTTCGTCCGGTCCAGAGTGGAAATATTTCAGGGTTTTACAGGCTCTCACGGGTGGCCTGGGGCCATCAACCAGGAAATTTCCCGACCTGACGGCCCACGCTGAAGCCATAGAGACCCGTCATGCCGCGCGACGGTTCAACTCGACATGAAACCGGCAACCGTTGGGCTCCATGGTGCTGAGGCTGACGCTCCAGCCCTGGTCCTCGCAGATCCGCTGCACCAGCGACAAGCCCAGGCCCAGACCCTCGCCGCGCTTCTCGTTGCCGCGCACGAAGGGCTCGAACATCGCCTCGCGTTTCTCCTCGGGAATGCCGACACCGCTGTCCTCGACCACAAAACCGCGGGGTTCCAGGCTCAAGCGAATGAAGCCCTGCTCGGTGTAGTGCAAGGCATTGCGCAGCAGGTTGCCCATCACCGCGTGCAGGAAGGTGGCGTTATAGCGGGTGTCCAGCGGTTGGCCGGCGTCGAAGATCAGCTCGAGGCCCTTTTGCCGGATCGGTCCGCCCCACAGGCCTACCAGGTCCTCGGCCACCTGGCTCAAGGTCGCCTGGGGCGACATACCGCCGTCTTCGCGCTGGGCGCGGGCCAGCATCAGGAAGGTCTGCACCAGCTCGCGCATCTCGCCGCATGCCCGGGCGATGCGCTCGACCTGAGCCCGACCGCGCTGATCGATCGCCGGGTTTTCCAGCAACAGCTCGCAGGAGCTGGCCAGTACCATCAGCGGCGTACGCAGTTCGTGACTGACATCGCTGGTGAACAGGCGCTCGCGGTTCAGGGCCTGGCGCAGGCGCCCCAGGGTGGCGTCGAAGGCCACCGCCAACTCCCCGACTTCGTCGGCCGCGTAGTCCGGGGCCAACGGCGGCGCCAGCCCCAACAGCTGGTCGCGATGCCGCACCTGCCGCGCCAGTCTCACCACCGGCGCCATGACCCGGCGCGCCAGTACCCAGCCAAGGAACACCGCCAAGGCCAGGCTCAGTACGAAGCCCACCAGCACCACCGCGAAGAGCACCCGTTCGCGCTCTTCGAAATCGCTCTGATCCTGCAGCAGCACGTAGCGCCGACCGTCGACCACTTCGACCATGGCGTGGTACGACAGCTGTTCGCGGAACACCTCATGAAAGCCCGGATCCAGATGTCGCAGATCCTTGGGCAGCTCGAAGTCGCCGCGCCCGCCGCTGAAGTAAAACAGCTGGTCCGGCTCGGGACGGTGGCTCCAGTCGGAAACGTTGTCCATCAACAGCAGACGCTGAAGGTCGCCCCCCAGGCCCGCGGAAATCAGCTTCTCTTCCACCAGGTGCACCGTCGCCACGATACCCAGGGCGAAGGCTCCAGCGACCAGCGCACTCATCAGCGCAAAGGCGATGATGATCCGCTGGGAAAGGCTTTGCTTAAACTCCATCACGACCCTCGGCCAGGCGGTAACCGACACCGTGCACGGTATGCAGCAACGGTTTGCCGAACGGCTTGTCGATCACCTGGCGCAATTGGTGGACGTGGCTGCGCAGGCTGTCGCTGTCCGGGCAGTCGTCGCCCCACAGCGCTTCTTCGAGAATTTCCCGGCGCAGCACATGCGGGCTCTTCTGCATCAGCACCGCCAGCAACTTCAGGCCCACCGGGTTGAGCTTGAGCAGGCGCCCTTCGCGGGTGACTTCCAGGGTGTCGAGGTCATAACTCAGGTCTCCGACCTGCAGGGCCCGGCGCCCGCCGCCCTGGGTGCGGCGCATGACTGCCTCGACCCGCGCGGCCAGCTCGGACAAGGCGAAGGGCTTGACCAGGTAATCGTCGGCCCCGGACTTGAAGCCTTGCAGGCGATCGTCCAGTTGGTCGCGGGCAGTGAGCATGATCACCGGCGTATCGCGGCGGGCATCCTCGCGCAGGCGCTTGCACAGGGTGTAGCCATCGATCCCCGGCAGCATGATGTCGAGCACGATCAGGTCGTAATGTTCGGTGGCGGCCAGGTGCAGGCCCGACAGACCGTCCTGGGCGCAGTCCACGGTGTAGCCTTTAAGCCCCAGGTAGTCGGCCAGGTTGGCCAGAATATCGCGGTTGTCTTCAACCAGTAGAATTCGCATGGGCACTCTCTCCGCACACAGTTACGGCCGTCTTGGCTCGCGCAGCTTAAGGCCAAGCGTGGCTGACGGCTAGGGTTGTTCAATCTCCCGCGGCGAACGCCGCCGCAGGGTTCCAGGGCCTTGACGAGTTTTTCACCCAGGGTTCACACGCCGACGACAAGGGCGGCTCCAGACTCCGCGGGAACCCGCGACCGCAACGCTTCCCTCAAAGGACTTTCCATGGCTCCGACCCTCGCCCGCCCCGCCTCCAGAGTGCTGAACTGGTGGATCTGCCTGGGCGTTCCCGCCCTGGCTGCCGTCAGCTTGCTGCTGCTTGAACTGACCTCCCTGGACATGGACCTGGCCCATTACTTTTATGACCCCGCCGCTGGCGGTTTCATCGGCGGCCACAGTTATTTCCTGGAAAATATCCTGCATGACCGGGCCAAGCAGGCGGTCATCGTCTTTTCGGTGCTGGCCATCGTCGGCTTCATCGGCGCCTTCTTCGTCCCGCGTCTCAAGCCGTTCAAGCGCGAACTGGGTTGCCTGGTGCTGTCCCTGGGCCTGGCCACCGCGTTCGTCACCCCGGTCAAGGCGGTCACCGCCGTGCAGTGCCCGTGGAGCCTGAAGGAGTTCGGCGGCAAGGAAACCTACAGCGAACTGCTCAGCCCCCGGCCAGCGACCGACAAGCCCGGTCGCTGCTGGCCAGGCGGCCATGCCGCCACCGGTTTCACCCTGTTCGCGCTGTTTTTTGTCCTGCGTGACCGCCGCCCGCGCCTGGCGCGCAAGGCGCTGGTGTTCGCCTTTGCCCTCGGTACGGTGTTCTCGGTCGGGCGCATGCTGCAGGGCGCGCACTTCTTCTCCCACAACGTCTGGACCGCGATCTTCTGCTGGCTGATCTGCCTGGGGGCGTACTACTTCATTCTCTATCGACCGGCGGGCAAGGCTGAGCCTGTACTGGAGACGGAAGCGGTCAAGGCTTGAGGTTTTTTCGCGAGCAAGCTCGCTTCTACAGAACCATGAACTCTTTGTAGGAGCGAGCTTGCTCGCGATAACAAGCGCACCGGCAGCAAAATATCCCGCCCAT
>NZ_JACMZT010000012.1:0-162617 GCF_017349615.1 Pseudomonas sp. GW531-T4
CGGGGGCGGCCGATGCGGACAAGGCTGGCAGCCTGATGGAGGAGGCATTGGCCAACCCGGCGAAAGAAACCGTGCCGGGTCAGCTGTGCATTCGTATTTCCCCGTTGCCCAACATGCCGGGGTATCCGGATGAGCCCTATCAGCTCTACGCCGATGGCGCACTTATCGACAAAGGTTTCAGCGACGAGAAGGGCAATGTGCTTTTCCAGCATATTCCCGGTACCCGCAACTACTCGGTGGAAACGGTGAATGGACACCGCTTCAACCTGGACATGAGCGAGACCTCGACCGAACAGACGCGCCAACGCAGTGAGCGCCTGGGGCGTGAGGGATATCGCGACTTCCCGGGCGCGGCGGCCTCTCTGGAGGCGTTGAGCAGCAGTGAGGCGTTCCGCCAATTGTGGGCGGATCAAAGCGAGCAGAAAGAGTAAAGGAAGCACTCCATGACATACCTCGATCAGAAACTGTCGATCTCGCTTGAAGAAAGCGCCGCAACCCTGACCTCGGATTGGTTCGCTCACAAGAACAATCCGCTAAGCCCGCCACGTCCGGCAGGCAACGTGGTGACGCCGCTGGTGTGTGGCGAGGAAGCCTTCAAGAAGGTCTATGAATGCATCCAGGCAGCTACGAAAAGCATCGACCTCATCAGTTGGGGCTTCGACCCTGGATTGCGTCTCGACCGGGCCTCGACCGACAGCCCCAGTCTGGGAAAACTGCTCAGGCAGAAGGCCGAAAGTGGTGTCGAGGTACGGGTACTGATCTGGAACAACCGACTGGCCCAGCTCGGTGAAAACTCGGTGATCGGCGAGGGCTGGAGCGGCGCCGGCGGAACATCGATGGGTTCCGGAATGACCGCGGGCAAGCCGGCTGACACCAGCGCCCTGGGTGAAAAACGGAAAAAGCTTCTGGAAAAACAGCAGCAGGAGCAGGCACGCCTGGAAAAACTTCCGGCAAACGACGAGGCTGGCCGACGAGCCACGCGCGACCGTCTGATCGACATCCAGCAAAGCCTGGATGCCCTGAACAGCGGGTACACCAAGGGCCGTGATTCGGGAGGGACGGTTCAAGCCCCGAACGAACAGGTCGAGACCCGAGATTGGTATCGCTGGGTAAACAGCCGCGAAGCCCGCAATATCGAGTTTCGTACGCGGGATTTCGAGTTCATAGGACAGTTGACCTACGACGATCAAAATGGCCTGCGCATGCATTGGGGGCGCCTTGCCATCCTGTGGCGACTGCTCAAGGACGAGTCTCACGATGTGTCCTTCATGCAGATGATGCTCCTGAGCCTGTTTCCCAGCCATCACCAGAAAACTCTGGTGGTCGACTACATGGACCCGCAAAAGGCGGAAGGTCTCGTGATGGGCCACAACCTGCAGCGCAACTACTGGGACACCACCGCCCACGCCTACGACGATGCAGCCGGCAAGCGCGACCTGGGCTTCGGCCCCTGGCAGGACCTCTCACTGCACGTACTCGGTCCGGTGCTGTTCGACCTCAATCACAACTTCTGCAATGCCTGGGACAAGAGCAGCAGCTGGATACGCCGGGTCTTCAAGGGCACCCTGAATCACGAGCGCTCGTCGGTGAAACCGCTGAGCCTGATTCGTGACGGTGGAGAGCCCGCGCAGATTTGCCGGACCCAACCGGAAGAAGGCCCGGAAAAAACCATTCTCGAGGTATATGAAAAGGCCTTGGGCAATGTGCACCAGTACGCTTATATCGAAAACCAGTACTTCCGCTACAAACCGCTGGCCGAACGCCTGAAGAAAGTTGCCGCCGACTATGTCGCTGCTGGCAAACAACAGGATCTGCACCTGTTCGTGGTCACCAACAACCCGGAGAGCGGGCACTTCTCCAGTTCCACCTACGAGATGCTCGACACCCTTGGTCAGGGCGAACTGATGCCTTTGGCCCACCGCGACATGCTCTACGATCAACGCCAGCTTGCCTATCGCCAGCGCGAACTGAAGGCCCGCGACGCATCACCGACACGCGATCAGGAACTGGCCAAGGTACAGACGCAAATGCATGAGCAGGGTATCGATCCGAGTCGCGCGGATGAACTCCTGGCCATGGACCCCAACAAACACTACAACCAGGCCGCGGCTCGCGAGCTGGAGCCGGAGCTGCTGCCGCCCAAGGGGTTGAAAATCATTGTCGCGACCCTGGTCAGTTGCAAGGACGGCGGCGAAACTGCGACTGCCAAGACGCGCGAGCAACGCCAGACAGAACGCGATATCACCGAACACCTCGGCCCGGAACAAGGCATGGCGCAGTACAAGTCCATCTATGTACACAGCAAGCTGCTGCTGGTGGACGACCTGTTCTTCACCCTAGGCTCCGCCAACATCAACGAACGCAGTCTGAACTCCGACTCCGAACTGAATATCGCCATGCCAAGCCCGCAAACCACCCGGACCTGGCGGGAGCGGTTGTGGGGGATGCATTCGGGGAAAGCAATTAAAAGCAATAAGCCTACCTTGAGTGAGAATGTTGCAGATGATTATGAAATATGGGATCGAGTAATAACGGACAATTGGGAGAAACAGAAGAAAAAACTTCCGTTGGTTGGAACAATAGTTCGATTCTGGGATGTGGTGACACCTTATGCAAAAGCTCTTGATTAATACAATATTTGCCATATTTTTTTGTTTGACTGGAGTAGAGGCCATGGCTGACGAATTTAAGTGTGTCCATGAAACAGATGTTGCACCCCCTTTAGATAAACAGGCAGATCAGTTTTTTGAACAGGCTCGTACTATTAGCAAAGAACGGCTGCCGGATTGGGCGAAGGTTGCTGATTTGTACCAAAAGTCTGTAGAAAAAAACCACTGGAAGGCCATGCATAATTTGGCGGAATTATATTTGCGTGGAGATGGTGTGCCGAAAAATACAAATAAAGCTATCGATCTTTATATGCGAATGGTCGAGCTTGAGGTTCCGTTGGGCTATTACGATATGAGTGTGATGGTACAACGGGGCGTAGGAGTTGTTCAGTCCGATAAGAGTGCAATGCAGTATTTAATTAAGGCCGCAAATTTAGGTAATCCTCAGGCTTTAACCCATATTGGGTACATATATATATATGAAAAAAATAATGATCAGTTGGGGTTGAAGCTTCTTAAATGTGCTGACAGGCAAAGTTATGCAGATGCTAGCTATAAAATTGCATCTTATAACAGTAATGTTGATAAGAACTATCCAGTTGCAATGTATTATTATCAGCGGGCTACTGCGTTGGGCATGCGGAAGGCAGCATTGGTAATTGAAAGCACTTTTGCGGATGGCGACTTTGGTTATAAAAAAGATGAAAAAATAGCACTTGCGTACAGTAATATTTCCAGTCAGTTGTACAAAAAACCCGACCTTCGCTTTCCTGATTTAGCCAAAGAGCATCCACTTCCACCGCACCCCATTCAGGGCTATCACGCCGACAAAGACATCAACTGGAAACCGACCGGACGTGATGACGACTATTAAAGCACTGCTGGCTGTTGTGCTATTGGGCAGCAGTGGTTTTTCCATGGCATACGATTTCAAGTGTGTTCATGAAAAAGACACTGCCCCGCCTCTGGACCAGCAAGCAGACCAATGGTTCAAGCAAGCTCGGGTGCTTAGCAAAAAACGCCCGGCTGACTGGAGCAAAGTGGCCAGCCTGTACCAGCAGGCTGTAGAAAAGAACCATTGGAAAGCGATGCACAACCTTGCAGAGCTATATTTACGCGGTGACGGGGTAGTCAAGGATACGAATAAGGCTATTGATCTGTATCTGGAAATGATCAAGCTACAGGTGCCGCTGGGTTATTACGATATGAGTGCAATGATCAAAAGAGGCATCGGTGTGGTGCAGTCTGATAGGCAGTCAGTAATATATTTGCTCAAGGCGGGAGATGTAGGTAGTCCGATAGCTCAAGTCAGGCTGGGAAATATCTATATTTATGAGACCAAAAAAAGAGACCTAGGGGTTTCCTATCTACGCTGTGCTGCAGATCAAAACGATGCAAGCGCGAATTATGAATTGGCCACATACTACGAGATCTTGGATAGGAATTACCCTGTAGCCTTGCATTATTATCAAAGAGCTGCAGCTCTAGGTGAGCGGAAAGGTGCCATGGAAATAGAAGATGTATTTCAAAATGGTAAGTTTTCTTATAATAAAGACAAGAAGACTGAAGATGCATACTACAAAGTATCCAGGGAACTTGCTAAAAATCCAGATTTGCGCTTTCCCAATCTGGCCAAAGATCACCCGCTGCCACCGAACCCTGTGCAGGGCTATCACGCCGACAAAGACATCAACTGGAAGCCAACCGGACGTGATGACGATTATTAGGGGAAAACCCACAACGAGAAATATCCCGAAAAAAATAGCGTCAACGAGCCTATGCGAAGTATCAAAACGGATTGATGAGCTGTCCCGAGAAAGGAGCCGCACAATGCATAAGATATTCACGGTACTGGCGATTTTGCTGCTTGCCATCTCGATACTCAGCGCTTTGCTCGGGTTGGCTGGCATTGCTGGCGGGGCAAGCGGCAGTGGGGGCATTTCCGACTCTGTCGACGTTGCGTTCCTGGTTGCCAAAGTGCTGCTCGCCTTGAGCCTGTTGTCTGGAGTGCTGGCTATTGCCTGGCCCAGGAGTGGATAAGGCTGGAGCAGGTTTCAGGATTCGCAGGGTTATGAGCAGGTCTCTTCGTGACGACTTATAAAGGCTGCTCGAAAACGAGCGTGACTTGGCAGTCATAATCCCCAATAACGCGTTCATCTTCCCTTAACGCTGCATAACTGTGGCGTTCCCTTCCGAAGCCGCTACACTGCGCCAGCCGTTCATTTTTTCTTTGGGGCTTTGCGCATGAAATTTCGTTTTCTGCTGTGGATGATGGGGCTGTTGATGGGCAAGGCCAGCCGGACCAATCCTGCGTTCCAGCAGCAGTTGGGTGACAAGGAACTGGTATTCCAGCTGCAGACGCTGGATGGCAAGGTGGCGCGGCATTTCCGGGTGAAGGATCAGCGGATTACCAGCAAGTCCGGTGTCTATCCCGAGCCGGCGTTCGCCATTGCCTTTAAAGACGCGGCTTATGGTTTTGCCACGATGCAGGCGAAGAACAAGCAATTGGCCTTTATGACCGGGATTCAGGACAAGTCGATCCAGATCAAGGGCAACCCGGCGCTGGTGATCTGGTTCCAGGGGCTGACCAAGTACCTGAAGCCGAAGAAGGCCAAGCCGAAGGCGTGAGGCCGGTCAGGTAGACCGAGGTGGATTCATCGCGGGCAAGCCTCGCTCCTACAGGGGCGGGGCTTGTCCGTTTTGTTTTCAGTGCTGGCTGAACTGCGAGGCCAGTTCGCGCAGCAGCACTTCGGCTTCCAGGACTTTGCTGACCACGTCTTCGGCTTTATCGCGGGATAGACCGAGACGTTCGAGCAGGGCGTCAGGGATGTCTTCGACGGGGCCGGAGCCGATGCCGCGGCTGCGCAGCAGGCGCACGGCCAGGCATACCAGGTTCGGGTATTCGGCGTAGGCACCGTCATAGCTCGGGTCGTGCTGGAAGCGCAGGGCGGTGGACAACTCGTCCGGCATATCCCAGTAGCGCATCAGCCAGGCGCCGATCTGCTCGCGGCTGATGCCCAGCAGGTGCTGTTCGACGTAGCTGTGGCACAGGTGCGGGTTGACCTCCAGGTGGCGGCAGATCAGCGAGAAGTGCGGCGGGAAGACGTGGGCCAGCAGCAGGTAGCCGAAGTTGTGCAGCAGGCCGGCGAGGTAGGTCAGGCCGGATTCCGGGCGCTGCGCGCGCGGCATGGCGCGGGTCAGGCCTTCGATGACGGCGGCGGTGTAGATCGACTGCTGCCAGTACGGCGTGCTGTGTTGCGGGTGGTCCTTGGGCAGGCTCAGGGTCTTGCCCAGGGCCAGGCCCAGCGCCAGGTTGATCACCAGGTCGAAGCCCAGCACGCGGACGATGGCGTCTTCCACCGAGCGGATCTTGCCCGGCGAAGCGTAATAGGGTGAAGCCGCCCAGCTCACCACTTGCGCGGCCAGGGCCGGGTCGGTTTCCACCACGCCGGTGATGTCGTCGATGGTGGCGTTGGGGTCGACCCGCAGCTTGATGATCTTCTGCGCGGTTTCGGCGAGCGGCGGAATCTCGATGGTCGCTTCCAGGCGTTGCTGGATACGCCGGGCGGTGAAGGCCTGCATGGCCTGGGTGATTTCCTCGCGGTCGTCGTCCGGGCGGTCGAGGTTCGGGCGGATGCTGCTCAGGGCTTCGCCGAAGTTGCCGGCGCTGGCCTTGCTCAGCATGCTCTTGAAGGCGTCGCTGGTGATTTCCAGCAGTAGGCCCGGCTCGCCGGAGTTGATCAGCAGGTGCGGCTCGCGCAGCAGGCTTTCTTCGTACAGGCAGGGCGAGCTGGTGAGCGCCGGCAGGCCGGGCAGCAGGCTCAGGTTGTGTTTGCCGAGCATGCGCTCCAGGCGTTCCGTGGAGACGGCGGTCAGGCGGCGGCCGGTCAGTTCGGCGAGGCGATTGAGGTCCAGCAGCTGGCTCTGCGGGAACAGCACCATCAGCGCGCCGACGGCATCATCCAGCAGGACGGCCTGTACCTTGCGCGCGGCTGGCAGGTTCGGGTGATCGAGGACTTCCGTGAAGCCGATGTCCAGCTTGCCGAGCAGCAGCCGGATTACAGACGGAGCGTGCGGGGCTGCGGTGGCGAGGGCAACTTCTGTCATGGTCTGTATCCGTTTTCAAACAATTTCAGGAGTATAACCAGCTTGATCGGGGCATTCGCCCCTTAACTGAGACGCTGCTCACACTTGGCCGTATTGCTGCCCGTGGCGCAGCCAGCGTTCCAGCAGCGGGCTGACGTGATGCGGCCAGCGCTCCAGCAAGGCCTGGGCGGCATCGCGCACGGCCGGCAGCAGGTCGGCATCGCGCATCAGGTCGGCGACCTTGAATTGCAGCAGGCCGGTCTGGCGGGTGCCGAGCATTTCGCCGGGGCCGCGCAGTTCCAAATCCTTTTCGGCGATGACAAAACCGTCGTTGGTTTCGCGCATGATGCCCAGGCGCTGGCGGCCGATCTGCGACAGAGGAGGATGGTAGAGCATGACGCAATGGCTGGCGGCGCTGCCCCGACCAACGCGACCGCGCAGCTGGTGCAGCTGGGCCAGGCCCAGGCGCTCGGGGTTCTCGATGATCATCAGGCTGGCGTTGGGCACATCGACGCCGACTTCGATCACCGTGGTGGCCACCAGCAGTTGCAACTCACCGGCCTTGAACTGGCCCATGACCTCGGCCTTTTCCGCCGGCTTCATGCGCCCGTGGATCAGGCCGACCCGCAGTTCGCCCAGGGCGCTGCGCAGGTCTTCGTAAGTGGTTTCCGCAGCCTGGCAGGTCAGCTCTTCGGATTCCTCGATCAGCGTGCACACCCAATAGGCCTGGCGCCCTTCGGCGCAGGCGGCGCGCACCCGCTCGATGACCTCGACGCGGCGCGAGTCGGTCACCAGCACGGTGTTCACCGGCGTGCGGCCTGGGGGCAGTTCGTCGAGGATCGAGGTGTCCAGGTCGGCGTAGGCGCTCATGGCCAGGGTCCGCGGGATCGGCGTGGCGGTCATGATCAGTTGGTGCGGGCACAGGCGCCCACCCACGCCTTTCTGGCGCAGGGCCAGGCGCTGCTGTACGCCGAAGCGGTGTTGTTCGTCGATGATCACCAGCGCCAGGTTCTTGAACTGCACTTCGTCCTGGAACAGCGCGTGGGTGCCGACCACCATCGGCGCGCCGGCGGCGATCTGCTCCAGGGCCGCTGTGCGGTTCTTGCCCTTGAGCTTGCCGGCCAGCCAGGCGACTTCCAGCCCCAGCGGCTCGAGCCAGCGCTTGAAGGTGATGAAGTGCTGCTCGGCGAGGATCTCGGTCGGCGCCATCAGCGCCACCTGGTAGCCAGCCTCCAGCGCCTGCAGGGCGGCGAGGGCGGCGACCACGGTCTTGCCGGCGCCTACGTCACCCTGGATCAACCGCAGCATCGGCTCGGGCTGGCTGAGGTCGTAGGCGATCTCGTTGCCGACCCGCTGCTGCGCGCCGGTGGGTGGAAAGCCGAGGTTCTTCAGGTACTGCGCCGGCAGCCGGGTAGCCTTGGGCAGCGCCGGAGCGAGTTGCGAGCGCAGGCTTTCGCGCAGGCGCTGCTGGGACAACTGATGGGTCAGCAGTTCCTCGAACGCCAGGCGATGCTGTGCCCAATGGTGACCCAGGGCCAGTTCGTCGACATCGGCGTCGGCCGGCGGGTGGTGCAGGTAGCGAATCGCATCGTCCAGCGGCGCCAGCTGGTAATCCCGCGCCAGCTCTTGCGGCAGCCAGTCCGGCAGGCTGCGCGGGCCGAGCAGGGCCAGGCTCTGCTGGCACAGCATGCGCAGGCGTTGCTGGGTCAGGCCTTCGGTGAGCGGGTAGATGGGGGTCAGGGTCTGGTCCACGGGCGGCGGTTCATCGCCGCTGATGGCGCGGTATTCCGGGTGGTAGATTTCCAGCCCCGAGGCGCCAGGGCGGGCTTCGCCATAACAGCGCACGCGGGTGCCGCGCTTGAGGCCTTCCTTCTGCGCGTTGCTGAAATGGTAGAAGCGCAGGCTGAGCCCGCCGGTGCCATCCTGCAGGCGTACCAGCAGGCTGCGGCGCTTGCCCATCACCACGTCGGCGCCGCTGACGGTGCCTTCGATCACCGCATCCTGGCCGGGGCGCAGCGCGCCGATCGGCACCACGCGCGTGCGGTCCTGATAACGCAGGGGCAGGTGGAACAGCACGTCCTGCAGGTTCTCCAGGCCGACCTTGGCCAGCTTTTCGGCCATGGCTTCGCCGACGCCCTTGAGTGCCGTGACCGGCACTTTCGACAGCTCAGTCATCGCGACGGTTTAACTCGCGGCAGGCGGCTTGGCCACCGAACACAGGCGGATCGAGTCGGCGAGGATCTCGATGGCTTTCGGCCGCGGGAAGCTGGCGCGCCAGGCGATCGCCACGGTGCGGAACGGCACGGGCGCGCTCAGCGGCCGTACTTCGATCACGCCGGGGGCGTAGTGATGGCTGTCCACCGCTGAGAGCGGCAGGATCGAGACGCCAAGGCCGGAAGCGACCATGTGGCGGATGGTTTCCAGGGAGCTGGATTCCACCGTGGTGTGCTTGGCGCCGTCGTTGCCTTTGGCCAGGGTCGGGCAAGCCTCGAGTACCTGGTCGCGGAAACAGTGGCCTTCGCCCAGCAGCAACAGGCTCTTGTCGTTGAGCAGGTTGGCGTCGATGCTCTCTTTCTGGGTCCAGGGGTGGGTGCTTGGCATCAGCACGTAGAAGGGTTCGTCGTACAGCGGCAGGGTCAGCACGTCGGCTTCGTTGAACGGCAGGGCGATGATGATCGCGTCCAGTTCGCCGTTGCGCAGCTTGTCGCGCAGTACGTGGGTGAAGTTCTCTTCGATGTACAACGGCATCTGCGGGGCGACCCGGTGCAGTTGCGGGATCAGGTGCGGGAACAGGTACGGGCCGACGGTGTAGATCGCGCCGACTTTCAGCGGGGCGGTCAGCTGGTTCTTGCCAGCCTGGGCCAGTTCGCGAATGCCCTGGGCCTGTTCGAGGACCTTTTGCGCCTGGGCGACAATGCCTTCGCCGACCGGCGTCAGACGTACCGCACTCTTGCTGCGCTCGAAAATCAGCACACCGAGTTCGTCTTCAAGCTTCTTCACGCCCACCGACAGGGTCGGCTGGCTGACATGGCAACGCTCGGCCGCGTGGCCGAAGTGCTGCTCTTGGGCGAGGGTAACGATGTAGCGTAATTCAGTAAGAGTCATAGCGGACGTCCATGAGGTTGCGGGCCAAGCATACCGGCTGCAATCGATAGACGCACGTTATCAGACTCAATGCTCGCTGTGACACCGGGCAATGCATGCGGGTCATGCCTGGAAAAGCAAAAAGGCACCTTTAGGGTGCCTTTCTGCTGGGGATCGCCTGTGCGTCATGCTCAGCGGCGACGTTTCTCCAGGGAGTAAACGAAGGGCGCGACGATCTCGATCGAGCCGTTGTTGAGCATGTCCGCCGGTGGCTTGGGCAGCGGCTGGGCGCGGCGGATCATTTCCAGGGTGGCCCGGTCCAGATCGGCGTTGCCCGAGCGTCCTACCAGTTCATAGGACAGCACGTTGCCTTGAGCATCGACCACGAAGCGCAGCCGGTTCAGGCCTTCCTTGCCGCGTGCCTGAGCGCCCGGCGGGTACTTCTTGTACTTGGCCAGGTGCGCCAGCAGCGTGCCTTGCCAGCTTTCCTTGGCGGCGATCTGGGCCGGCGAGGGGCCCGGAGCAGGTGCCGAGGACGGTGCCGCAGTGGGCGTCGGCGGAGCGTCGCTGGGCTTCTCTTCGCTGGGCTTTTCCTTCGGCGGTTCCGGTTTTTTCTCCACAGGCTTGGGCGGTTGTGGCTTGGGCTTGGGTTTGACCGGCTTGGGCACGGAAATCGTCGGCTTCGGCGCTTCCGCGAGCTTGGGCAGCGGCAACTCTTCGACCGGAGCCGGCGGCTGCGGTGGCGTCACGACCTTGGGCGGTGCGGGAGGAGGCGGTGCCGGAAGCGGCGCCAACTCGACCATCATCGCCTGGGGTGGCAGCTCGACCGGCGTGGGGGAACTCCAGTTGAGCGCGAGCAGGATCGCGACCGCATGGACCCCCAGTACGATGGCCAGGCTACCGCTGTAACGCGTCAGTTTTTGGCGCGTCGTGATCATTTCTTGGTAGCCGTCTCAAGTCCGACCAGGCCGACCTTTAGGTATCCGGCGGCCCGCAGGGCATCCATCACGCTCATCAGGTCGCCATAATCCACGCCTTTGTCGGCCTGGAAGAAGATCGTCGTGTCTTTTTTGCCCTGGGTCTTGGCGTCGAGGGTGGCGCCGAGGGCTTCGGCCTTCACTTCGTCGTCGCCGAGGTACAGGCGTTGGTCGGCCTTGACGCTGAGAAACACCGGTTTCTCGGGGCGTGGCGCCGGTTTGGCCGTCGAGGCCGGGAGGTCGACCTTGATGTCCACGGTGGCCAGCGGCGCCGCGACCATGAAGATGATCAGCAGCACCAGCATCACGTCGATGAACGGCGTGACGTTGATTTCGTGGTTTTCGGCGAGATCGTCTTCTGCGCCTTCTTTCAAATGCAGGCCCATGGCGGATTACCCTACTTTGGCCACATGAGGTTGCGCAGAGCGCTCGGCGGTCGGCAGGTGATCGAGATCACGGCTGACCAGCAGCAGGACTTCTGCGGAAGCGTCGGAGACCTGGGCCTTGTAGCCGGCGATGGAGCGGGCGAAGACGTTGTAGATGACCACCGCCGGAATGGCCGCGACCAGACCCAGGGCGGTGGCCAGCAGGGCTTCGGCGATGCCGGGGGCGACGACGGCGAGGTTGGTGGTCTGGGTTTTGGCGATGCCGATGAAGCTGTTCATGATGCCCCACACGGTACCGAACAGGCCGACGAAGGGCGCGGTAGAACCGATGGTGGCGAGCACGCCGGTGCCGCTGCTCATGTTGCGGCCGCAGGCGGCTACCAGGCGCTCGAGGCGGAAGCTGACGCGTTCCTTGATGCCTTCTTTCTCGCGGCTGTTGGCCGACAGGCGCATTTCTTCCAGGGCATCGTGGACCAGCAGATTGGCCAGGGTGCCTTCTTTGGCGGCGGTGACGCTGGCTTCCTTGAGGGTGGTGGCCTTTTTCAGGGCGAGGATCTCACCGCGCAGGCGACGCTTGGCGCCCATCAGCTCGAAGCCTTTGGCGATCCAGATGGTCCAGGTGATGATCGAGGCGATGGCCAAGCCGATCATCACCAGCTTCACGATGATGTCGGCGTTCTGGTACATGCCCCAAGGAGACAGGTCGTGCGCCATGCCCAGGCTGTTGTCCGCTTCGAGGACTTCAGGTGCGTCGTCGGCCGGCTCGCCTTCGGCAGGTGCCGGCGCTGCGGCGACCGGGGTGGCTACCGGCGCCGTGGCATCGGCCGGCGCGTGGGCTGCCGCAGGTGTCGAGGCGCCAGTCGGGGCCTGCTCATCGGCGAAGGCCGCGGTCGGTGCCAGCAGCAGGCTGAACAGCAACGCCGCGGCCGCACTCATGGCGCGCAGCGGGCTTGGGCGTTGGGTTGGCGAAGCGGAGAATGGATTGCGTGTCATGCTGGCCGGACCTGAGAGGGAAAAGGGTAAGTGTCCTTCTAGGCCTCGCAGGGCCGAGAACAAATGGGCCGTCATTATTGCAACTAATTCTTGTTAACAGAAGTAATAGAGTATCTTTTTTTCTTTGATTGCTAGCCGCTCGTCCATTGCCGACGCTAGTCTGTGCCTTTCTGATAGGAGTTTTCTGATGTCCGCCCCTTCTGTTCTGATCGCTGGCTGTGGTGATGTCGGCAGCCGTCTGGCGAAGCAACTGCTGGCTGAAAACTGGCAGGTCTACGGCCTGCGGCGCACGGTTTCGCAATTGCCGGAAGGGGTGATCGGCGTGGCGGGCGATCTTTTCAGCGAGCAGTGCCCGGCAGCCTGGCCCACCACATCGCTGGATTACCTGGTGTACAGCGCGGCCGCTACCGAGCATGACGAGGCGGGCTATCGCGCGGCCTATGTCGAGGGGCTGACCCATGTGCTGGGCTGGCTCAAGCAGAACGGGCAGTCTCCGAAGCGCCTGTTGTTCGTTTCCAGCAGCAGCGTCTATGGGCAGAAAGACGGCGAGTGGATCGACGAAACTTCGCCGGCGCAGGCCGGCGGCTATTCCGGCCGGCTGATGCTCGAGGCCGAGCAAGTGGCGTTGCAGAGTGGCATTCCAGCCAGCCTGGTGCGCTTGACCGGGATCTACGGCCCGGGGCGGGAATGGCTGTTGAACCAAGTGCGCCAGGGGTATCGCGTGGCCATCGATCCGCCGTTGTATGGCAACCGCATCCATGCCGACGACGCCGCGGGGTTGCTGGCCTTCCTGCTGCAGGCCGATCGGCGTGGCGTGCAGCTTGAGGACTGCTACATCGGGGTCGACGACGCGCCGGTGCCATTGGCGGAGGTGGTGGGCTGGCTGCGCGAGTACCTGGGCGTGACCGAGTGGGCGGATAATTCGAGTGTGCGGCGCTCCGGCAGCAAGCGCTGCAGCAATGCCCGCGCCAGGGCCCTGGGCTGGGAGCCGCGTTATCCGAGTTTTCGCGAGGGGTATGCGGAGATTATCGAAGGCTGAAACTGTAGGAGCGAGCTTGCTCGCGATAGCGGTCTAACCTGAGACACCGCTGATCGCGAGCAAGCTCGCTCCTACAGGGAGGCGGGGATCACTGTTTTTCCAGTAGCCACTGGCGCGTACCCGGGGTGAGGGAAGGTACCTCGTCCGCCTGGGCGGTGTTGATGGTCTGGAAGATCTCCAGTTGCTCACCGTTACGCGCGAAGATCCACGGGTTGCCCTGGCCGTTGAGCTGCAGCCAGAGGTTGTCGTAGCCGCCGCTCATCGACGCGCAGTCGCCGGCAAGGCAGAGTGCATAGCGATCGGCGCCCGGCAGGCCCATGACCTGGCCGTTGGACTGGAACAGTACGGTGCCGCCTTGGCCCGGGCCGTTGACGATTTTCCATTCGCCGCCCAGGTAGGCCGAGTACAGCGCGCGCTCGAAGTTGGCGCCCAGTGGCGCGCCTTCCGGGGCCGGGTCCTTGGGACGATCGAAGACCTGTTCCGGCTCGTTGTCGTTGGCTTCTTGCAGCAATTGTTTGCCGTCGCGTTTCAATTCGCTGGCAGAGCTGCCGTAGAAATCGATTTTCCAGGAGCCGGACTCTTCAGCCAGCACCTTGCCTTCGACATTTTCGAAGCCGTTGGTGTAGCGCGCCTGGCTGGCCTTGGTGTTGACGTCCCATTCCAGGTTCGGGCCGTAGCCTTGCAGGGCTTCGCGCAGCGGTCCGCCTTTGGCGGCGGCGTCGATGGCGACCTGATTGATCCAGGTGCCACTGATGTCACGGTCGGCGGGATCGCTGGCACAGCCGCCGAGGAACAGGGCGCACAACGAGAGGGCTAGCGCTTTGCGCATGAGGAAATCCTTTCAGAACGAAGACGGCGCGGCCTGGGTAGCCGCGCCGGACGTGTTACTCGATGACCAGGATGGCATCCATTTCAACCTGCGCGCCTTTTGGCAGGGCGGCAACGCCGATGGCGGCGCGGGCAGGGTAAGGCTGCTGGAAGTACTTGCCCATGATCTCGTTGACCTTGGCGAAGTGGCTCAGGTCGGTGAGGAAGATGTTGAGCTTGACGATGTCCTTGAACGAACCACCGGCGGCCTCGGCCACGGACTTGAGGTTCTCGAATACCTGGACGGTCTGGGCTTCGAAGCCTTCCACCAGTTCCATGGTCTTTGGATCGAGCGGGATCTGGCCGGACATGTAGACGGTGTTGCCTGCCTTGATCGCCTGGGAATAGGTGCCGATCGCGGCGGGTGCCTTGTCGCTGGTGATAACGGTCTTGGTCATGAATGACTCCTTGTAATGGGCGGGCTGTATAGCGAGCTATGCACGCATGCGAGTGATGCGAATGACCCCGGTCAGGGCGCGCAGTTTCTTGATCACACGAGCCAGGTGCACGCGGTCGTGCACGCTGACCACCAGTTGGACCACGCTGATGCGACCATCCCGTTCGTCCATGCTGATTTTCTCGATATTGCCGTCGGCCGCGTTGACGCTGCTGGCCAGCAGGGCGATCAGGCCGCGCTGGTGTTCCAGCTCGACGCGCAGCTCGACGTTGAATTCGCCGGTGACATCCTTGGCCCACGAAAGCTGGATGCATTTTTCCGGGTTGTGGCGGATTTCGCTGATATTGCGGCAGTTGTCCAGGTGCACCACCATCCCCTTGCCCGCGGACAGGTGGCCGACAATCGGGTCGCCCGGGATCGGCGTGCAGCACTTGGCGTAGCTCAGGACCAGGCCTTCGGTACCGCGAATGGCCAGCGGACCTTCCGGGCTTGGCAGCTGTTCGCCTTCGCCGAGCAGGCGGCGGGCGACCACATAGGCCATGCGGTTGCCCAGGCCGATGTCTTCCAGCAGGTCTTCGATCAGTTCCAGGCGATACTCGGTGAGCATCGCTTGCACGCGTTCGGCGGGGATCTTTTCCAGCGCGCTGTCGAAACCGTTGAGCACCTTGTTCAGCAGGCGTTCGCCCAGGCTGATGGACTCGGAGCGGCGTTGCAGTTTCAGCGCATGGCGAATGTGGGTGCGAGCCTTGCCGGTGACCACGAAGTTGAGCCAGGCCGGGTTGGGGCGTGCGCCCGGGGCGCTGACGATTTCCACGGTGGAGCCGCTTTGCAGCGGTTCGGACAGCGGCGCCAGGCGGCGATTGATACGACAGGCGATGCAGCTGTTGCCCACGTCGGTGTGCACCGCGTAGGCGAAGTCCACTGCGGTGGAGCCTTTGGGCAGCTCCATGATCCGGCCCTTCGGCGTGAACACGTAGACCTCGTCCGGGAACAGGTCGATCTTCACGCTCTCGATGAACTCCAGGGAATTGCCGGCGCGTTGCTGCATCTCCAGCACGCCCTTGACCCACTGACGAGCCCGGGCATGAGTGCCCTTTGGCTGCTCGTCGCCGCTGGATTTGTACAGCCAGTGGGCGGCGATGCCGTTGTTGGCCATCTCTTCCATTTCGCGGGTGCGGATCTGGATCTCGATCGGAACGCCGTGCATGCCGAACAGCGTGGTGTGCAGCGACTGGTAGCCGTTGGCCTTGGGAATCGCGATGTAATCCTTGAAGCGACCTGGCAGCGGCTTGTACAGGTTGTGTACGGCGCCGAGCACGCGGTAGCAGGTGTCGACCTTGTCGACGATGATCCGGAACGCGTAGACGTCCATGATCTCGTTGAAGGCCCGGCGTTTGCCGCGCATCTTTTTATAGATGCCGTACAAGTGTTTCTGGCGGCCGCTGACTTCTCCCTGGATGCCGTCGATGGCCAGGCAGTGGCTCAGGGATTCTTCGATCTTGTTGACGATTTCCTTGCGGTTGCCCCGGGCGCGCTTGACCGCCTGGTAGATCCGCGCGGAACGCATCGGGTGCATGGCCTTGAAACCGAGGTCTTCGAATTCGATGCGGATGCTGTGCATGCCCAGGCGGTTGGCGATGGGCGCATAGATCTCCAGGGTTTCCTTGGCGATCCGCCGGCGTTTTTCACCGGACAGCACTTCCAGGGTGCGCATGTTGTGCAGGCGGTCGGCCAGCTTGACCAGGATCACGCGAATGTCGCGCGCCATGGCCATGGCCATCTTCTGGAAGTTTTCCGCTTGGGCTTCGGCCTTGGTCTCGAAGTTCATCTGGGTCAGTTTGCTGACCCCGTCGACCAGTTCGGCCACGGTTTCACCGAACTGCGCTTGCAGCGCTTCTTTGGCGATACCGGTGTCTTCGATCACGTCATGCAGCATGGCCGCCATCAGGCTCTGATGGTCCATATGCATGTCGGCGAGAATGTTTGCGACCGCTAATGGGTGCGTGACGTACGCCTCGCCGCTGCGACGGCGCTGACCGTCATGGGCTTGTTCGGCGTAGAAATACGCTCGGCGGACCAGATTGACCTGGTCCGTGCCGAGATAGGTCGATAAGCGATCGGCGAGGGCGTCTATGCTCGGCATGATGACTCCTGCCGTAGGCTGTGATCCCGCGCCGTGCTACGTCGACCAGGCATAGGCTTAGACGGCCTCGTTGGACTCGTCCTCGAAAGCAGCAAAAAGCGGTTCATCTTCAACGATTTCGGCTTCGGCGATAGCTGCGTAGTCGATCAGGCCTTCAGCGATTTCGCGCAGGGCGACGACGGTAGGCTTGTCGTTTTCCCATGCTACTTTCGGCTCTTTGCCGCCGGTTGCCAGTTGACGGGCACGCTTGGTAGAGAGCATGACCAGCTCAAAGCGGTTATCCACGTGTTCTAGACAGTCTTCAACGGTTACGCGGGCCATGGTCTTCCTCGTAGCAAATGCAATATGCGCGCTGCCCGGATGGGCGAGCGGACTCAACAGTTTAAAAAATCACCAGCGATTAGGGAAGCGCTGATTTTTTAACCAAGCTTTCCGACGCGCTACAAGCGCCAATGTAAAGCCCTTGCAGCGGTTTTGGGAAGTGCTATTCAGCCCAGCAATTCGGCGAGCAATTTGCCGAAACGCTGTTGCTGGTGCTTTTGGTGCAGCTGGTTGGTGCGGAAAATCGCCTTCAGGTCGTCCAGCGCATGGGCGAAATCGTCGTTGATGATCAGGTAGTCGTAATCGACGTAGTGGCTCATTTCGCTGACGGCTTCGCGCATCCGGCCTTCGATGATCTCGTCGCTGTCCTGGCCGCGGTTGGTCAGGCGCTGGCGCAAGGCCTGCTGGGACGGCGGCAGGATGAAGATCGAACGCGCCTGGGGCATCAGCTTGCGCACTTGCTCGGCACCTTGCCAGTCGATCTCCAGGATCAGGTCGTGACCTTCGTCCAGGGTCTGCTGCAAGTGGCTTTGGGAGGTGCCATAGAGATTGCCGAAGACTTCGGCGCGCTCGAGGAAGTCGCCGTGTTCGCCCATCTTCACGAACGCTTCGCGGGAGACGAAGTGGTAGTTCACGCCGTCCACTTCGCCCGGGCGCATGGCGCGAGTGGTGTGGGAAACGGAAACGCGGATCGACGGGTCGGCGTCGATCAGGGCCTTGACCAGGCTGGTCTTGCCCGCGCCCGAGGGGGCGGAAATGATGTAGAGGGTGCCGGTGCTGTGGTTCATGTCTGGGTAGCCTTACTCAATATTCTGTACTTGTTCGCGCATCTGCTCGATCAACACCTTGAGGTTGACCGCAGCCTGGGTGCTGCGCGGGTCGAAGGCCTTGGAGCCCAGTGTGTTGGCTTCGCGGTTGAGTTCCTGCATCAGGAAGTCCAGGCGCCGTCCAGCGGCGCCGCCGGACTTGAGTACGCGGCGCACTTCGATGATGTGGGTGCTCAGGCGGTCCAGTTCTTCGGCGACGTCGCTCTTCTGGGCGAGCAGCACCATTTCCTGTTCCAGGCGGGTAGGGTCCAGTTCGGCCTGCATGTCGGCGAAGCGATCGAGAACCTTCTGGCGCTGGGTCGCGAGCATCTGCGGGACCAGTTCGCGCAGGGTCACGACATCTTCCTCGATGGAGGTCAGGCGTTCGTTGATCAGCCGGGCCAGCTCCGCGCCTTCGCGCTCGCGGCCGCTCTTCAGCTCTTTCAGCCCTTGGTTGAACAAGCTCAGGGCTTCGTTGTTCAGCGCCTGCGGGTCGCTGGCATCGGCCACCAGGACGCCGGGCCAGGCCAGCACTTCCAGTGGGTTCAGCGCCGCCGGCTGCTTGATCAGGCTGGCAACGGACTCGGCTGCCGCCACCAGTTGCGCGGCGCGCTCCCGGTCGACCTGCAGTGGTTTGCCGGTGGTTTCTTCGGTGAAGCGCAAGGTGCATTCGAGCTTGCCGCGCGACAGTCCCTGGCGCAGCGCCTCGCGGACCGCGCCTTCCAGATCGCGAAAGGATTCCGGCAAGCGCAGGTGCGGTTCCAGGTAACGGCTGTTGACCGAGCGCAGTTCCCAACTCAGGGTGCCCTGAGTGCCGGCCCGTTCTACCCGGGCGAAGGCGGTCATGCTGTGCACCATGGAGGTACCTCCGATACAGGTCCGCCACCAACCGCAAAGGGTTGTACGGGCCCGATATGAATGAATTGAAGCCGACAGGCTGCGAAGGCGCAGGATTGTAGCGCAGTGCGGTGGATGCTCCCAAACCGCGGGTGTGACAAAGCGCTGCGAAGCGACCGGAGGGCCGTTCCAGAGGTATCGCCGACGGGCCGGGGTTTTTAGAACTGCCCAGGCAAGGCCGTGGGCTCTATAATGATCGGCAGTTTTCCGTCCCCGTACAGGTATTCCCTATGAAACGTCCAAGTGGTCGCGCTGCCGATCAGCTCCGCTCGATCCGCATCACCCGCAACTACACCAAACACGCCGAGGGATCTGTACTGGTCGAGTTTGGTGATACCAAAGTGATCTGCACGGTCAGCGTCGAGAACGGCGTGCCCCGCTTCCTCAAGGGTCAGGGCCAGGGCTGGTTGACCGCCGAATACGGCATGCTGCCGCGCGCCACCGGCGAGCGTAACCAGCGTGAAGCCAGTCGCGGCAAGCAAGGCGGCCGTACCCTGGAGATCCAGCGTCTGATCGGTCGTTCCCTGCGCGCTGCGCTGGACATGACCAAGCTGGGCGACGTCACCCTGTATGTCGACTGCGATGTGATCCAGGCCGATGGCGGTACCCGTACCGCGTCGATCACCGGTGCCATGGTGGCCTTGGTGGACGCTTTGAAAGTGATCAAGAAGCGTGGCGGCCTGAAGGGCGGCGACCCGATCAAGCAAATGATCGCGGCGGTGTCCGTGGGCATGTACCAGGGTGAGCCGGTGCTGGATCTGGATTACCTGGAAGACTCGGCGGCCGAGACCGACCTCAACGTGGTCATGACCAGCACTGGCGGTTTCATCGAAGTCCAGGGCACTGCCGAAGGCGCGCCGTTCCAGCCGGAAGAACTGAACGCCATGCTGGCTTTGGCCAAGAAAGGCATGAGCGAGATCTTTGAATTGCAACAGGCAGCCCTGGCTGACTGATTGCCCGGTAGCTTTCAGCAAGGAGAGCAGCATGAACGACGACCAGCTTCCGCAACCTGTCCCGAGCCATGAGGTGCGTCAGTGGGCGATGTTCTGTCACCTGTCGGCGTTGCTGGGCATCTGGATTCCGTTCGGCACCCTGATCGGCCCGCTGGTGCTCTGGCAGATGAAGCGCGAGACGGACCCGTTCATCGATGCCCAGGGCAAGGAAGCGCTGAACTTTCAGATCACCGTGGCTCTTGCCTCGCTGGTCTGTTTCCTGCTGATGGTGGTGCTGGTGGGTTTCCTGCTCTTCGGTCTGCTGGCGATCGGCGCCCTGGTGCTGACCATCATCGCCGGGGTCAAGGCCAATGAAGGGATGGCGTACCGCTACCCGTTCACCTGGCGATTGATCAAATAGGCCGAGCGCCCACAAAAAAGCCGACAGTGATGTCGGCTTTTTTGTGGCTGCGAAAAGACGCTTAGATGGTCAGCGTCCAGTCGTAGTCCACGATCAGCGGCGCGTGCTGCGAGAAGCGCGGCTGGCGTGGCAGGCGTGCGCTGCGCACGAAGCGACGCAGGCCTGGGGTCAGCAGCTGATAGTCGAAGCGCCAGCCCAGGTTGAGCATCTCGGCCTGTTCGTTATCTGGCCACCAGCTGTATTGATCGCCTTCACGGCTGACTTCGCGCAGGGCGTCGACATAACCCATGTTGCCGACAATCTCGTCCATCCAGGCACGCTCAGGCGCCAGGAAACCCGGAGATTGCTGGCTGTCACGCCAGTTCTTGATATCCAGCTTCTGTTGCGCCACGTACAGCGAGCCACAATAAATGTACTCGCGACGTTTGCGCCGCTGTTTATCCAGGTAACGGGCGAAGTCGTCCATAAGCTTGAACTTCTGGTTCAAGTCTTCATCGCCGTTCTGCCCGGAAGGAAGCAGCAAGGTCGCGATGCTGACCTTGTCGAAATCGGCTTGCAGGTAGCGCCCGTAGCGGTCGGCCGTCTCGAAGCCGAGACCGCTGATGACAGCCTTCGGTTGCAACCGCGAGTACAAAGCCACACCGCCTTGGGCGGGAACTTCGGCATCGCAGGCATAAAGGAAGTAGCCATCCAGTTGGAAGGCTGGATCGTCCAGTTCAAAGGCGGAGGCGCGGGTGTCCTGCAGGCAGATGACGTCGGCATTCTGTGCTTGCAGCCAACTGAGCAAACCTCGCTCCACTGCAGCCTGAATACCATTGACGTTCACACTGATGATCCGCATAAATGGCCCCAAAAATCACGTGCGTGTATGATACCCGAGGTCTACCTAATTAGCTAAATCCGTGGTATTTGGGGCTTTTTCATGCAGGCGTATCAGCGCGATTTCATTCGTTTTGCCATCGATCGCGGGGTTTTGCGCTTCGGTGAGTTCACCCTGAAGTCCGGGCGTACCAGTCCTTACTTCTTCAATGCCGGCCTGTTCAACAGCGGTTCGGCCCTGGCGCAGCTGGGGCGTTTTTATGCCGCGGCGATCGTCGACAGCGGCATTCCTTTCGATGTGCTTTTCGGTCCTGCGTACAAAGGTATTCCTTTAGCGGCAGCGACGGCCGTGGCCCTGGCCGAGCATCATCAGCGCGATCTGCCATGGTGCTTCAACCGCAAGGAAGCCAAGGCTCACGGCGAAGGCGGCAGCCTGGTCGGCGCGCCATTGACTGGCGATGTGTTGATCATCGACGACGTGATCACCGCGGGCACCGCGATTCGCGAAGTGATGCAGATCATCGAGTCCCAGGAAGGCGCCAAGGCGGCGGGTGTGTTGATTGCCCTGAACCGTCAGGAGCGTGGCAACGGTGAGTTGTCGGCGATCCAGGAAGTCGAGCGCGATTTCGGCATTCCGGTGGTGAGCATCGTTTCCCTGACCCAGGTCCTGCAGTTCCTGGCGGACGATCCGGCACTCAAGCAGCATCTGCCGGCGGTGGAAGCCTACCGCGCGCAATTCGGCGTTTGACCCTGTTCTGTAGGAGCGAGGCTTGCCCGCGATAGCGGTCTAACCTGATACACCGCTATCGCGGGCAAGCTCCGCTCCTACGGAAGGCGCAATAAAAAGACCCCGCCTGGCTTGGCCAGGCGGGGTCTTTTTATTTGCAGCGCTTAAGGGCGCTTGCGATTGCTGATCAGGGTGCCGACACCGGTATCGGTGAAGATCTCCAGCAGAATCGCATTGGGTACGCGGCCGTCGATGATCAACGAGCTGCCCACGCCACCCTGTACTGCTTCCAACGCACAGCGAATCTTCGGCAGCATGCCGCCGTAGATGGTGCCGTCTTCGATCAGGGCATCGACCTGCTGGGTGGTCAGGCCGGTCAGGACCTTGCCCGACTTGTCCATCAGGCCAGCGATATTGGTCAGCAGCATCAGCTTCTCGGCTTTCAGCGCCTCGGCCACCTTGCCGGCTACCAGGTCAGCGTTGATGTTGTACGACTCGCCGTTGGCGCCGACGCCGATCGGCGCGATCACCGGGATGAAATCACCTTTGACCAGCAGGTTCAGCAGGTCGGTGTTGATGCCGACCACTTCGCCGACGTGGCCGATGTCGATGATTTCCGGGGTGGTCATTTCCGGCGTCTTGCGGGTGACGGTGAGCTTCTTCGCGCGAATCAGCTCCGCGTCCTTGCCGGTCAGGCCGATGGCGCTGCCGCCATGCCGGTTGATCAGGTTGACGATGTCCTTGTTCACCTGGCCGCCGAGGACCATCTCCACCACGTCCATGGTCGCCGCGTCGGTGACGCGCATGCCATCGATGAAGTGGCTTTCGATGGACAGGCGCTTGAGCAGGTCACCGATTTGCGGACCGCCGCCGTGCACCACCACCGGGTTGATCCCGACAGCCTTCATCAGCACGATGTCGCGGGCGAAGCCGGTCTTCAGCTCCTCGCTTTCCATCGCGTTGCCGCCGTATTTGATCACCAGGGTCTTGCCGACATAGCGGCGAATATAAGGCAGCGCTTCGGACAGGACCTTGGCGGTATTGGCGGCGGCATCGCGTTCGAGGGTCATTCAGGGCTCCGGCACTTCAATAAAGGCGCTTGAAGAAAATCAAAACGGTAGTTGGAGGTCAGGTGCAACACGTTTCAGCTGGGTGTGGAACACATCCTTGATGCGCTGCAGTTCGGCTTCGTCATCGGCCTCGAAGCGCAGCACCAGCACCGGCGTGGTGTTGGAGGCGCGAACCAGGCCCCAGCCTTTGGGGTAGTCGACTCGTACGCCGTCGATGGTGGTCAGGTCGGCGCCTTCGCCCCACTGCGCGTCGTGCAGCGCATCAATGATGCTGAATTTGCTCTCTTCGGTCACATGGATATTGATTTCCGGCGTAGAAATATCGTTCGGGAAGGTGGCAAACAGCTCTTCCGCGTTGGATTTTTCCTTGCTGAGGATCTCCAGCAGCCGCGCGGCGCTGTAGATACCGTCGTCGAAACCGAACCAGCGTTCCTTGAAGAAGACATGCCCGCTCATTTCACCGGCCAGCAACGCGCCGGTCTGCTTCATTTTCTTTTTGATCAACGAGTGGCCGGTCTTCCACATGAGTGGGCGACCGCCGTATTCCTTGATCAGCGGGATCAGGCGGCGGGTGCATTTGACGTCGAAGATGATCTCCGCGTCCGGGTTGCGGGCTACCACGTCCTTGGCGAACAGCATCAACAGGCGGTCGGGGAAGACGATGCTGCCGGTGTTGGTTACTACGCCGACACGGTCGCCGTCGCCGTCGAAGGCCAGGCCGAGATCGGCGTTGGTTTCGGCGACCTTGGCGATCAGGTCTTCCAGGTTCTCGGGCTTGCCCGGATCCGGGTGATGGTTGGGGAAGTTGCCGTCCACTTCGCAGAACAGCGGGATGACTTCGCAGTTCAGGGCTTCGATCAACTGAGGCGCGATGACGCCGGCAGCACCGTTACCGCAGTCGACCACCACTTTCAGGCGGCGGGCGAGTTTGATGTCTTGAACGATTTCAGTGTTGTAGCGATCGAGGATATCGACCTTGGTGATGCTGCCCTGGCCGCTGCTCAGGTTGTTGGTCTTGAGGCGATCGTGCAGGGCCTGGATCTGTTCGTTGGCCAGGGTATCGCCGGCGATGACGATCTTGAAGCCGTTGTAGTTCGACGGGTTGTGGCTGCCGGTCAGCATCACCCCGGATTTGCCAGCCAGCACATTGGCCGCGTAATACAGCGCCGGTGTCGGTACCAGGCCGACATCGCTGACGTGGCAACCACTGTCGTGCAGGCCCTGGATCAGTTGCTCCACCAGCTCGGGGCCGGACAGGCGACCGTCACGGCCTACGCAAACGTTGGGTTCGCCCTGGGCCAGGCTCTCGGAGCCAATGGCGCGACCGATCCAGTAGGCGGTTTCTGCGTTCAGGGTTTCCGGAACGGTTCCGCGAATGTCGTAGGCGCGAAAGATGCTTTCAGGGAACTTGGGTACGACTTGGGCTGCATTGCTCATCACTGGGGGTGCTCCGTCTAAAAGGGGGCAGGACAGGCCGGAATACTGACCGGAAGGCTCAAACTGAAGGGTATGACGGCGTTTTTGCCCTTGGGTTCATGGTGCAAAAATGCCATCTGATGAGCGTCAGCTCTTTTTCGACCACCTTCAGCCTTGATTCCGGGCGGCTCAGTCTCTGAGTAAAGCAGCAGAATTTTAGTGTTGAAACACAACCCACCAATCTCAGGCCGAGCTGTTGGCTCGGCCCGTTTTTTTGCTCAATGGCTGCCGGAGTGACCGAAACCGCCGGCGCCACGCTGGCTTTCGTCGAAGGCTTCGACCACTTCGAAGTGCGCCTGGACCACAGGTACCAGCACCAGCTGGGCAATGCGTTCGCCCACTGCGATGTTGAACGCGGTCTGGCCACGGTTCCAGCAGGAGACCATGAGTTCACCCTGGTAATCGGAGTCGATCAGGCCGACCAGGTTGCCCAGGACGATGCCGTGCTTGTGGCCCAGGCCGGAGCGCGGCAGGATCAGCGCGGCGAGGCCAGGGTCGCCGATGTAGACGGACAGGCCGGTAGGAATCAGCAGGGTCTGGCCCGGTTCCAGGATAGTGTCCTGCTTGAGCATGGCGCGCAGGTCGAGGCCGGCGGAGCCTGGCGTGGCGTACTGCGGCAGAGGGAATTCGTTGCCGATGCGTGGGTCGAGGATCTTGGCTTGTAAAGCGTGCATGCGAGTTAAACCTGGTTCAGCCGTTCGGCGATGAAAGAGATCAGTTGGCGGGCAATCTTGCCCTTGCTGGTCTGGGCGAAGAGAGTTGCGTGCAACTCCCGGTCAATCACGCTGCAGGCGTTTTCCTCGCTGTTGAAGCCAATGCTCGGGTTGGCCACGTCGTTGGCGACGATCAGGTCGAGGTTCTTGTCTTTGAGTTTGCGCGCAGCGTAGTCGAGCAAGTGTTCGGTTTCAGCGGCGAAGCCGACGCTGAACGGGCGGTCGGGGCGGGTGGCGATGGTGGCCAGGATGTCCGGGTTGCGCACCATCTGCAGCAGTAGGCCGTCGCCGTTCGTAGGGTCTTTCTTCAATTTCTGTGGGGCGACGACTTCCGGGCGGTAGTCCGCGACCGCGGCCGAGGCGATGAACAGGTCGCAGGGGATGGCGGCCTCACAGGCGGCGAGCATATCGCGGGCGCTGACCACGTCGATGCGGGTCACACGATCCGGGGTCGGCAGGTGCACAGGGCCGGTGATCAGGGTCACCCGGGCGCCGGCTTCGACCGCGGCTTCGGCCAGAGCAAAGCCCATTTTCCCGGAGCTGTGGTTGGTGATGTAGCGCACCGGGTCGATGTTTTCCTGGGTCGGGCCGGCGGTAATCAGCACGTGTTTGCCGGTCAGCGCCAGGTGCTGGAAGCAGTCGGCGGCGCACAGTGCCAGATCGTTGGCTTCGAGCATGCGGCCCAGGCCGACGTCGCCGCAGGCCTGGCTGCCGGACGCCGGACCGAAGACCTTCAGGCCACGGCTTTGCAGCAGCTGGGTATTGGCCTGGGTGGCAGGGTCACGCCACATGGCCTGGTTCATGGCCGGGGCGATGGCGACAGTGGCATCGGTGGCCAGGACCAGGGTGGTCAGCAGGTCGTCGGCGATGCCTTGGGCCAGACGGGCGATCAGGTCGGCCGTGGCCGGGGCGATCAGCACCAGGTCGGCCCATTTGGCCAGTTCGATATGACCCATGGCGGCTTCGGCCGCGGGGTCGAGCAGGTCCAGGTGGACCGGGTGCCCGGACAGGGCCTGCATGGTCAGCGGGGTGATGAATTCACTGCCGCCACGGGTCATGACCACACGCACTTCCGCGCCATGGTCGAGGAGTCGGCGAACCAGCTCGGCGCTCTTATAGGCAGCGATGCCGCCGCCGACGCCGAGAACGATGCGTTTCCGATACAGCCGCTGCATAGGCCTGCCTTTCAGTTCAATGATTGCTGCGTGTAACACCCCCTCCCCAGGGGAAATCCCACGCAAAAAGATGGGCTAAGATAGCACAGCGACCGCTATGGAACAGCGGCGCCCACACACATGGAGGTGCTATGAGCATTCGCGACTGGCCTGCGGCGGAGCGCCCGCGGGAGAAGCTTCTCGAGCAGGGCGCGCTGGCCCTTTCCGACGCCGAATTGCTGGCGATCTTCCTGCGCACCGGGGTCGCTGGAAAAAGCGCGGTCGACCTGGCGCGACACCTGTTGCATCAGTTCGGCAGCCTGCGTGGCCTGCTCGAGGCGGACCAATTGACCTTCAGCCGGCAACTGGGTCTGGGCCCGGCCAAGTTCGCGCAATTGCAGGCGGTGCTGGAAATGGCGCGGCGGCATCTGGCGGAAAAGCTCAGTCGCAATTCGGTGCTGGAAAGCCCGGTGGCGGTCCGCGACTACCTCAAGGCGATGTTGCGGCATGAGCCGCATGAGGTCTTCGGTTGCCTGTTTCTCGACTCCAAGCACCGGGTGCTGGCGTTCGAAGCGCTGTTCCAGGGCTCCATCAACACCACCAGCGTCTATCCGCGGCAGGTGGTCAAGCGTGCCCTGGCGCACAACGCGGCAGCCCTGATCCTGTGTCACAACCATCCTTCGGGCGTTTCCGAGCCGAGCCAGGCGGATCGGGTGCTGACCCGCAGGCTCATGGAGGCGCTGGACCTGGTGGATGTGCGCGTACTCGACCATTTCATCGTCGGCGAGGGCGAGCCGCTGTCGATGGCCGAGTACGGATGGATGTAGCCATCGGTCAGGGCTTGAGGCTGACCTTCGAGTAATCCTGGCGCCCGAATGGGCTGGCCTGATACCCATGGACATCCTTGCGCGTCAGGGCGAAGGCGGTCGGATGGGCCAGCGGCAGCCACAGGGCCTGCTGCTGGATCTGGGTTTGCGCCTGCTGATAAAGCTTGCTGCGCACGCCCTGCTCGGTGGTGGTCTTGCCAGCGGTGATCAGCTTGTCCAGGCCCGGGTCGCAGTAGCGGGCGAAGTTGGTCCCGGACTTCACTGCCGCGCAGGTGAACTGCGGGGTGAGGAAGTTATCCGGGTCGCCGTTGTCGCCGGCCCAGCCCATGAACAGCAGGTCGTGTTCGCCGGCCTTGGCCCGACGAATCAGTTCGCCCCATTCGATTACGCGGATCTCCGCCTGGATCCCGACTTCCGCCAGGTCTGCTTGCAGCTGTTGCGCGCCCAGGCTCGGGTTGGGGTTCAGCAGGCTGCCGGAAGGGCGGGTCCAGATTGTGGTCTGGAAGCCGTCCTTCAGGCCGGCCTTGGCCAGCAGCTGGCGCGCTTTCGCCGGGTCGTGGGCGTAGCCCGGCAACTCCTTGGCGTAGCTCCAGGTGTTGGGCGGGAAGGGGCCGTTGGCGGGTTCCGCGGTGTTTTCGAAGACCGCTTTCAGGTAGTTGGCCTTGTCAAAGGCGAGGTTGATGGCCTGGCGCACTTCAGGTTTGTCCAGCGGTGGGTGCTGGCTGTTGATAGCAACGAACGCGGTCATGAAAGCCGCGGTTTTCTCGACTTTGAGCGCAGGCTCTTCAAGTGCGGCGGTCACGTCCAGCGGCTTGGGCGACAGGGCGATCTGGCATTCGTTGCGGCGCAGTTTCTGCAGGCGCACGTTGGCGTCCGGGGTGATGGCGAATATCAGCGAGTCCACCGCCGGCTTGCCGGCAAAGTAGTCGGGGTTGGCCTTGTAGCGGATCGAGGCGTCTTTCTGGAAGCGGCCGAAAACGAAGGGCCCGGTGCCGATCGGCTGGCTGTTGAGCTTGTCCTGGGTACCGGCCTTGAGCAACTGGTCGGCGTATTCGGCGGAGTAGATCGACGCAAACCCCATGCTCAGGGTGGCGAGGAAGGTCGAATCGGCGTGGTCGAGGGTAAAGCGCAGGGTCAGCGGATCCAGGGCGTCGATCTTCTTGATCAGCGCCGGCAGTTGCAGCGACTGGGCATGGGGATAGCCGCTCTGCGCCACTTTATGCCAGGGGTTGGCCGGGTCGAGCATGCGGTCGAAGCTGAACTTCACGTCTTCGGCAGTCAGCTCGCGGCTTGGGTTGAAGTACGCGGTGCGGTGAAACTTCACTCTCGGGTGCAGCTTGAACACATAGGTCAGGCCGTCAGCCGAGACTTCCCAGCTGTCGGCCAGGCTCGGCACCACCTTGCCGCTGCTGGCGTCGAACTCCACCAGACGATTCATCAGCACATCGGCCGAGGCGTTGGTGGTGGTCAGCGAGTTGTACTGCACTACGTCGAAACCTTCCGGGCTGGCCTCGGTGCACACGCTTAACGCGGCGGCGTGGGCCAGCGGGCTCAGAAGAAGAGGGGCGAACAGGAGCGGGAGGGCAGCGAGGCGCATGTTTGGCTTCCTTTGCAGATCGAAGGCCCATCTGCGAGTGCAGTCTGGAAAAGGCCTACCCTAGTGGCCTCGCTGGAAAATGACTATCCCCTTTTTGGGCCTGCGGACCGGAAAGGTTTGCATTTATTACTGCGCCAAGCCTCTCTGCGGCCGGCTGCCATGGTCACATTAGGCATAAATTGACAGAGTTTTTTCCATATATTGACCTGGAGTGACCGGCGCAGCGGCGGTTCATGCTGGTTTTGCCGTTTGTTTCGGCCACGGAAAATTTATTCTGCGACGAGCGGTCAGCCATGGCCCCAGCCCTTGGTGCAGGCATCCGGAGCAAGAAAACAGGGAGTTTTCGAAATCCAAAGCACACCGGCTGTTGTTGCTACGGGGTCTTTCTGGTATAAAGCAGCGCTCTTTTCTAGGGGCCCGGTTCCTTCGCTTGTAGGTGTAGCCGGTAAGACCCTAAAGAAACGCGGCGCCTGGCGCCAAATGACTGAGAGATTAAGCGGCCAACCCATGCCGGGTTGGGCATGTGGTTTTAGAGGGCTGAGGCATGTCGAGAGTCTGTCAAGTTACCGGTAAGGGTCCGGTGACTGGGAATAACATTTCCCACGCAAACAACAAAACCCGTCGTCGTTTCCTGCCGAACCTGCAGCATCACCGCTTCTGGGTTGAGTCCGAGAAACGTTTTGTGCGTCTGCGCGTATCTGCCAAGGGCATGCGTATCATCGACAAGCGTGGCATTGATGTCGTGCTGGCCGAACTTCGTCGCGATGGCAAGGTTTAAGGGAGCTAATCATGCGTGAATTGATTCGTTTGATTTCGAGCGCCGGTACTGGTCACTTCTACACTACCGACAAGAACAAGCGCACTACTCCGGACAAAATCGAGATCAAGAAATATGATCCGGTTGTTCGTAAGCACGTGATCTACAAGGAAGGCAAAATCAAGTAATTGATTTTTCTTCTGACAAAAAAACCCGCCTTCAAGCGGGTTTTTTTGTGCCTGCGATTCAGGCTTTCGGTTCGAAGATCACATAGATCTTGCGGCACGGCTCCAGCACCTCCCAGGTGCCGCGGAAACCGGCGGGAATGACGAAACGGTCACCAGCGCGCAAGGTCTTGGCATTGCCCTCGCCATCACGCAGGACCGAAACCCCCTGCACGATCTCGCAATACTCATGCTCGGTGTAGTTCACCGTCCACTGGCCGACCTCGCCTTCCCACACTCCGGCGTTCATCTGGCCGCACGGGCTGTTGTAGTGGTTGAACACGGTTTGCTCGGGGTCGCCCTTGAGGACTTTTTCCTGGGCGGGGCGATACCGCTCGGCTGCAGTGTTGGCCTGATTGAAGTCGACGATGTCCTGGATGCTCATGCTGGTATTCCCCCCTGGTTGTGCTGCGAGTGGCTGGAAAGCCCAAAGTCTATGTTTATTAAAATGAACATAGCAATGGCGTTTGCCCGGCCTCTGTCAAATATATTGAAACTTCGGGTGCCGCTGGTTTAGGGTGGCGAATGCCATGGGCCGAAGCAGGCTGGCCGGGCAGAATTCCTGAAGGTGCCGGCATCGATCGCGTGGCGCCTGTATCCAACAAGAGGAGGACACTCGCATGACCACCCTGACTCGAGCCGACTGGGAACAACGCGCCCGCGAACTGAAAATCGAAGGCCGCGCCTACATCAATGGCGAATACACCGCCGCCGTTTCCAATGACACCTTCGAATGCATCAGTCCGGTCGATGGCCGTCTGCTGGCCAGTATTGCCAGCTGTGACGCCGCCGACGCGCAACGTGCCGTGGAAAACGCCCGCGCCACCTTCAACTCCGGCGTCTGGTCGCGCCTGGCGCCGGCCAAGCGCAAGGCCACCATGATTCGTTTTGCCGGCCTGCTGAAGCAGCACGCCGAAGAGCTGGCCCTGCTCGAAACCCTGGACATGGGCAAGCCGATCAGTGACTCCCTGGGTATCGACGTTCCGGGCGCTGCGCAAGCGCTGAGCTGGAGCGGCGAAGCCATCGACAAGATCTACGACGAAGTCGCCGCCACGCCCCACAATCAACTGGGCCTGGTGACTCGCGAACCGGTGGGCGTAGTCGGCGCCATCGTGCCGTGGAACTTCCCGCTGATGATGGCCTGCTGGAAACTCGGTCCGGCGCTGTCCACCGGTAACTCGGTGATCCTCAAACCATCGGAAAAATCGCCGCTGACCGCTATCCGTATCGCTGCGCTGGCTGTCGAGGCCGGGATTCCGGCTGGCGTGCTCAACGTGCTGCCAGGTTATGGCCACACCGTGGGCAAGGCCCTGGCCCTGCACATGGACGTCGATACCCTGGTGTTCACCGGTTCGACCAAGATCGCCAAGCAACTGATGGTCTACTCCGGCGAATCGAACATGAAGCGTGTCTGGCTGGAAGCTGGCGGCAAGAGCCCGAACATCGTGTTCGCCGATGCCCCGGACCTGCAGGCCGCGGCCGAATCCGCGGCCAGCGCCATTGCCTTCAACCAGGGCGAAGTCTGCACCGCCGGTTCGCGCCTGCTGGTGGAGCGTTCGATCAAGGATAAATTCCTGCCGCTGGTGATCGAGGCCCTCAAGGCCTGGAAACCGGGCAACCCGCTGGATCCGGCCACCAACGTCGGTGCGCTGGTGGATACCCAGCAGATGAACACCGTGCTGTCGTACATCGAGTCTGGCCATGCCGACGGCGCCAAGCTGGTGGTGGGCGGCAAGCGCACCCTGCAGGAAACCGGCGGGACCTATGTCGAGCCGACCATCTTCGACGGCGTCAGCAACGCGATGAAGATCGCCCAGGAAGAAATCTTCGGCCCGGTGCTTTCGGTCATCGCCTTCGACACGGTGGAAGAAGCCATCCAGATCGCCAACGACACGCCGTATGGCCTGGCCGCGGCGGTATGGACGGCCAATATCTCCAAGGCCCACCTGACCGCCAAGGCGTTGCGTGCCGGCAGTGTCTGGGTCAACCAGTACGACGGCGGCGACATGACCGCGCCATTCGGTGGCTTCAAGCAGTCGGGCAACGGCCGCGACAAGTCGCTGCACGCGTTCGACAAGTACACCGAACTGAAGGCGACCTGGATCAAGCTGTAATTCAAGGGGCGCGGATCTCGGGCATCTGAACAGACGCCACCCCGCGCACCGTTAGCCGATCCATATCGCAGCCGGACTTTCCGCCAGGGAGGTCCGGCTGCGTTGTCTCTGTCATGAAAAAAACCATCCACAGGAGCGTGGAAATGCGCTGGGCAACTTATTTCGCCGTTTTGGCGGCTGTCCTGAGTGTGGGCCTGGCCCTGGGCGTGAGCATGCCGCTGGTGTCGTTTCGCCTGGAGAGCTGGGGATATGGGCCCTTTGCAATCGGGGTGATGGCCTCGATGCCGGCGATTGGCGTCTTGCTCGGGGCGAAGGTGTCCAGCCGCCTGGCGGCGCGCTTTGGCACGGCGGGGCTGATGCGCCTGTGCCTGTGGGGCGGGGCGATCTCCATTGGCCTGCTGGCGCTGTTGCCGAGTTATCCCCTATGGCTGGTGCTGCGGCTGATGATTGGCGTGGTGCTGACCATTGTCTTCATTCTTGGCGAAAGCTGGATCAACCAATTGGTGGTGGAGCGGTGGCGCGGTCGCCTGGTGGCGCTGTATGGCAGCAGCTATGCCCTGAGCCAGTTGGCCGGCCCGCTGCTGCTGGGGGCCTTGGGCACCGAGCATGACTACGGTTTCTGGGTGGGCGTCGTGCTGCTGGTGGTGTCGCCCTTGCTGCTGATGGGCCGCAGCGGCGCGCCGAGCAGCGAGTCCTGCAGCGTGACCTTCGGTGACCTATGGCGGTTCTGCCGTGGCCTGCCGGCCATTGGCTGGGCGGTGGCGCTGTTCGCCGCGTTTGAAGCGATGATCCTGACCCTGCTGCCGGTCTACTGCCTGCGCCAGGGGTTTACCGAGGAAATCGCCCTGGCAATGGTCAGCACCGTGGTGGTGGGCGATGCCTTGTTGCAGTTGCCAATCGGCGCCCTGGCCGACCGCATATCGCGGCGCGCCTTGTTCGCCGGTTGTGCGGTGATCCTGCTGCTGTCGAGCCTGGCCATTCCGTTGCTGCTCGACGCCCTGCTGATCTGGCCGCTGTGGGTGCTGTTCGGCGCCAGCGCCGGGGGGCTGTTCACCTTGTCGTTGATTCTGATCGGCGAACGCTACCGCGACGATGCGCTGGTGCGCGCCAATGCCCACGTCGCCCAGCTGTGGGGCATTGGCTGCCTGATCGGGCCGCTGGTGGCGGGGGCGGGCAGCCAGTGGATCAGCGGGCATGCCTTGCTGTTGCTGATGGCTGCCGGGGCCATGGGGCTGATTGTGCTGTTGTTGCGTGAAGGCGCGTTTGGCGCGGTCCAGCCACAAGCTCTGTAGGCGCGAGGCTTGCCCGCGATAGCGGAACTGCATTCAATCAAGATGTTGACTGTCAGTCCCTCATCGCGGGCAAGCCTCGCTCCTACAAGGGCCGGGGTCAGAGCATCCGTTCGAGGCCGATGGTATTGCTCATCCAGGCATTGAAGCGCCGCCACCAGCTGCCCGGCTCGCGGGTCAGGGTGTGCAGTTGCTGGTTGTCTTCGGTGACCCAGACCAGCTTGCCGTCCTGCAGCTTCGCTTCGTAGCTCAGGGCCGGCGCCATGCCTTGCAGCGCCAGGCTGCGAACGCGTTCGGCCAGCTCGGGGCTGTCCACCAGTACCCCGACTTCGGTGTTCCACAGCACCGAGCGCGGGTCGAAATTGAAGGAGCCGATAAAGGACTTCTGGCGATCGAAAATCATCGCCTTGCTGTGCAGGCTGGAGTCCGAGCCAGGATACGACGCGCTGTGGAACAGATGAGGTCCACTGCCGCCGCCGTTACCGGGTTGGCGCCGCAGTTCGTAGAGTTTCACGCCGTGTTGCAGCAGCGCCTTGCGATACGGTGCGTAGCCGCCGTGGACCGCCGGTACGTCGGTGGCTTCCAGGGAGTTGGTCAGCAGGCTCACTGCAACCCCGGCGTCGGCGCGCCCGGTGAGGTAGACCAGGCCCGGCTGGCCGGGAACGAAGTAGGCCGAAACCATCATCAGCTCTTTGCTGACGCTCTGCAGCTCCGGTGCCAGCTGGGTGGTCAGCAGCAGGCGCGGGTCGGGCTCGCCGTTGGACAGGACCTTGCTCGGAGCATCCCACAGCGCCTGGTTCCAGGCCCAGATCAGCTCCTTGCGCCAGGTGTTCATGCGCGGCTGGGTCCGATAGGTCTTGAGCTCCTGAAACAGCGCATGGTTCTGTTGCTGCGCCTCGTCCAGCGATTGCTCCAGGCGCAGCCGGGTGTTGGCCAGCTCCCTGGCCGATGGCAGGCGCGACAGAAACTCGCCTATGGGTTTGCTCAGGGCGCTGTTCCAGTACTGGTCGAAACTGTGTCCGAGCTGTTCGGCCACCGGGCCGACGCCGAGGATGTCGATGTCGGTGAAATTCAGGTTGGGTTCGGCGTCGAAGTACTCATCCCCCAGGTTGCGCCCGCCGACGATGGCCGCGCTGTTGTCCGCCAGCCACAGCTTGTTGTGCATCCGCCGATGCTGCAGCGACAGGTTGAACAGGCGCCCCATGGTACGGGTCACGCCGGTGCTGCGCCCCAGGTGCAGGGGGTTGAACAGGCGGATCTGTATCCGCGGATGGGCGGCGAGAGTGGCCATGATCTGGTCCAGGCCGTCGCTGGTGGTGTCGTCCAGCAGAATGCGGATGCGCACGCCGCGGTCGGCAGCCTTGAGCAGTTCGTCCACCAGCATCCGGGTGCTGATGCCGTCATGGACGATGTAGTACTGCAGGTCGAGGCTGCTTTGGGCATTGCGGATCAGTTCGGCGCGGGCCATGAAGGCTTCGCTGCTGTCGGACAGCAGGCGAAAGCCGGAGCGTCCCTGATAGGCCGCGGCCTGGGCCTGGATCGAGCGACCGAAGGCCGAGTCGGCGGCCGGCAGTGCCTGGCTGGGCTCGCGAGGCACATTGAGGCTGACGCAGCCGCTCAGGCACAGCGCGATCAGCATAAGGAAGGCCAGGGCCTGTCGGGATCTCAAGTCAGCTCATCTCGAATCGCTGCGATGGTCTAGCTGTGACGCCGGTTTCACAGGAAAAGGTCAGTCCGTTGCGCACTCTTCAGCCAGCAGCTTGATGGCCGCGGCCCCCACTTTGCGCACGGCCTCCTCGATCTGTGGGGTTGGCTTGGCAGCGTAGTTCATCCGCAGGCAATTGCGGTACTTGCCCGAGGCCGAAAAGATGCTGCCCACCGCAATCTGCACGCCCTGGCCGAGCAGCGCACGGTTCAGGCGCAGGGTGTCGAAGCCTTCCGGCAGCTCGACCCACAGCATGAACCCGCCCTGCGGCCGGCTGGCGCGGGTGCCGGTGGGGAAGTAGCGGCTGACCCAGTCGATCATCAGGTCGCGGTTGCGCTGGTACTGGGTGCGCATGCGCCGCAGGTGCGGCTCGAAATTACCGCTCTTGAGGAACTCGGCGATGGCGATCTGCGGCTGTGGCGCGGTGGAGCCGGTGCTGATGTATTTCATGTGCAGCACCCGCTCCAGGTAGCGCCCGGGGGCGACCCAGCCGATGCGCAGCCCCGGTGCCAGGGTCTTGGAGAAGGAACTGCAGAGCAGCACCCGGCCATCGTCGTCGAACGACTTGATGGTCCGCGGGCGTGGGTAGGTGTAGGACAGCTCGCCATACACATCGTCTTCGATGATCGCCACGTCGAAGCGCTGGGCCAGGGTCAGCAAGGCCCGTTTGCGCGACTCCGGCATGATATAGCCCAGCGGGTTGTTGCAGTTGGGGGTCAACTGTATGGCCTTGATCGGCCATTGCTCCAGGGCCAGTTCCAGGGCATCGAGGCTGATGCCGGTGAGCGGGTCGGTGGGGATTTCCAGGGCCTTCATGCCCAGGCCCTTGAGGGTCTGCATGGCGCCGTGGAAGCTCGGCGAGTCGACGGCGACGATATCCCCGGGCTCGCAGGTGGCACGGATGCTGGTGGACAGGGCTTCGTGGCAGCCGGTGGTGATCACCAGATCGTTGGCGCCGAGCTGGCAGCCGGAATCGAGCATCAGCCGCGCCAGCTGTTCACGCAGTTCGTGCACGCCGTAGATGGTGTCGTAATACAGGCCAGGCATGTCCTGGCGCCGGCTGATGCGGGCCAGCCCGCGCAGCAGGGGCTTGAGGGTCGGGCTGGTGACATCGGGCATGCCGCGGCCCAGCTGGACGATGTCCTTGCGCGGCACGCTGCGGATCAGCTCCAGCACCTGGTCCCACTGCGAAATCTCCACCGGCCGCTGCGCCGGGCGGCCCACCGCGGGCAATGCCGGCAGCTCGCGACTGACCGGCACGAAGTAGCCGGACTTGGGCTTGGGCGTCGCCAGGCCGCTGTCTTCCAGCACCCGATAAGCCTGTTGCACGGTACTCAGGCTGACCCCGTGTTCGACACTCAAGGCCCGTACCGACGGCAGCCGGTCGCCGGGGCGATAGAAGCCTTGTTCGATACGTGTGCCCAGCAGTTCAGCGAGATTGACGTACAGGGTCATGGCGCAGCCTCGGGGTGATTTAATCGGGTGACCGGTACAGATGGCGCAAAATTACAGGATTCAGCCCGGATAGGGGAAATTCTGTATGGAAATAATAGCGGTGCTTTGAATCTGTAATGGTTTTTAGCACCCGCGCATGATGTCTGCTCATAGCGACCCAAGTAAACAGGAGCAGCAAACATGAACGGCTTGAGCGATGTGCGTCTGTCGTTACACAGTCAGGAACTGGCGGCTGGGCAGGAGCGGGCAGCAGGGGCGACGTCCGCCCGCAATGCGCCGTCCGGTCTCGGTCTCTGGGGCCTGTACTGGCATCGACTGCGTACACGCAAGGCACTGCTTGAGTTGAGCACCGAACAGTTGCGCGATATCGGCCTGAGTCGCGAACAGGCGCGGCAGGAAGGGCTCAAGCCGTTCTGGCGGCTGTGAAAGCCCCGCTGATCGGTAGCCGCTGGCGCAGCCTGCGATCGGTTGCGTAGCAACCGCAAAAGGCCGCATCCGATTTCACCGGATGCGGCCTTTTTCATGCCTGCCATGTGGCGGCTACAGGCACCTTCAGAGCAATTCTTTCAACCGATGCCAGAGCATCCCCAGCGCCAGCAGGGGCGAGCGCAGGTGCTTGCCGCCCGGGAAGGTGATGTGCGGGACCTGGGCGAACAGGTCGAAACCGCCGCTCTGTTGGCCGCTGATGGCTTCGGCCAGCAGCTTGCCGGCCAGGTGCGTGGCATTCACGCCGTGGCCCGAATAGGCCTGGGCGTAATACACATTGGGCTGGTCCTTGAGCCGGCCGATCTGCGGCAGGCGGTTGGCGCCGATGCCGATCATGCCGCCCCATTGGTAGTCGATCTTCACTGCCGCCAGTTGCGGGAACACCTGCAGCATCTTCGGCTGCATATAAGCAGCAATGTCCCGCGGGTCGCGGCCGGAATAATGGCAGGCGCCGCCGAACAGCAAGCGGCGGTCGGCGGAAAGGCGGTAGTAATCCAGGGCCACTCGCTGGTCGCAGACCGCCATGTTCTGGGGCAACAGGGCGTGGGCCAGCTCTTCGCTCAAGGGTTCGGTGGCGATGATGTAGCTGCCGGCCGGCAGCACCTTGCCACCCAGTTGCGGGTTGAGGTCGTTGAGGTAGGCGTTGCAGCCCAGCACCAGGGTGTTGGCGCGCACCGAACCCTGGGCGGTATGGACCTTGACCTGCGGCCCGTAGTCGATGCGGGTCACGGCCGAGTGTTCGAACAGGCGCACGCCCAGTTGCTGCGCGACCGCGGCTTCGCCCAGGGCCAGGTTCAGCGGGTGCAGGTGCCCCGAGCCCATGTCGATCAGGCCGCCGACATAACGGTCGGAGCCCACCACACTGTGCATCTCATGGGCTTGCAGCAGGCGGGTTTCATGGCGATAGCCCAGGTCGCGCAACTCTTGGGCATCTTCGGCGAAACCTTCGAGCTCGCGCGGCTTGTTGGCCAGGTCGCAATAACCCCAGGTCAGGTCGCAGGGAATCTGGAAGCGTTCGATGCGCTGGCGGACGATTTCCACCGCTTCCAGGCCCATCAGCTTCATCTGGCGTACGCCGTCTTCGCCGATTATTGGGGCGAACTGCTCAAGGCCATGACCGACCCCGCGAATCAGTTGCCCGCCGTTGCGCCCGCTGGCGCCCCAGCCGATCTTGCGCGCTTCCAGCAGAATGACGCTGAGCCCGCGCTCGGCCAGCTCGATCGCGGTGTTGAGCCCGGAAAAGCCGCCGCCGACCACGCAGACATCCGCCACCTGCTCGCCGGTCAGCGCCGGATAATCGGGCTGGGGCAGGCTGCTGGCGGCGTAGTAGGAGGCGGGGTGCGAATGGCCTGGCCCCGACGGCTGAACACGGGTGTTCATGTGGATCATCCTGATTCGTGTGTTTGGAAAATTTGACGGAGCATAAGCCGGACCTTTCCGGCGCGGCAACACTAGTCGGCCAGTGCTGTCTGGAACAGGGCTTTTAGGGCAAAATCGCTGTCTCTCCATACTCCCGGTAAGCGTTTCGATGAGCTGCAACAGCCAGAAAGTCCGCATGCTCCGACAGCAGATCCCCTCGTTCGAGTGCGTGCCCGGCTGTCACGACTGCTGCGGCCCGGTCACCACCTCGACCGAAGAAATGTCGCGCCTGCCGCGCAAGACCCGGGCCGAGCAGGACGCGGCGATGGAGGAGCTGAACTGTGTGCACCTGGGGCCCAACGGCTGCACGGTGTATGACGAGCGGCCGCTGATCTGTCGCCTGTTCGGGACCACGCCGAGCCTGCCATGCCCCAATGGCCGGCGCCCGGTGGAACTGATCCACCCGCGGGTGGAAAAGCAGATCCATGAATACATGGCGAGCACCCGGCAGGTGCTGGTCTGATCCAAAGCCATCGCGGGCAAGCCTCGCTCCTACAGGTTGCACAAGTCCGGTAGGAGCGAGGCTTGCCCGCGAAAGCGATTGCCCTGACGACAGGGTCTCCGGGCCGTTGCAATCAATCCGGAATCGGCAGGCTCAGGCTCTCTTTCACCTCTTCCATCACGATATAGCTCTTGGATTCGCGCACGTGGGGCAGCTTGAGCAGGATGTCGCCCAGCAGTTTGCGGTACGAGGCCATTTCGGAAATCCGCGCCTTCACCAGATAGTCGAAGTCCCCCGACACCAGGTGGCATTCCAGTACGTGCGGCAGTTTCAGCACCGCACGGCGGAACTCCTCGAAGGTGTCGCCGGACTTGTAGTCCAGGCTGATTTCGACGAACACCAGCAGGCTACCCTTGAGGTGCTGCGGGTTGAGCCGGGCGTTGTAGCCCATGATGATGCCTTCGCGCTCCAGGCGGCGGACCCGCTCGGTGCACGGCGTGGTCGACAGCCCGACCTTTTCCCCCAGCTCAGTAAAGGAGATGCGCCCATCGGCTTGCAGGATGCGCAGGATATTGCGATCGATCTTGTCCAGCTCGCGCTTCGTCTGGTGGTTGGTCCGCATAGGGGATGCGCCTCCGTGAAAAGGGTTTTTGCCGAGAATTCTCGCCAAATATAGGCGTTTATATAGTGAAAAGCACTGGTCATTGCTTTTTATACTGCGCGCATCTTCGCTCTGAATAACAAACGTCAGCGGTTATCCGCGATGAGGGATATGAAAATGCGCGTTCTGGTCTTGGGTAGCGGCGTGATCGGTACCACCAGTGCCTACTATCTGGCCCGTGCCGGTTTCGAAGTGACGGTTGTCGACCGTCAGCCGGCCGTTGCCATGGAAACCAGCTTCGCCAACGCCGGCCAGGTTTCGCCGGGTTATGCCTCGCCCTGGGCTGCGCCGGGCGTGCCGCTCAAGGCCATCAAGTGGCTGCTGCAGCGCCACGCGCCGCTGGCGATCAAGGCCACCGCCGACATCGATCAATACCTGTGGATGGCGCAGATGCTGCGCAACTGCACCGCTGCCCGCTACGCGGTGAACAAGGAACGCATGGTCCGTCTGTCCGAGTACAGCCGCGACTGCCTCGACGAACTGCGCCTGGAGACCGGCATCGCCTATGAAGGCCGCAGCCTGGGGACCACCCAGCTGTTCCGCACCCAGGCGCAACTGGATGGCGCGGCCAAGGATATCGCCGTGCTCAAGGAATCCGGCGTACCTTTCGAAGTGCTGGACCGCGAAGGCATCGCCCGCGTCGAGCCGGCCCTGGCCAGCGTGACCGACATCCTGGCCGGCGCCCTGCGCCTGCCGAACGACCAGACGGGCGACTGCCAGATGTTCACCACGCGCCTGGCGCAAATGTGCACCAAGCTGGGTGTGGAATTCCGCTTCGACCAGAACATCCAGCGCCTGGACTTCGCCGGCGACCGCATCAACGGCGTCTGGATCGACGGCAAGCTGGAAACCGCCGATCGCTACGTGCTGGCCCTCGGCAGCTATTCGCCGCAACTGCTCAAGCCGCTGGGCATCAAGGCCCCGGTGTACCCGCTCAAGGGTTACTCGCTGACCGTGCCGATCACCAACCCGGCCATGGCCCCGACTTCGACCATCCTCGACGAAACCTACAAGGTGGCGATCACCCGTTTCGACAACCGTATTCGCGTTGGCGGCATGGCGGAAATCGCCGGTTTTGACCTCTCGCTGAATCCGCGCCGGCGCGAAACGCTGGAGATGATCGTCAACGATCTTTATCCTCAGGGCGGCGATCTGTCCGAGGCCAGTTTCTGGACCGGCCTGCGTCCTACCACTCCGGACGGCACGCCGATCGTCGGCGCCACGCCCATGCGCAACCTGTTCTTGAACACGGGGCATGGCACGCTTGGCTGGACCATGGCTTGTGGTTCCGGTCGTCTGCTGGCTGACCTGATGGCGAAGAAAAAGCCGCAGATCAGCGCCGAAGGTCTCGATATTTCTCGTTACGGTAATTCTCAGGAGCCTGCAAAACATGTCAATCCAGCGCCAGCTCACCAATGAGCGCATGAGTCAGATCGTCGTTCACAGCGGTACCGTGTATCTGGCCGGGCAAGTCGGCGACGACCTGAACGCCGGGATTGAACAGCAGACCCGTGAAACCCTCGCCAACATCGAGCGTTTGCTGGACCTGGCCGGCACCGACAAGTCGCGCCTGCTGTCGGTGACTATCTACCTGAAGGACATCGATGCGCACTTCGCCGGGATGAACAGCGTATGGGACCAGTGGCTGCCAAAAGGCGTCGCCCCGGCCCGCGCAACCGTCGAAGCCAAGCTCTGCGAACCGGAAATCCTGGTCGAGCTGTCCGTCGTGGCCGCTCTGCCTTAAGCAAGATCCCTCTCCCGGCGCCACCGATGGTTAACGCTGTCGGCCGGCGCCGGTTTTTTCTTCCCACATGACCGCCTAGAAGTCTGCCGCCATGCGTCCTGCCCGTGCCCTGATCGATCTTCAAGCCCTGCGTCACAACTACCAACTGGCCCGCGAAGCGTCGCCGGGCGCCCGTGCGCTCGCGGTGATCAAGGCCGATGCCTATGGCCATGGCGCGGTGCGCTGCGCCCAGGTGCTGGAAGCCGAGGCCGACGGCTTTGCCGTAGCCTGTATCGAAGAGGCCCTGGAGCTGCGGGCGGCGGGGATTCGCGCGCCGATATTGCTGCTCGAAGGTTTTTTTGAGGCCGATGAGCTGGACCTGATCGTCGAGCATGATTTCTGGTGCGTGGTGCATTCGCTGTGGCAGCTGGAAGCCATCGAGCAGGCCAGCGTCGCCAAGCCGCTGACGGTATGGCTCAAGCTGGATTCGGGCATGCACCGCGTCGGCCTGCATCCCAAGGATTACCAACCGGCTTATCAACGACTGCTGGCCAGCGGCAAGGTGGCGAAGATCGTGCTGATGAGCCACTTCGCCCGCGCCGACGAGCTCAGCTGCAGCCGCAGCGACGAGCAGGTCGCGGTGTTCGAGGCGGCGCGCCAGGGCTTGTCCGCCGAGATCAGCCTGCGCAACTCGCCAGCCGTGCTCGGCTGGCCGAATATCCCCAGCGACTGGGTACGCCCCGGCATCATGCTGTATGGCTCGACCCCGTTCGAAGAGCCACATCCGCTGGCCGCGCGCCTGCAACCGGTGATGACCCTGGAATCGAAAGTGATCTGCGTGCGCGAACTGCCGCCCGGCGAACCGGTGGGGTATGGCGCCAAATTTGTCACGCCGCGGCCAATGCGGATCGGCGTGGTGGCCATGGGGTACGCCGACGGTTATCCGCGGCATGCGCCGACCGGTGCGCCGGTGCTGGTGGCGGGGCAGCGTACCCAACTGCTCGGCCGGGTCTCCATGGACATGTTGTGCATCGACCTGACCGATGTGCCAGAGGCTGGGCTGGGTTCTACTGTCGAGCTGTGGGGCAAGCACATCCTCGCCAGCGAGCTGGCGGCCGCCGCCGATACCATTCCTTACCAGCTGTTCTGCAACCTGCGTCGGGTGCCACGCATCTATTCCGGGGACTGAGCGGCGCCGCGCACTGCCGAAAGTCGCCTTGCCCCCGGGATTGGGGCCCAAGTGTTGTAAATACTGAACGCTATCGCCATGATAACGCTCAACTACAACAACGCCTGATCCCTAGGAGGCTGCCGCATTGGACGTCGGTGAACGACTGCAATCCATCCGTAAACTCAAAGGCCTTTCCCAGCGTGAACTCGCCAAGCGCGCGGGCGTCACCAACAGCACCATTTCGATGATCGAGAAGAACAGCGTCAGCCCCTCGATCAGTTCGCTGAGAAAGGTTCTTGGCGGCATTCCCATGTCGATGGTCGAGTTTTTCTCGGAAGAAATCCTCCAGGAAAAACCTACCCAGATCGTCTACAAAGCCAACGAGTTGATCGATATTTCCGATGGCGCGGTGACCATGAAACTGGTGGGCCGGGCACATCCGAGTCGGGCGATCGCTTTTCTCAACGAGATCTACCCACCGGGCGCCGACACCGGTGAAGAGATGCTCACCCACGAAGGCGAGGAAACCGGGATTCTCGTGGAAGGGCGCCTGGAACTGGTGGTGGGCCTTGAGACATTCGTGCTCGAAGCTGGTGACAGCTACTATTTCGAAAGCACCAAGCCACACCGTTTCCGTAATCCTTTCGATGCACCCGCGCGACTAATCAGCGCAGCCACGCCCGCGAACTTCTAATAGAAGAGGCGTCCTGCAAGGATTGCAGCGGTGCCCGAAGCAGTATTTCGCCCCTCTCTAATCCCCCTTTGAATCTAGGGTTGTTTCAGAGTGGCGGGCTAACCGTTATACTTGCGCCCGCCCGCGAAACCGTGGCCGTGGGCGTGACTAGCCACCATTGAGGGTGTACGCGTGAACCTAATTATGAAAATGCTGGCTGCACCAGCAACCGTATTGGCCCTCTGGGCTGTCAGCGCTCAAGCTGCGACCAACGACGATATTGCCAAGCGCCTCGAGCCGGTTGGCCAGGTCTGCGTCCAGGGGCAGGAATGCAAGGGTATGGAAGTCGCTGTTGCCGCCGGTGGCGGTGGTGCGAAGACTCCAGACGAAGTGATTGCCAAGCATTGCAATGCTTGCCACGGTTCCGGCCTGCTGGGCGCGCCGAAAATCGGCGACGCCGCTGCCTGGAAAGAGCGCGCGGATCACCAGGGCGGTCTCGACGGCATCCTGGCCAAGGCCATTACCGGTATCAACGCGATGCCGCCTAAAGGCACCTGCGCCGATTGCTCCGACGAAGAGCTCAAGGGCGCCATCCAGAAGATGTCCGGCTTGAAATAAGCCTGTATCTTCCGCAAAAAAGCCGCTTACGAGCGGCTTTTTTCATGCCTGCGATCCGGCCGGGGCTGTTCATTGCAGCAAAGACCCGGCAAGCTCGGTCCAACCTCAATTCATGGAAGGTTCTGGAGGATCGGATGGTGCAGTCATGTTCTATCGAGCGGGCGGTCGATGAGGTCCTGGCACGCTTGCCGGCGCATATTCACATGGGCATGCCGCTGGGGCTGGGCAAACCCAACCGCTTCGCCAATGCCCTGTATCGTCGGGTTGCACAGCTGCCCGAACGCCAACTGACCATTTACACCGCCCTGAGCCTGGGCCGCCCGCCACTGGGTGATGGCTTGCAACGGCGCTTCCTCGAGCCTTTCATCGAGCAGGTATTCGGCGACTACCCCGAGCTGGAATTCCTCGCCGACCTGCACCGCAACCAGGTGCCGGCCAATATCCATATCGAACAGTTCTTCATGCAACCCGGCAGCCTGCTCAACAGTGCAACGGCGCAGCAGGATTACGTCTGCAGCAACTACAGCCACGCCGCGCGCGACATCAATGCCGCCGGCCTGAACCTGGTCGCGCAACTGGTGGCCCGGGACCCGCAACAGGCCGACCGCCTGAGCCTGAGCTGCAACCCGGACATCACCCTCGACCTGCTGCCGATGATCGCCGAGCGACGTGCCGCCGGCGAAACCATCCTGCTGCTGGGCCAGGTGCATCGCGACCTGCCTTATATGCCGGGCGACGCCGAGATCGACGCCGTCACCTTCGACCTGCTGATCGACGAAGAGGAAGGCAGCACGCTGTTTTCCACGCCGAACATGCCGGTGGGGTTCCAGGATCATTTTATCGGCCTGCACGCCAGCACCCTGGTGCGCGACGGCGGCACCCTGCAGATCGGCATCGGCTCCATGGGCGATGCGTTGACGGCGGCGTTGCTGGCGCGCCAGGCGGACAACGACGGCTATCGGGCGCTGCTGGCGGACCTGGAGATCCAGTGCTGGAAACCGCTGATCGAGCGCGAAGGCGGGGTGGAGCCTTTCGCCAAGGGCCTGTATGGCTGCAGCGAGATGTTCGTCAACGGCCTGCTGGCCCTGGCCGATGCTGGCATTGTGCGGCGCAAGGTCTATCCCTCGGTGGCCCTGCAGCAACAGGCCAACGCCGGGACCCTGGATGAAGACCAGGCGCCGGGCGGGGTGTCGGTGCATGGTGGCTTTTTCCTCGGGCCGCGCAGTTTCTACCAGCGCCTCAGGGATCTGCCCAAGAGCAAGCTTGGCGAGTTCAACATGACCGCCATCAGCTACATCAACGAGCTGTATGGCCAGGAAGAGCTCAAGCGCCTGCAGCGCCAGGATGCGCGGTTCATCAACAGCTCGATCATGGTCACCCTGCTCGGCGCCGGGGTGGCGGATCAGCTGGAAGACGGCCGGGTGCTCAGTGGCGTCGGCGGGCAGTACAACTTTGTCGCCCAGGGCCATGCGCTGCGAGGCGCGCGCTCGATCCTGATCCTGCGCAGCTGGCGCGAGTCCGCGGGCCTGGTCAGCTCCAACATCGTCTGGGAATACGGCCATTGCACCATCCCGCGGCACCTGCGGGACATCGTGGTCACCGAATATGGCATCGCCGATCTGCGCGGCAAGACCGATGCGAAAGTGGTCGAAGCGTTGCTCAATATCAGCGACTCGCGGTTCCAGCCGGGCCTGATCGAACAGGCGCAGAAGGCCGGCAAGCTGCCCAAGGACTTCCGCCTCGATCCGCGCTTCACCGATAACCACCCACAACGCCTATTGGCGATCCAGGCGCAGCACCGGCACCTGTTCCCGGAATATCCGCTGGGCAGCGACTTCAGCGTGGAGGAGCGGGATTTGCTGCGGGCGCTGAACTGGCTGAAGAGCAAGTTCAAGCTCAGCGAGATTCTCGAATTGGGCAAGGCGGCGCTGGATGCGCCACCACCGGAAGCCTTCCCGGCGCATCTGCAGCGGATGCAACTGGTGAAACCCGATGGTTGGCGCGAGGAGATCTATCAGCGTTTGCTGCTGGCCGCCTTACGCGAGACAGCGCAGGCATAAGGTAGACGCCTGGCAGCGTCATCGCGGGCAAGCCTCGCTCCTACAGAAGCGGGCGGCATCTGTAGGTGCGAGACGTGCTTGCGATTGAAGAGGCAACGCCTCTTTAGATAAAGCTCACCACGCCACCGGCCAGGGACTTGACCCGGGCCAGGGATTCCACGCGATAGCCTTGCGCGTCCAGTTCGGCGCGGCCGCCCTGGAACGACTTCTCGATCACGATGCCCAGGCCGGCCACGGTGGCGCCCGCCTGCTTGATGATCGAGATCAGCGCCTGGGACGCCTTACCGTTGGCCAGGAAGTCATCGATGATCAGCACGCGGTCGCTGCTGGTCAGGTGGCGCGGGGAAATCGCCACGGTGCTTTCGGTCTGCTTGGTGAACGAATACACGGTCGCCGACAGCAGGTTCTCGGTCAGGGTCAGGGACTGGTGCTTGCGCGCGAAGATCACCGGTACGCCCAGGTTCAGGCCGGTCATGATCGCCGGAGCGATGCCCGAGGCTTCGATGGTGACGATCTTGGTGATGCCCGAGTCCTTGAACAGCGTGGCGAATTCGTCGCCGATCAGCTTCATCAAGGCCGGGTCGATCTGGTGGTTCAGAAAGGCGTCGACTTTCAGGACCTGGTCGGAAAGCACGATGCCTTCTTCGCGAATTTTCTTGTGCAGTGCTTCCATGAAGCTTTCCTCTTTTGGCGCCTTGTGCGCCTGAGCTCTGATAAAAGGTGTTCGGTTAAAAATGCTTGGGTTGAAAATGCTGCGGCTAAAAAGTGTTCAATTCTAGCGTTTTAACATCGCCCGTATATCCGCCAGCGCGTTATTGCCGCGAACGGCTTTGACCTCGGTCGGGGTGTCGTCGTTGCCTTCCCACGCCAGGTCGTCCGGCGGCAGTTCGTCGAGGAAGCGGCTGGGGGCGCAGTCGATGATTTCACCGTACTGCTTGCGCTTGGCGGCGAAGGTGAAGGCCAGGGTCTGGCGCGCGCGGGTGATGCCCACGTAGGCCAGGCGGCGTTCTTCCTCGATGGTGTCGGCTTCGATACTGGAGCGGTGGGGGAGAATTTCCTCCTCCATGCCCATGATGAACACATAGGGGAATTCCAGGCCCTTGGAGGCATGCAGGGTCATCATCTGCACGCCCTCGGCGCCGTCTTCCTCTTCCTGCTGACGCTCCAGCATGTCGCGCAACACCAGCTTGCCGATGGCGTCTTCGACGGTCATTTCGCCGTCTTCGTCTTTTTCCAGGGTGTTCTTCAGCGCCTCGATCAGGAACCACACGTTACCCATGCGGTAGTCGGCGGCCTTGTCGCTGGAGCTGTTGGTGCGCAGCCAGTTCTCGTAGTCGATGTCCATGACCATGCTGCGCAGGGCGGAGATCGGGTCTTCGCCGGCGCACTGCTCGCGCACCTTGTCCATGAAGCGCTTGAAGCGCGCCAGGCGGTCGGTGAAGCGGCTGTCCAGGTGCTCGCCCAGGCCGATCTCGTCGGTGGCGGCGTACATCGAGATCTTGCGTTCGGTGGCGTAGTTGCCGAGCTTTTCCAGGGTGGTCGAGCCGATTTCCCGGCGCGGCACGTTGATCACCCGCAGGAAGGCGTTGTCGTCGTCCGGGTTCACGATCAGGCGGAAGTAGGCCATCAGGTCCTTCACTTCCTGGCGCCCGAAGAAGCTGTTGCCGCCGGACAGGCGATAGGGAATCTGGTGATGCTGCAGCTTCAGCTCGATCAGCTTGGCCTGGTAGTTGCCGCGATAGAGGATCGCGAAATCGCTGTAGGGCCGGTCGGTGCGTAAGTGCAGGCTGAGGATTTCCATGGCCACCCGCTCGGCCTCGGCGTCCTCGTTGCGGCAGCGGATCACGCGGATCTCGTCGCCATGGCCCATCTCGCTCCACAGCTGTTTCTCGAACTCGTGGGGGTTGTTGGAGATCAGCACGTTGGCGCAACGCAGGATGCGGCTGGTGGAGCGGTAGTTCTGCTCGAGCATCACCACCTTCAAGGATGGGTAGTCCTCCTTGAGCAGCATCAGGTTTTCCGGGCGGGCACCGCGCCAGGCGTAGATCGACTGGTCGTCGTCGCCCACCACGGTGAACTGGTTGCGCTTGCCGATGAGCATTTTCACCAGCAGGTATTGGCTGGCGTTGGTGTCCTGGTATTCGTCCACCAGCAGGTAGCGCACCTTGTTCTGCCACTTCTCCAGGATGTCGGCGTGTTCCTCGAACAGCTTCACCGGCAGCAGGATCAGGTCGTCGAAGTCCACTGCATTGAACGCCTTGAGCGTGCGCTGGTAGTGGGTGTAGACGATGGCCGCGGTCTGTTCCTTGGGGTTGCGCGCGTTCTCCAGGGCCTGGGCCGGCAGGATCAGGTCGTTCTTCCAGGCGCCGATCATGTTCTTGATCTCGTCGACGCCGTCGTCGCCCGAGTATTCCTTTTGCATGATGTCGGTCATCAGGGCCTTGACGTCGGTCTCGTCGAAGATCGAGAAGCCCGGCTTGTAGCCCAGCCGCACATGCTCCTTGCGGATGATGTTCAGCCCCAGGTTGTGGAAGGTCGACACGGTCAGGCCACGGCCCTCGCCACTGCGCAGCAGGGTGCCGACCCGCTCCTTCATCTCCCGCGCGGCCTTGTTGGTGAAGGTCATGGCGACGATGTACTGCGCGCGAATGCCGCAGTTCTGGATCAGGTGGGCGATCTTGCGCGTGATTACACTGGTCTTGCCGGAGCCTGCACCGGCGAGCACCAAAAGAGGGCCGCCGACATAGTTCACGGCTTCTTGCTGCCGGGGATTGAGTCGGGACATGACGAAAAAAGGGGTCTGTAACGAAATGGGCGGGCATTTTAACAGGCTGGACGGATTCTGCTGCTCTCTCCGACTTGTGACGCAGCACGCTATCTAAATTTGCCGGTTTTGATACTTTCCCTCAGGATGCGCGCTGAATATGCGTCTAATGTTCGAGTTAGAGCGATACAAGAAACCGCGTTTGATAATCAATATCATTTGTCATTGTTTATCCACGCGTCATAATGCCCGCCGCCAACTTCTATTACAGAGTCTAGGGAGCTAGCTTGTCCAAGCCTGTCGAACCCTTGCGCTTGCTGCTGCTGGCCGAAGAGCCGGCATGGGCAGCGTTGTTGCGCGAGTGTCTCGCTCCGTTGGGAGACTCGGTGGTGCTGATCAGTGCGCCGACCTGGGAATCTGTCAGCCGTCTGTTCGATGAAGATCGCTCTGCGATTTTGTTAACCGTTCCCCAACTGCAACCGGCTCCCGGTCGTTGCAGCCTGCCCACGGTATTGCTGCTGGAGCAGGAGCCGCTGAACACGCCAGCCGGCGCCAGCGACTGGCTGGTGAATAAAAGCCTCAGTACCGATACGGTGCGCCGTTGCCTGCGCCATGTGCGTGAGCGCGGGGTGCTGGAAAGCACCCTGTTGCGCCTGGCCGAGCAGGACCCTTTGACCGGCATCGCCAACCGCCAGGGTTTCCAGACCCTGCTGGCGGCGCGCCTGGCGGAAAACGAAGGGCGCGGACTGGCGCTGGGGCACCTGGACCTGGACAACTTCCGGCATGCCAACGATGCGTTGGGCCACCAGGCCGGCGACCGGTTGATCCTGCAAGTGGTCTCGCGGCTCAAGAGCCAGCTTGAGGCCGGGGACCAGCTGGCGCGCCTGGGCAGCGACGAATTCGCCCTGCTGATCGATACCCGCCGGGCGCCGCAACGCGCCGAGTGGATGGCCGAGCGCATCGCCGAAGTCATGGCCGAGCCGTACTGGATCGACGGTGAAAGCCTGCTGATCGGCTGCAGCCTGGGCATCGCCCACGCCAGGGCGAATGCCGGCGCCGACCCGCTGATGTGGCACGCGCACATCGCCATGCAGCAGGCCAAAAGCACCCAGGGCTGTACCTTTCATATTTTCAACGAACGCATCAACCGCAATGCCCGCAGCCTCGCCGACCTGGAAAGCGAACTGCGCCGGGCCTTGCGCCGCGACGAGCTGGAGCTGCACTACCAGCCGCGCCTGAACCTGCATGACGGACAGATCGTCGGCCTCGAAGCCCTGGTGCGCTGGCGCCATGGCGAGCGCGGGCTGTTGCCGCCGAGCGAATTCGTGCCGCTGGCCGAGCAGAGCGGCCTGATCGTGCCGCTGGGCTACTGGGTGATTTCCCGGGCGCTGCGCGACATGCAGGCCCTGCGCGAACGCGGCCTGGCGCCGCTGCACATGGCGGTCAACCTGTCGTTCCGCCAGTTCCAGGACAGCCAGCTGCTGTCGACCCTCAGCCGGCTGATTGCCGAGCGGGGTGTCGAGGCGCAATGGCTGGAGTTCGAGCTGACCGAAACCGCGGTGATGCGCCGCAGCGACCTGGTCAAGCAGACCATGGATGCGCTGGGGCGTCTGGGAGTGCGGTTTTCCCTGGACGACTTCGGCACCGGGTTTTCGTCTTTCGTGCACCTCAACAGCCTGCCGATTGCCCTGCTCAAGATCGACAAAAGCTTCGTCGGCGGCATGGAGCAGCGCGAAGAGAACCGCAAGCTGGTGCACGCCATGATCAACCTGGCTCACAACCTCCATCTCGAGGTGGTGGCCGAGGGCGTGGAAACCCCCGAGCAGCTGGCCTTGCTGCGCAGCTTTGGTTGCGATCAGGCGCAGGGCTACCTGATCAGCAAGCCGCTGCCGCTGGCGGAACTGGTGGAATACCTGACGTTCGGCGCAAGCCAGCAAGTCCTGGTCGGCGAGGTCAGCTGACGGCATCCCGCTGTAGCGGCAGGAGCCCTCGAGCTCCTGTCGCTACAGGGAATCCTGGGCGGTCTGGAAGTTATCCCGTGGCGCGGGTTCCGCGCCTTCCCGGCGAATCATCCGCCGCATCTTCCATTCGAAGGCCAGGGTCAGGCTGATGGCGGCGCACGCCAGCCCCGATGCCAGGCCCCACCACACGCCGGTCGCGCCCCAGCCCAGGGTGAAGGCCATCAGCCAGGCCGCCGGCGCACCGATCAGCCAATAGCAGCCCAGGCCCACGAGGAAGGTGGTCTTGGCGTCCTTGAGCCCGCGAATCGCGCCCATGGCGATGGTCTGCGTGCCGTCGAACAGCTCGAACCAGGCCGCGACCGCCAGCAGGCTGACCGCCAGGTTGATCACATCGCGAAAGGCCGGGTCGTCATGGTCGAGGAACAGCCCGATCAACTGGTTCGGCAGCAGCCAGAAAATCATGGCGAAACCCAGCATGGCCGCGCCGCCAAAGGCGATCCCGACCCGCCCGGCCATGCGCGCGTGTAGCAGTTGCCCAGCACCGTAGTGCTGGCCGATGCGCATGGTGATCGCGTAGGAAATCCCGGCCGGCACCATGAAGGCCACGGAGACGATCTGCAGGGCGATCTGGTGCGCCGCCAGCTGGGTGCTGCCCATGGTGCCCATGCACAGCGCGGCAAAGGCGAACAGCCCGACTTCCACCGCGTAGGTGCCGCCGATGGGCAGGCCCAGGCGCCAGAGTTCCCGCAGGTACTGGCGATTGGGCCGCGCCAGGCCCTGGCGCAGCGGGTAGGCGGCGTAGGCCGGGTGGCGCTTGATGTGCCAGGCCAGCGCCACGGCCATGCAGTTGGCGACGATCGCGGTGACCAGGCCGATCCCCACCAGCCCCAGTTTCGGCAGGCCGAACATGCCGGTGATCAAGGCGTAATTGAGCAGGAAGTTGGCCACCGTGCCGGCCAGGCTGATGACCATCACCGGCGTGGCGCGGCCGATGGCGCTGGTGAAGCCGCGCAGGGCCATGAAGCTCAGGTAGCCGGGCAGGGCGAACGGCAGGATCAGCAGGAACTGGCCGGCGGACTGCACGTTGGTTTCGGTCTGGCCGAACAGCAGCAACACCGGCTTGAGGTTCCACAGCAGCAGGCCGGCGACCAGCGCCATCAGCCACGCCAGCCAGAGCCCGGCCTGGGTCAGGCGCGCGGCGCCTTCGATGTCGCCGGCGCCCTGGCGAATCGCGACCAGGGTCCCGACCGCCGCGATCACGCCGATGCAGAAGATCGACACGAACGAATAGGTGGCCGCGCCGAGACCGCCGCCGGCCAGGGCTTCCGGGCTCAGGCGGGCCATCATCAGGGTGTCGGTCAGCACCATCAGCATGTGCGCCAACTGTGAGGCGATCAGCGGCCCGGCCAGCCGCAGGATGGCCCAGAGTTCGGTGCGTGCTGGATGCTGCATGGTCATCGGTCTCGATACGGGGGAGGCAGTTAAGAGGGTTGATTCTCGGCGCTCTCGGCGACTTTCACAAAGGGATAAAAACGATTGGTGGCATGATTAAAACTCATGCTTTGCCGATTCTGGTAAGTTGGCGCCATTGCGCCTGTGGAGTGCTGCCATGCCCCGTCGTCTTCCGCCCCTGTATGCCTTGCGCGCCTTTGAAGCCGCGGCGCGACACAGCTCGTTCACCCGCGCGGCGGAGGAGCTGTCGATCACCCAGAGTGCGGTCAGCCGGCATATCCGCACCCTGGAAGACCACTTCGCCTGCCGGCTGTTCCAGCGCAGCGGGCGCAACCTGCAGCTGACCGAGGCCGCGCGCCTGCTGCTGCCAGGTATCCGCGAAGGCTTCACCGCCCTCGAGCGCGCCTGCAATACCCTGCGCGCCGAAGACGACATCCTGCGCATGAAGGCGCCCTCGACCCTGACCATGCGCTGGCTGCTGGCGCGTCTGAGCCGCTTCCGCCATCTGCAGCCGGGCAACGAGGTGCAACTGACCAGCGCCTGGATGGACGTCGATTCGGTGGACTTCAACCAGGAGCCCTTCGACTGCGCGGTGCTGCTGAGCAACGGCCACTTTCCGCCGGACTGGGAGGCCAGCTACCTGTTTCCGGAATTGCTGATCCCGGTGGGTGCGCCGAACCTGCTCAACGACCAGCCGTGGGACGTGGCGCGACTGGCCGCCACCGAGCTGCTGCACCCGACCCCGGATCGCCGCGACTGGCGCAACTGGTTGGAGCGCATGGGGCTGTCCGAACAGGTCTCGCTCAAGGGTGGGCAGGTGTTCGACACCCTGGAGCTGGGCATGATCGCCGCGGCCCGGGGTTACGGGGTTTCCATGGGTGATCTGCTGATGGTGGCCGAGGATGTGGCCCAGGGGCGGCTGAGCCTGCCCTGGCCGACGGCGGTGGCCAGTGGCGAGAATTACTACCTGGTCTGGCCCAAGACCCGGCCTGGAGGTGAACGTTTGCGCCGCCTCAGCGACTTTCTCCAGAACGAGGTCCGGGCCATGCAATTGCCCGACGTAGAGCGGCTCGGCTGAAACGATGAAGGCCCCATGACCAGGGGCCTGCGCGATACCCGTGCGACTCGCTCAAGTATTGAGCGGCGCCGCCGAATCCTTGGAAGTGGAACCTTCGTTCTGATCGGTTCCGACATCTCATTCTTATTAGAACCATTGCCGAGCGTGTGACGCGATCAGGACGATCCGGTCTCTCGGCCAGGAGCTGTCATGCCTCAACCTCGTGCCCGGATCGCCTCGCAGCTTGGTCTCGCACTCGCCGTGGTACTGGCGATCGTGATCAGCGGCAGTACCGTCTTCGCCCTGCGCTCGCTGGACGCCGCCAACCTCGCCACCCGGGAAGAACACCTGGCCAGTGAGGCACGGCTGCTGGCCGACCAGCTCAATACCTTCCACGGCACCCTGCGCGAAAGCACCCAGCGCCTGAGCGGGCTGTTCGAAAAGCGTTTCAGCGGCGGCCTGAGCCTGCACCCGGACCAGCCGGTGACCGTGGCCGGTACCCAGACCCCGGGCCTGCACCTGGGTGACGTGGTGCTGAACAACAACTTCGAGGAAGTCGACGAGTTCAAGCAGATGACCGCCGGCGTGGCGACCGTGTTCGTGCGCAGCGGCGACGATTTCATCCGCGTCAGCACCTCGCTGAGCAAGCAGGATGGCAGCCGCGCCATCGGCACCCTGCTGGACCACGCGCACCCGGCCTACCAGAAACTCATGGCGGGGCAGAGCTATGTCGGTCGCGCGCTGCTCTTCGAGCGCCTGTACATGACCCAGTACACGCCGGTGCGGGACAGCGCCGGCAAGGTGATTGCGGTGTTGTTCGTCGGCTTCGACTACACCGACGCGCAGAACGCCCAGTTCGACAACCTCAAGCGCTTCCGCATCGGCCAGACCGGCTCCCTGGCGTTGCTCGACGAGCAGCATAAATGGCTGGTGCCGCCGGCTGGCGTACAGGCACTGGAGCAGTCGGCCACGACCATTACCGAACTGGCCGGGCAGCCGGGCAAGGGCCGCTTCTGGAGCGACAAAAGCGAGGACTTCTACAGTGTCGCCGTCCCCTTCGAAGGCGGGCCCTGGTCGGTGGTGGCGAGCATGCCGAAGGCCGAGATCCGTGCGGTGACCTGGAGCGTCGGCACGCGCCTGGTCATTGGCAGCCTGTTGGCGATGCTACTGGCGGTGGGCGCCACGGTCTGGCTGCTGCGTAGCAAGCTTGCGCCCCTGGGCGACCTGGTGCGCCAGGCCGACGCTTTGGGCAAGGGCGACCTGAGCGCGCGCCTGAATGTCTCCAGCCAGGATGAAATCGGCCAGTTGGCGAGCAGCTTCAACCAGATGGGCCAGGCCCTGTCGACCATGGTCGAGCACATCCGCAGGGCCGCCGAGGAGGTCAATGGCCGGGCCCAGGCGCTGTCCGGGCTGTCAGGCGGGGCGTACGAGGGCATGGAGCAGCAGTCGGGCGAAATCAGCAGCATGGCCGGGGCGGTGGAGGAGTTCAGCGCCACTTCGCTGAACATCGCCGACAACATGGGCAACACCGAACGCCTGGCCCAGGAAAATGCCCAGCAGACCCGGATCGGCCGCACCTCGATGGAAGAGGCCTCGGCCTCGCTGGAGCAGATCGCCGGCGCCTTGAACAGCACCGCGACGGTGATCAATACCCTGGGCCAGCGCTCCGAGGAAATCGGCGGCATCGTCGGGGTGATCACCGCGATTGCCGACCAGACCAACCTGCTGGCGCTCAACGCTGCCATCGAAGCCGCGCGTGCTGGTGAGCAGGGCCGTGGTTTTGCCGTGGTCGCCGATGAGGTGCGCAACCTGGCGTCGCGGACCCGTGAGGCCACCGACGAAATCTCGGGGATGATCAACAGCATCCAGCAGGAAACCGGCAACGCCATCGCCACCATGGAGCAGGGCAATGTGCTGATGCAGGAAGGCCTGTCGCGCAACGCCAATGTCGCCTCGGCCCTGGCGCGCATCGACGAGCAGAGCCGCTCGGCCGGCCAGCAGTTCGCCGCGATCACCACCGCGACCCAGGAGCAGAGCAGCACCGCAACCCTGCTCAGCAGCAACCTGCAAAGCATTGCCCTGGCCAACAGCGAACAGCGCGAAGTGGTGTCGAACCTGGCGATCACCGCCAAGGAACTGGAGAAGCTGGCGGCGGACTTGCGCCAGGAGGTCGATCGGTTCCGTTGATACCGGTTGCGTGCTCCGATCGCGTGGCCGCTGGGCAGCGGCGGGGAGGCCGATTGCAAATGCGTGGGGCTGGGCTAAAACATAGGGGCAATTTCCCTACAGGATGCCTTCCCGGCAGGAGCTGACATGTCCCGTCTCACTCGTTTTGCCCTCCGTACAGCCGTACTGCCCCTGGCGCTGGCCAGCCAGATGGCGTCCAGCCAGGAGGCCGCGGGATTCATTTCTCCGGCTTCCTGGTACAGCGCCTTCAACGCTATCGCCCAGGTGGCGTGCCATAACTGCTACGAAAAACAGTACGCCAGCACCTTCACCAGTGTGCTCGACAGCGTGCGTACCCTGGAGCTGGATTTCTGGGACCAGCGCGATGCGGTCACCGGTGGTTCGGCCGGTCACTGGTTCGTGCGGCACAACCCCGGCACGCTGTTCCAGTCCGGCAATGACAACAACTGCACCGGCGACGGCAAAGGCACCAACGATCTCGAGGCCTGCCTCAACGACATCAGGCTCTGGAGCGACAGCCATCCCGGGCACTTCCCGATTACCCTGATCCTCGACAAGAAGCAGGGCTGGTCGAAGGAAAGCTCCGGGCGTACGCCGAAAGACTTCGATGATCTGGTCAGCCGGATTTTCCAGGGCAAGCTCTATACCCCGGGCGACCTGGCCCAGCACCTGGGTGTCAGCAGCGGTGCCTTGCAGGGCTCGCTCAAGGGCAAGTCCTGGCCGACCGCTAGCCAACTGCAGGGCAAGGTGCTGCTGGTGCTCAACCACTCGGAGAACCAGAAGCTCTCGCAATACGCCGAAGCCCGAACCACCAGCGCCAAGGTGTTCATTTCACCGGTCACCAACGGCCAGAACGATGTCAGTGGCGAGGTCAGCGGCATGTCCCGGACGTCGTCCGGTTACGTGGCCATGAACAACATGGGCAAGGGCGACAAGCAGTGGGCCGCACAAGCCTTTGCCTACAGCCACATCGGTCGGGTGTGGGGTGATGACGGCGTGTCATTCACCCAGCACATCGCCGAGAAGGTCAATCTGTCGGCGTATTACAAGTTCGCCGAAGCCAAGGATGGCAACGGCTATCGCATCCGGCCGTTCTAATGTTTCAGCGGGGCTCGTCCGGTTCGGCGAGCCCCGGGTCCACCCGCTTGCCGATATCCCGCAGGCGCGCCAGCTGGTCGACCATGGTCGGTGCTTCATCCAGGCTGCTGACAAAGGTCCACAGGTAGGTCATCACCGCGTACACATGCCCGGCCTTGACCCCTTCGGTCAGGGCCAGTTGGCTGATGGCGATCACGAACAGCAGCGCGGCCGCCGAGCCAAGCAGGAGATAGGCCGCCGCCTCGCGGTCCGACAGCCAGATCCGCAGCCGCGACAGTAGCCGGTAGTGCCGTTGCAGGGACGTGGCGCCGACCTTGGCCACCAGGCCGATTTCCTTTTCCAGCCGGTCGTTCAGGCGCTCATGCAGCTCCTGATTGCGCCGGGCAAAACGCGGCAGCAGGGTGATGCACAGCAGCAAGGCCACCAGGCAGGCCAGGCCGACCCAGGGTTCGATCACCAGCAGCATCACCGCCGCGCCGACAATCGAGACCAGCGCGGTGGCGATGGTCGGTACGTGCTTCTCGAAGAAGTCGACGAACTCCCGAGCCAGCACCACCCGCGCCGCGGCGGTGGAGGTGCTCTGGTTCTGCAGGCGCTGGTTGAGGATCACCGGCACCGCCAGGTCGGCGTAGATCCGCGTGAAGGTGCGGGTATCCACCGCCCGCCGCGCGGCCCCGACCACCCAGAACCCCAGCACCACCAGGGCATAGACCAGGGCGCTGCCGGCGTCGCCGCGAATGATCGAGTCCACCGCGAACCCGGCAAACAGCGGGTAGGCCAGCAGCAACGCGTTCTCCAGCGCCACCAGTGACAAGGTGCAGAACAGCTTGCCGGGGTAGGCGCGGGCGATGGCTTTCAGGGTCTGGCTGGCGGATTGCTGGCCGATTTTCTTGCTTTCATCGATCAGGACTTGCGGGGTAACGGCTGACATGGGTGCACCGGAGGGAAGATAAACGCTATTATTGAGCGACTGCTCAATGGTATTTGAGCGATCGCTCAAAATGCAAGCGCCATCCATCCACCGGCGCCCTGAGGTAATGCCCGTATGTCCCGTACCGACCGCAAAGACCAGATCATCGCCGCCGCCCTGGAGCTGTTTCTCAGCAAGGGCTTCGCCGCCGTTTCCACCCGCGACCTGGCGGACCACGCTGGCCTGTCCCGTAGCCACATCTATCACTACTTCAGCGATTGGAACGAATTGCGTCGCGAAGCCTTCGTGCGTTTTGCCACAGAGCAACTGGACGCCGTAGGCGCCCCCCTGGTTGGCTTGCCGCCGCTTGCGGCCCTGCATGGATTCCTGCGCGATTGCCTGCCGGTTTCCGCCGAAGACAGCTGGGCGCTGTGGCTCGATGCCTGGGATGAAGCCATGCACGACACCGCGCTGGCCGAGGCCTACCAGAAGGTGGATGAGCAGTGGCAGGCCATGCTCGCCAGCATCATCGAAGCCGGCGTGCAGGCCCAGGTGTTCCAGTGCGCATCACCCGCACGCGCAGCCCGGCAGATCTTCGCCCAGATCATGGGCTATGCCGACGGCCTGTTGCTGCGACCCTCGGCCGAGGCCGCCGCAGCGGCGATGGACGAGGTGATGGAAGTGGTCGAGTTGTTATTGAAGATTCGCTGAGCCCGGGAGAGGCGTTCGAGTGTGCCGACCGGTTGCGGAAATTAGGTTGCTGAAACGATTCATCAGCGCTATAAAAATCCCACAACTCCAATAAAGGCACACGCCCATGACTCCACTCAGACTGCTGGTCGCTCTTTCCGCATTCACCGCTGCTTCCCACGCCATGGCCTGGGACTATGTTCTGCTCGATACCGACAAGGCCGCCCAGGACTTCCATATCACCAGCGCGCAGCTGGGGGTGAAAACCGCCAAGCCCTTTTCCGTGACCCTGCGTACCCTGCATGGCGGGCGCCAGGAGGGGGTGAGCATTGTCGATATCGACAACGGTGCGATGAAACTCTCGGTAGTGCCGACCCGCGGCATGAACGTGCTGCAGGCTTCCGTCGGCCCGGTGCGCATGGGGTGGGATTCGCCGGTCAAGGAGGTGGTCAATCCGTCGTTCATCGAGCTCAACGGTCGTGGCGGCCTGGGCTGGCTGGAAGGGTTCAACGAGCTGGTGACCCGCTGTGGCTACGAGTGGGTCGGGCACCCGGGCATGGATAACGGCGAGCTGCTGACCCTGCACGGTCGCGCGGCGAACATCCCGGCGAACAAGGTCACCCTGCATATCGACGAGAAGCCGCCGTACACCATCAGCCTGCGCGGCGAGCTCAAGGAACAGGCGTTCAAGAAGGTCGATTTCTCGGTGGCCACTGAGCTGGTGACCGAGCCGGGCAGTGTCAGTTTCGCCCTCAACGACACCCTGACCAACAACGGCGATTACCCGAAGGAATACCAGGCGCTGTATCACAGCAACTTCAGCACGCCGTTCCTCGAAGAGGGCGCGAAGTTCACTGCACCGGTGAAGCAGGTGTCGCCCTTCAATGACAAGGCCAAGGCCGACCTTACCGATTGGCAAACCTACCGCGGCCCGACCCGGGACTACGACGAGACCGTCTACAACGTGGTGCCTTATGCCGATGCCCAGGGCGATACCCTGACGGTGCTGCATAACAAGGCCGGCAGCCTTGGCGTGGCGGTGGGCTTCAATACCCGGCAGCTGCCGGTGTTCTCCCTGTGGAAAAACACCGACACCCAGGGCCAGGGCTATGTGACCGGCCTGGAGCCGGGCACCAGTTTCTCCTACAACCGCCGCTACCAGCGCCCGCTGGGCCTGGTGCCGACCATCGAGGCCAGGCAGAGCAAGCAATTCCAGATCCGCTACAGCCTGCTGGCCGACAAGGCGGCTGTGGATAAGTCCCTGGCCGAGATCAGCCAGATCCAGAACGGCCGGCAGACCGAAGTACGGCCGACGCCACTGGTGGACCTGAGCAAGGAGTGATCCTCCTCAGCTCGCGGCCGGCCGGTATTGCAGCGCTTCGGCCAGGTGCTCGCGGCTGATCTGCTCGACCTGCTCGAGGTCCGCCAGGGTGCGGGCGACCTTGAGCAGGCGGTGGGCGGCGCGCAGGGACAAGGTCAGGCGTTCGCAGGCGGTTTCCAGCCAGCGCTCGTCGGTTGTGGATAACTGGCAATGCCGGCGCAGGCCCGGCAGGTCGAGAAAAGCATTGGCGCAACCCTGGCGTCGCTGTTGCCGCTCCCGGGCGCGGGCCACCAGGGCCGCGGCTTGCGCGGTGTTGTCCCCAGCCGGGGGCTTGGGGTTGAGGGCCGTGCTTTCCCGGGCCACGGTCAGGTGCAGGTCGATGCGGTCGAGCAGCGGCCCCGAGAGCTTGTTGCGATAACGCTGGATCTGCTCCGGTGTGCAGCGGCAGCGGCCACTGGGTTCGCCCAGATATCCACAGGGGCAGGGGTTCATTGCTGCCACCAACTGGAAGCGCGCGGGGAAATGTACCCGGTCGCGGGCCCGGGCAATGACGATCTGCCCCGACTCCAGGGGTTCGCGCAGCACCTCCAGCACCTTGCGATCAAATTCCGGCAATTCATCGAGGAACAGCACACCGTGATGGGCGAGTGTGATTTCCCCGGGTTGCGGTTTCGAGCCACCCCCCACCAGCGCCGGTCCAGAAGCCGAGTGATGAGGTTGACGGAAGGGCCGTTGCGGCCAATGGCTCAGGGGAATGTGGCTGGTGACCGACTGGATGGCGGCCACTTCCAGGGCTTCCTGTTCCTCCAGCGGCGGCAACAGGCCAGGCAGGCGGCTGGCCAGCAAGGTCTTGCCGGTGCCTGGTGGGCCGCTGAACAGCAGGTTGTGCGCACCGGCCGCGGCCACCAGCAGCGCGCGTTTGGCAGCCAGTTGGCCCTGCACTTCATTCAGGTCGGGATAGGGGCGGTTCTGGTAGAGCAGGCCGTCCGAGGCATAGGGCTCGATCGGGGTGTGGCCGTTGAAGTGAGCGACGGCTTCCAGCAAATGCTCGACGGCAATCACCTTCAGTCCTGAGGCCAGGCAGGCTTCCTCGGCATTCGCGCGCGGCACCATCAGCATGCGGCCGGCCTGGCGCGCGGCCAGGGCCGCCGGCAGCACGCCGCGCACCGGGCGAACCGCGCCGGAAAGCGCCAGCTCGCCCAGGCATTCGACATTCTCCAGGGCCAGTGTCGGCACCTGCACGCTGGCGGCAAGAATGCCCAGGGCAATTGCCAGGTCGAAGCGCCCGCCGTCCTTGGGCAGGTCGGCCGGGGCGAGGTTGAGGGTGATGCGCCGGGCCGGAAAATCGAAGCCGGCATTGAGAATGGCGCTGCGCACCCGGTCCTTGCTTTCCTTGACCGCCGCTTCGGGCAGGCCCACCAGAGTCAGGGCCGGCAGGCCGTTGGCCAGATGGACTTCGACCGACACGGCCGGCGCTTGCACGCCGGTCTGGGCACGGCTGTGGACGATGGCCAGAGACATGACTCGTTCCTTGAGGCTGGGAAACCGCGTCCTGCGGTTGTGCAAGCCTAGCCCCGGCCGAGGCTACGCCGCACCAGCAAATAGACTCAGGATGTTGCGGCGGGCGGCTCAGCCGCGCCAGTCGTGGGACCAGCCCGGTTGGGCGATGCGCTGTTCGTACAGGGCGATGTCCGACTGATTGTCGACTTCCACCCAGCCGCCGCGAATGGCCACGGTGGCGATAGCGGTGCCGGCCTGGAGCAGGGCACGCAGCAGGCTGGTCATGTCCAGTTTGTCGATCTGCGGGTCGCTCATGCCGGACAGCAGCGCCCGGACCTGGCTCCAGCCTTCGGGGGTGAATTTCAGCAGGCCCATGTACTGGCCCTCGATTTCCTCGCGGCTGGCGACCCTTTCACCGATACCCAGCAACTGGCCAGCCTGTTGACGGAAGCTTTCGGCGTCGCTGAGGGGATCATCGGAGCGCGCCGACCACAGGTCCCACCAGTCGAGGTCGTAGGTGATGCTCAGGGGGGCCTGGGAGGCCATCAGGTCACGGACGATGTCCGGGCGGTAGACGATATCGCCGTAGCACACCAGGGTCGGTTCGCTGGATAGCAGGGCATCGGCGCGCATCAGGCTGCGCACCATGTTGCTGCTGGCCCAATGCGGGTTGTACAGCCGGCTCTGGCCATAGCCTTCAAGGGCTTCGCTGCAATAACCGCTGACCAGATGCACCTCGTCGACACCGGCGTTTTCCAGGGCTTGCAGTTGCCATTCGAGCAGCGGCTTGCCAGCCAGGCGGGCCAGGGGCTTGGGTTGCGCGGCGGTCAGGTGTTTCAGGCGGGAGCCGCGGCCGGCGGCGAGAATTACGGCTTTCATGTCAGGTCACTCAAAGAGCCATTGGCACAGTTGTCGATCGGCTTCGTCCAGCGTTGCTTCGCGCTCGGGATGCCACATGATGCCGGCCACCTTGAGGCTGGTATGCACCAGGGCCTCGCAGGTTCCGGCTGCGTCCAGGGCCCAGGGGCGCAGGGTGGCGGGCAGCGGGTCGAGCAACTGTTTGCCGTGGAAGGAATTGACCGAGCGCGAAGCGGCCTGGCCCGGTAGCCAGGGCAGCTCGTCGGCGGCCAGCAAGGTGATGAGGTGGCGTTGCGCGACGTGCACGTCGCGGTCGGCATCGGCCAGCCGGCCGCCGAAAAAGCTGTGGATCAGTTGCAACCCGCGGCAGACCCCCAGCACCGGCCACCGCTCGGCCACGCAATGGGCCAGCAGCGCCTGTTCGCTCCGGTCGCGCAACGGGTCGCCGCCGAGGTCGTCGCCACCGCTGAAGATCACGCCTTGCACGCCCTGGGCACGGGCATAGGCCACGGTGTCCTCGCCCAGGTGGGGCAGCAGCAGCCATTGGTTGCCGCAGCCGAGTTCGGCAAAAAAGCGGTACCAGTCCCTGGCCAGGCCGTCGCGCGGTTCGTGATAGGCCTGCGGGTTGCAGGTTCTCAGGGTGATGCCGAGGCGTTTCATGGCTGCACCGGGTTCAGGGTCTTGTCGCGACAATTGAGGGCGATGCGCGGGCTGCGCAGGATCCGGTTGAACAGCTGTTCGCCACAACCGATGGCCGCCGGAATGCCGAATTCGGCGCAGCGGATGGCCATGTGCGAGTTGGCCCCGCCGTATTGGGTGACCAGCCCGGCGATACCGCGGGTGAAGACCCAGTCATAGCCGGGGTCGGCATTTTCGATGCAGACGATCTTGCCCTTGAGCGGCGCCGAGGCCGGGGTGTCCTGGCGCAATTCCATGCCGACGGCTTCGACGTTCTGCCGGGTGATGAAGTTGGGCAGGCTGCGATGCAGCGGCGCGACGAACACATCGTCGACGGCGCTGATCAGGTGCCCGAGCTTCAGCGAGATGCCCTGCTCATAACTGCGTCGCGCCTGGCTGGCCGACTCCAGCAGGACCCGGTCGGTGTCGTCCATCAGCGGCGTGGTGAGGCTGTCGAGCAGCGGGTGGATATCGAGAAAGGACAGGTCTTCCCTGGCCAGGCCAACGTCGGCGCCCCAACTCACCAGCAGTTGCAGGGCGTCGGACAGGTCCCGGGTGAACACCAGCTTGGCGTATTCCCGGGCCTGGATGGCCTGGCTGGCATAGTCCAGCAGGTGTTCGGTCGACAGCGGCCAGCCTTGTTCGTCGATCAACTGCTGCAGGGCCTGGCGCTCTTCGGGTTGCAGTTGGAAGGTTGCTTGCGAACTCTCGCCATGACCTAGCTCGACGGTCGCGGCAGCGAACAGGTCGTGGCGCTCGTCATAACGCAATGAGGTGATGTCGTAGGTACCGGGACGCAGATGGCCGAACTTGGCGACAAAGGCTGGCAGTGTCCGGACGTCGGCGCAGACCTGGGCGTATTCGCGCGTCAGTTCGGTGGTGACGGTGTGGATCGACTGCTTCCAGGACAGCAGGCGCTCGTTGCTCAGGGCGCCACGGCGGCAGGCCGAGCGCAGCAGGGCTTCGGCGATGAATGCATGCCGGGCGAGCATGGCGAACGGCAGCGTGCCTTGCTCGCGGCAGTCCAGCAGCAGGCGGTGGATGCTGTCGAGGTCGGCTGGAATGGCATCGAGACGCCGGCGTTGCTGCTGGCGCTCGTGGGCGCGCACCTGGTCCAGCAAGGGCGGCAGAGCGCCGGCGCCGTTACCGCTCAGCGCGCGCAGCGTCAGTTGGTCGAGGGCCGAGCGATAGGCCCGTTGCTCGGCGGCGCTGAGGCTGTCGCCATAACGCTCGGCGAAGTCGGCGTCGAAGGTGAAGTCCAGGCAGGTCTGGACGACTTCGAACTCGACCTTGTCGTGCCATTGCGGGTGGGCTTGCAGTCGCTGTAGCCAGGCGTTGACCAGCCTGGTGCACAACCCCGGTTCCAGGCCCGCCGGCAGGAACGAGTTGAAGCTGCAGCGCACGTCGATATACGGGTGATGGCCTAGCATCACCATCAGCGCCTGGTGCCGCGGGTGGTGATAGCCCATCAGGGCGCGCGCTTCGCGCCAGGTCGAATCGGTCACCAGGCGCCGATACAACGAGGCCGCCAGCGGGCGCGGAGTGGTGCCGATGATTTCCGCCGGGTTCCAGTCGGGCATCACCCCCAGCAAGGTGCTGTCGCCATACAGACCGGCCTGGGGCGCCAGGCGTTTGCCCAGGAAGCGCTGGATGTGCTCGAGCTGGCGCGCCACCCGCCGTTCGGTGACCGGATGCCAGGTGTTGCACAGGGTGATGCGCCGTACCTGCAACACATACACCTGCTGGTGGTGGTCGACGGCGAATTCGATGTCCAGCGGCACGTTGCCGCAGAGCGTTTCCAGCTCCCTGCAGGCGTCGATCACTGCCTGCAGGCGTGGCGAGCGCAACTGGGCACTCTCGGTGTCGCGGTAGACCAGCACGGTTTTCTGGATGCCCTGGCCGCCGGTGATGGTATCGGTCAGGCCGCTCTCGTCGTCGTAGTTCACCACGTAATAAGGGGCGCCATGTTCCAGGTCGTGGGTCATCACCACGCCGCTCATCTGGATCGAGGTCAGCATCGGCTGGATCAGGATCTGGTTGTCCTCGCAGCGGTGCTCGGCAAAGGACGCGATCACCTGTTCGATGGCGACGCTCAAGGCCCGAGGGTCGGTGATACTGACATTCAGGCAACTGGTGAACAGGCCGGCCATGGAACTGTTGACGCTGTCTTCGTTCTGCGCGCTGCTGCGCACGATCACGCAACCGCCATGCTCCATCCTGGCGATGTTCTGCAGCACGTTCGCGGGGGCATCAAGCCACTGCCGCGCGGTGAAGAAATACAGCGGCAGGATTCGCGAGCGAGTGACCCGTGGTTGCAGGCGCTCCAGGGTTTCGGACTTGGTCCCGAAACGAATGGTGTTCGCGGCGGCCTGGTTCATGGCGCGTCCTCGTGCTTGTCCACCGCCAACAGGGCCAGGTGCTTGAGCAACGGGTGAATGATGAAGTAAGGCGGCTTCTCGGCCTCGGCCGGCAGGGGTCGCAGGGCCTGGGCGCCTTCGCGACGCCAGTGGCTCAGGACTTGTACCAGCAGGTCGGCGCGGATCGCATTGTCATACAGGTAGTCGACGTCCATGCCTGGCGGCGGCAGCGGATAAGCCTTGCGCGCCATTACCGGGCCGGTGTCGATCTGCTCGTCGAGCAGCAGGGCGCTGGCGGCGCATTCACGCTGTTCGATGATCTGGTAGTACAGGGTGGTGCTGCCGCGATAATCCGGCAGCCAGCCGGAATGGATATGCAGCACCGGGTAACGACTCAAGAGGGCCGCCGGCACCAGTTGCCCGCCGTACCCAGAGTAGACCAGCAGGTCCGGCGCCTGGCGGGCGATCAGTGCGAGCAACTGCGGGTCGTCGAGAGCCGGGGCCGGGCACACCTCGTGGGACCAGTCCAGGGCGGCCAGGCAGGTGTCGAGGTCCTGGCTCAGGTCCGGGCAGAACAACCCTGCAAGTGGCTGTACCTGCAACTCGCGGGTGGTCTGCAACGCGCCGCCGCCCTGGCCGTAGACAATCACCGCGTCAGGTTCGATACCGGCTGCCGCCATGCCTTGCAGGTAGGCGACCGAGCGCGCGGTGTGGGCGCAGAGGATCAGCAGGCGGGCGCGACTCATAGGCCGGCCTCCCGGGCGACGGTGGCCAGCACCTGTTGTTCCTGGGTCAGCAGCCAGGCCAGGTAGGCGGCCTGGTCCGGGTCGAGGCGGCCCTGCTGCGACACCAGGGTGTCCGTCAGCTTGAGCAGGCCATTGAGGTAATAGGCCGCGCCGCTCGCTTGCCAGCCGTGCAGCATGCACTCGGCCAGCAGCAGATAAGGCGGTACGGACCCGTAGCTGCCGTGGGGCAGCGGACGGTGCGGAGCCGCGGCTTCGTAGCCGGTATACAGGCGTTTGCTCACTTCGAATTTCTTCAGCAGGCGCGGCAGCCAGTAGGCTGCCAGCGGGCCGGAGACTCCGGCGCCCGCGCGCATTTCCAGGCACAGGTGGCTCAGCAGCGCCGTGCTGTCCTCGGCGTGCGCCGGGCCTTGTGGATGCAGTGTGGGCAAGGCCGGCGCCGGCAAGTGGGCGCACGCAGCCAGGCGCGAGGTGCGCCAGGCGTCGACTAAGGCTTCGCCCTGGAAGCTGCTGTAACGGTAGGTCTGCGGGGTTTCCAGCAGGTCCCCGTCGCTGTAGGCGTAGTTCAGCATGACGGTGGATACCCACAGAGCTGGCGAATGCGTTCCACGTAGCCAGGAATATCGTCGGGCTCGTGACGGTTGTGCAACACCAGGTCCGGGTGTTGCGGCGGCGGGTATTCGATGTCCACGCCCACCACGTTGCTCTGTTCGCCCCGCAGGGCGGACTGATACAGCCCCTTGTTGTCACGGCTGACCAGGGTGCTCAGCGGCACATCGACGAACACTTCCCGGTAGCTGGAGAAACGCTGGCGGTTGTCGTCGCTGATGTCCTGGAACATCGACAGGATGCAGCAGACCACATCGATGCCCTGGCCATCGAGCCAGCCGCACAGGGCCTGGATCCGTTCGGCGTTGACCCGCCGTCCGGCGACGCTGTAGGCATCCGCCCGCTGGTCATGGCGAAACAGCGCGCGAATCTCGTCGCCGTCGACGAACACGGTCTGCGGCCGCTGCGCTTTCAGGCTGGCATACAGGGCCCGGCCAATCGTGGTTTTGCCCGCTCCTGACATGCCGACCAGCCAGATCACCATGGTTTCACCCCTGCTTGAGTATGTTTTCGATGTTGCGCAGCGCCAGGACCGCCAGCTCCGCCGAGAAACCATAGCTGGGCGCGAAGTAATGGCGACGCAGGCGCTGGCGGACCGCGGCCTGCTGTTGCCAGAGGCTTTCGTCCCCCAGCAGGTCGGCCAGTTGCCAACGCGCCTCAGGGTCGAGGTTGACGATGTCGTTGCGCAGCAGCACATCGGGCGATTCCTCGCCGGTCAGCGCGTCCTGCTCGGCGTCCGGTACGTTCAACAGCAGCAGGTTCTTGTCCAGGTACAGGGCGCCGAACGCGGTTCCGCCGTAGTCCGAAACCACATAGTCGGCGCAGCGGAACAGGGTCAGGTTGTCGTAGACGCGGGTAATCACCGCGGTGAACGGGTATTGCTCAAGCAGTTTCAGCGCCTCGGGATCGGCCTCGGCCGACAGCGGATGGGTCTTCACGATGACGTTGTAGCGATCGCACAACCCGGCCATGGCGTCGGCGAAGCGGCTGATCGACGACAGCTCCATCCAGGTCGGCAGCCACAGCACGGTCTTTTTCGCCCGGTCCAGGGCCAGGTCCGCCGGGTGCTGGCCTTGCAGCGAGGTTTCGCGGAAGTAGGCGTCGTAGCGCGGGTAACCCATCTGGAAGGTCACGGCGTCGCAGCATTCGCGCAGGCGCTCGGCCTGCCAGGGGCCGAAACACAGGATCAGGTCGTAGTGTTGGTTCCAGCTGGAAAAGTTGTGTTTGTACTTGCCCAGGGCGTACATGAAGCGCACCTGCCGATGGCCCAGCGCCTTGATCATCGGCTGCGAGCCGTGGTCGTACATGCTGTGGTTGGAGACCACCACGTCATAGCGGTGATTGGCCTTGATCACATCCAGGCTGCCGTGGCAGCTGTAACCCAGGCCGCCGATCAGTTCGCGGCTTTGCGCGCGCTCTTCATGGGTGCCATGCAGGACCACGTCGAAAGCGTCGGCCCCGAGCAGGCTCCAGACCGCCTGATAGTGATTGAGCATCTCGGCGGTATGAACGAAGAAGGCCAAGCGGCTGAAGGGTTTTGGCGCGGTCATAGGGCTACCTGGTGCAATTAAGTCGAGGCAAGCGTTCGCGTTGCTTGGCGGTGTTGCGGGGCATGACTCGCCCAAGGGGGGCCAGGATCGCAAACGCTGGACATGTTATCGGCGGAGTAGGGGGAAATGAACGGGCGGGGCGGAAAATCTTTGCTGGCAGGGCCCGGCTCGACCGATGGCAGGTGCTGTCCGGTCGAGCCTATGCGCAGGAGCGCGGTCGAGCTGGTTATTGCTCGCTCGGATTGAGCTTCGCTTCCAGCTCGGCCACCTTCGCCTCGAGGCTTTCCAGGCGGGCGCGGGTGCGGGCCAGGACGACCATCTGGCTGTCGAATTCTTCCCGGCTGACCAGGTCCAGCTTGCTGAAGCCGCTTTGCAGCAGGGCCTTGAACTGGCTTTCGATTTCGGCGCGGGGCAGTGGGGTATCGCCGCTGAACAGGCGGGCGGCATGGCCGCTCAGGGCATCGAGGAGGTCTTTGGGCGCGAGCATGGGAGGTGTCCTGAAAACAATGGCGGGCAGTGTATCACGCACTGTCTATAGTCAATTGGCAGGCGGGGATGCACGCTTTTCGCGCATTGCGCCGGGCAGTGGCGCACCGTTGTTGTGCGTATCCGTGGCGATGATGGCGAAGTGGTCTCCGTGGCGGCGGCCAAGGGACTGAAATCAGTGGGTTTTCATGAGATGGCAAGGTTTCTGCTTAGTCGCTGATGACCCATGCACTGATGCAGTCGCTGTGACGAATGCAGTGCGGCAGGCGGAGCGGGGAAGTGTTTCGTCGGCAGCGGTTAGCTGGCGTCGGTCTGGTCGAGGAAGGCCGACGATGCGTTACAAAGCCAGGCACTGCGCTTAGACTTGAGTCGGGTTTGTTTTCCTGGGGCAAGTCCACCAATTCGGGAGAAAGTTTCATGAAGCTAGTCACTGCCATCATCAAGCCGTTCAAGTTGGACGACGTGCGCGAGTCGCTGTCCGAGATCGGCGTGCAGGGCATTACCGTTACTGAGGTCAAAGGCTTCGGCCGGCAGAAGGGGCACACCGAGCTGTATCGCGGCGCGGAGTACGTAGTCGACTTCCTGCCCAAGGTGAAGATCGACGTCGCCATCGACGACAAGGATCTTGATCGGGTCATCGAGGCGATAACCAAGGCCGCCAACACCGGCAAGATCGGTGACGGCAAGATCTTCGTGGTCAATCTGGAACAGGCTATTCGCATCCGTACCGGCGAAACCGATACCGACGCCATCTAAGCCGCCCCAAACCCAACGCCCCAGGAGAAAACAATATGACTCTGCGTAAAATCGCAGGGCTAGGAGCCCTGTTGTCCCTCGTAATGCCTGGCCTGGCCATGGCGGCGGACGAAGTGGCAGCCCCAGTCCTCAATTCCGGCGATACCGCCTGGATGCTGACCTCGACGGCCCTGGTGCTGTTCATGACCATTCCCGGCCTGGCGCTGTTCTACGGCGGCATGGTGCGCTCGAAAAACATTCTTTCCGTGATGATGCAGTGCTTCGCCATTACCGGTCTGATCAGCATCCTGTGGGTCATTTATGGCTACAGCATCGCGTTCGACACCACCGGCATGGAGCAGGGCGTCGTCAACTTCAACTCCTTCGTCGGCGGCATGGGCAAGGCCTTCCTGGCCGGCGTCACCCCGGCGAGCCTGACCGGCCCGGCGGCGCTGTTCCCCGAGGCGGTGTTCATCACCTTCCAGATGACCTTCGCCATCATTACCCCGGCGCTGATCGTCGGTGCCTTCGCCGAGCGGATGAAGTTCTCCGCCATGCTGATCTTCATGGCCATCTGGTTCACCCTGGTCTACGCGCCGATCGCGCACATGGTCTGGTCCGGCAATGGCGGCCTGATGTGGGACTGGGGCGTGCTGGACTTCGCCGGCGGCACCGTGGTGCACATCAACGCCGGTATCGCCGGCCTGGTGGCTTGCCTGGTGCTGGGCAAGCGTAAAGGCTTCCCGACCACCCCGATGGCGCCGCACAACCTGGGTTACACCCTGATGGGCGCGGCCATGCTGTGGATCGGCTGGTTCGGCTTCAACGCCGGTTCCGCCGCCGCCGCCAACGGCACCGCCGGCATGGCGATGCTGGTGACCCAGATCGCCACCGCCGCCGCGGCGCTGGGCTGGATGTTCGCCGAATGGCTGACCCACGGTAAGCCAAGCGCCCTGGGCATCGCCTCGGGTGTGGTTGCCGGCCTGGTGGCGATCACGCCTGCCGCTGGCACCGTAGGCCCGATGGGCGCCCTGGTGATCGGCCTGGCTGCGGGCGTGGTGTGCTTCTTCTGCGCGACCACCCTGAAACGCAAACTGGGCTACGACGACTCCCTGGACGCCTTCGGCGTGCACGGTATCGGCGGTATCCTCGGCGCGATCCTCACCGGCGTGTTTGCCGCGCCATCGCTGGGCGGCTTCGGCACCGTGACCGACATCGCCGCACAAGTGTGGATCCAGTGCAAAGGCGTGGGCTTCACGGTGATCTACACCGCGATCGTCACCTTCATCATCCTCAAGGTGCTGGATGTGGTCATCGGGCTGCGTGTCACCGAGGAAGAAGAGTCGGTCGGCCTCGACCTGGCGCAACACAACGAGCGTGGTTACAACCTGTAATTTCGCCTGAAAAAAATGCCCGGCTTGCCGGGCATTTTTTTGTCTGCGTTTTGTCATTGAGAGACAGCTGAAAGGTTTTTCCCAGAGCTTGTCAGCCAGTTTGATGAGCGCTTTTTTTTCGGGTCAATGACTTACAGCATTGGAGGAATATTCGGCACTTTGTTTTTTCCCAGAGCGCGCTAGAATGCGCGCCGAATGTGCGGAGAACTGTATGTGGCAACAGACTCTGATTACCCTGCGGGCAAGGCCCCGGGGCTTTCATCTGGTAACGGACGAGTTGCTCGCCGGCCTGCCTGAACTGAAGGCATGCCGGGTCGGTCTGTTGCATTTGTGGCTGCAGCATACCTCGGCCTCGTTGACCATCAACGAGAATGCCGACCCTGCGGTTCGTCGTGACTTCGAGCGTTTTTTCAACACCCTGGTGCCGCAAGGCATGGCCGGGTATGAACATGACGACGAAGGGCCCGATGATCTGCCGGCGCACTTCAAGGCCAGTTTGCTAGGCTGTCAATTGAGCTTGCCGGTATCGGCAGGTCGCTTGGCGTTAGGCAGCTGGCAAGGCGTTTATCTGGGCGAGCATCGCGATCATGGCGGTGCCCGCAAAGTCCTTGCCACCTTGCACGGTGATAAGGCATAAGCCGCTGGTTATCAGTGGATGTTGATTTTTTTCCAGCGGCCTTCGACAGTCGGCTCAGCTGGGCTATAACTAATCTGCTTTTCGCAAGTCATGAGGTAGAACATGAGCGACGATGATCTGGAAAACGACGACCTCGAAGTAGGCGACGAAGACGAAACCGAAGAAGGTCTTGAAGCGGCCGCCGACGATGTGGCGGAAGACGATGGCAGTGATGTTCCTGCCCCGACCGCCAAAGGCAAGGCCAAGGCTGCCGTCTCGGTAGACGAGTTGCCGAGTGTCGAAGCCAAGAACAAAGAGCGTGATGCACTGGCGCGCGCCATGGAGGAGTTCCTGGCCCGTGGCGGTAAAGTGCAGGAAGTCGAGGCCAATGTGGTTGCCGATCCGCCCAAGAAGCCTGATAACAAGTACGGTAGCCGGCCTATCTAAGCGCCCGCCACTTGCTTGCTGAAAAAGCCCGCCGTCGCTGCGGGCTTTTTCATGGGCGCTTGTTGGGCAATGACACCGTATTGCGGTGATCGAGCTATCAGGCGCCTCTGTGCCAGCGCGCCAGCAGTTTCGGCAGTTCGGTCAGGCTGCGGATTTCCGCGTCCGGCAGCCGCTCGGCCTCCCAGACCTTGCCGGCCGGGTTGAACCAGATGGCCCGCAAGCCGGCCTGCTGCGCCCCGGCGATGTCGTCGCCCGGGTGGTCGCCGATGTGCACGGCGGTGTCCGGCGTCGCCTCGCCCCGTTGCAGGGCCTCGTGAAACAGCCGTGCATCGGGCTTGGCGATGCCGATGTCTTCGGCGCACAGGGCGAACTTGAAGTAATCCGCCAGCCCCAGGCGGCGCACATCGGCGTTGCCATTGGTGACCACGCCCAGCGCGAAGTGGTTGGCTAGCGCTTCCAGGGTCGGCTGCACTTCGGGAAAGATATCCAGTTGATGCCGGGCATGCAGGAACACTTCAAAACTCTGGTCAGCCAGGGCATTGGCCTGTCCCAGGTCGTAGCCGGCTTCCTCCAGCGCATGAAACAGCACCCGCCGGCGCAGCGCGCTGATGCGGTACTTGAGCCCCGGTTCGTTGTTCAGCACCCGTTCACGGATGGTCCAGAGATGCTCCACCGGTACGCTGCCCAGCTGCGGAGCGTGGTCGGTCAGCCACTGGCGCAGTACGGCTTCGGCGCTGACGATCACGGGCGCGGTATCCCACAGCGTGTCGTCGAGATCGAAGGTGATCAGCTTGATCGTCATTACTCACCGCCTTTGTTGCGTTTGGCCCGTGGGTGGGCGCTGTCGTAGACCGCTGCCAGGTGCTGGAAGTCCAGGTGGGTATAGATCTGCGTGGTCTTGATATCCGAGTGCCCCAGCAGTTCCTGTACGGCGCGCAGGTCCTGGGAGGATTCCAGCATGTGGCTGGCGAAGGAGTGTCGCAGCATGTGCGGATGCAGGTTCTGTCCCAGCTCGCGCTCGCCGGCGGCCTTGACCCGCAGCTGGATCGCCCGTGGACCCAGGCGCCGGCCCTGCTGGCTGACGAACACCGCGTCGTCCGGCGGATTGCTCAGAGCCCGCAGTGGCAGCCAGAGTTGCAGCGCCTCGCGGGCCTTTTTGCCGACCGGCAGGACCCGTGTCTTGCTGCCTTTGCCGTGCACCTGCACCAGGCCGTCGGCCAGGTCCAGTTGTTCGAGGTCCAGGCTGGTCAGCTCCGACAGGCGCAGCCCGGAGGAATAGAACAGCTCGAGAATCGCCTGGTCGCGGTGCGCGAGGAAATCGTCTTCCACCGCGCCATCGAGCAATTGCAAGGCGCGATCGGTGTCCAGGGTCTTGGGCAGGCGACGCTCGCCCTTGGGCGGCGCCAGGCCGTTGGCCGGGTCGTGATTGCACAGGCCTTCGCGGTTCAGATAGTGATACAGGCCGCGCACGGCGGAGAGCAGGCGCGCCAGGCTGCGGGAGGATTGGCCCTGCTGGTGCAGGCGCGCAATCATGCTGCGCAGGCTCTGGATGTCCAGGTCGGACCAGCTGGAAACCTGCTGCTTGGCACAGAAGGCCAGCACTTTTTCCAGGTCGCGGCGGTAGGCTTGCAGCGTATGGGGCGACACTTGGCGCTCACTGCGCAGGTGCTCGCAGTAGGCGTCCAGTTGTCGTTCCATGGTCAGCGAACCGAGCGTAGCGAGTGAGTGAAGCGCGGCAGCACGCGGCCCATGACTTCGGCGATGTAGCTGAGGAACAGCGTCCCCACCGAGCTTTTGTAGTGCTGCGGGTCGCGGCTGGCGATGGCCAGCACGCCGTGAATGCCCTGATGGGCGATGGCGACCACGGCGCTGGAGCCGATCTGCTGGCGCTGTTCTTCGCCGAACAGGAAGTCCAGCTCATGCTCGCGCAGGCTGCCGCTGACGCTCTTGCCTTCGGTCAGCAAGCCGCCGATGGCGGTCTGGGCGTCGGCGGCGGTGACCCAGCGGCCTACCGGCATGGCACTGTCGCTGAATAGGATCAGGCTCACGAACGGCACCTGGAAGTCCTGGCGCAGACTGTCTTCGACGCTCATCACCACGTCTTCCAGGCTGTTGGCATCCATCAGCGCGAGAATCAGGCGGCGGGTCTTCTCGAAGAGCCGGTCGTTGTCGCGGGCCACGTCCATCAACTGCGAAAGCCGGTGGCGCATCTCGATGTTGCGCTCGCGCAGGATCTTCATCTGCCGCTCCACCAGCGAGATGGTGTCACCGCGCTGATGGGGAATGCGCAACGCCGGGAGCAGTTCTTCATGCTCGACGAAGAAGTCCGGATGCGCCTCCAGATACGCGGCGATCGCCGCCGCCTCGAGGTTTTCGGCAGGAGATTCGTCGGGCTGTTCGGCTGGAACCTGAGGCTGATCAGTCATGGTTTTCGCTCATTCAAAGACGCACCTGTCCTTCGTATACGCGCACTGCCGGGCCGGTCATCTTCACCGGTTGGCCAGGGCCTGCCCACTCGATGGACAGGCGCCCGCCCGGCAGGTCGATCAATAGCGGCGAATCCATCCACCCCTGGCTGATCGCGGCCACTGCGGCGGCGCAGGCGCCAGTACCGCAGGCCTGGGTTTCCCCGGCGCCACGTTCCCAGACCCGCAACTGCGCGCGCTGACGGTCGATGACCTGGATAAAGCCGACATTGACCCGGGCCGGGAAGCGCGAGTGATGTTCGATCTTCGGTCCCAGCTCATGCACCGGCGCGCTGTTGATGTCGTTGACCCGCAGCACGGCATGGGGGTTGCCCATGGACACGGCGGCCAGCTCGACGCTCTGGCCGTCGACTTCGACCTGGTAACTCAAGGCCTGGGCTGGCGCCACGAACGGGATCTGCTCGGGCACCAGGCGCGGCGCGCCCATGTCGACGCTGATCTGACCGTCGTTGCGCACATCCAGTTCGATGATGCCGCTCTTGGTCTCGACGCGGATCTGGCGCTTGGTGGTCAGGCGCTTGTCCAGGACGAAACGGGCGAAACAGCGCGCACCGTTACCGCATTGCTCCACTTCGGAGCCGTCGGCATTGAAGATCCGGTAGCGGAAGTCCACGTCCGGGTTGCTCGGCGCCTCGACGATCAGCAACTGGTCGAAACCGACACCGGTGTTGCGATCACCCCATTGCTTGGCATGTTTGGGCAGGATGTGCGCGTGCTGGCTGACCAGGTCGAGGACCATGAAGTCATTACCCAGGCCGTGCATCTTGGTAAAACGCAGCAGCATGGTTCTACTCCGGCAGCAGGCTTTCGCCAGCAAACAACTCGGCTACCGTCTCGCGGCGACGCACTTCAACAGCCTGTTCACCATCGACCAGCACTTCAGCAGCGCGACCGCGGGTGTTGTAGTTGGAGCTCATGACGAAACCGTAGGCACCGGCCGAATGCACGGCCAGCAGGTCGCCTTCTTCCAGGGCCAGCTGACGTTCCTTGGCCAGGAAGTCGCCGGTTTCGCAGATCGGGCCGACGATGTCGTAGGTACGTGCCTGGCCATTGCGCGGGCGCACGGCGCTGACGTCCATCCAGGCCTGGTACAGGGCCGGGCGGATCAGGTCGTTCATTGCCGCGTCGACGATGGCGAAGTCCTTGTGTTCGGTGTGCTTGAGGTACTCGACCCGGGTCAGCAGTACCCCGGCGTTGGCGACGATGAAGCGGCCGGGTTCGAAGACCAGTTCCAGGTCGCGGCCGTCGAGGCGTTCGCGCACGGCCTTGACGTAGTCGGCGGCCAGCGGCGGCTCTTCATCGCGATAACGCACGCCCAGGCCACCACCGAGGTCGATGTGGCGCAGGTAGATGCCGCATTCGCCCAGGCGGTCGACCAGGTCCAGCAGACGGTCGAGGGCATCGATGAAGGGGGCCAGGGTGGTCAGTTGCGAGCCGATATGGCAGTCGACGCCGACCACTTCCAGGTTCGGCAACTGGGCCGCGCGGATGTACACGTCTTCGGCATCGGCGATGGCGATACCGAACTTGTTTTCCTTCAAGCCGGTGGAAATGTACGGGTGGGTGCCCGCGTCGACATCCGGGTTGACCCGCAGCGAGACCGGCGCGCGAACATTGAGTTCGGCGGCGACCTGTTGCAGGCGCTCCAGCTCGTCGCTGGACTCGACGTTGAAGCAGTGCACACCGACTTCCAGGGCGCGACGCATGTCGTCACGGGTCTTGCCGACACCGGAGAAGACGATCTTGTCGGCCGCGCCGCCAGCTGCCAGGACGCGTTCCAGCTCGCCGCGGGAGACGATGTCGAAACCGGCGCCCAGACGCGCCAGGACATTCAGTACACCCAGGTTGGAGTTGGCCTTTACCGCGAAGCAGACCAGGTGCGGCATGCCGGCGAGGGCATCGGCGTACGCGTGGTACTGCGCTTCGATATGCGCTCGGGAATAGACGTAGGTCGGCGTGCCAAAGCGTTCGGCAATGGCGGACAACGCTACACCTTCCGCGAACAGCTGCCCGTCGCGGTAGTTAAAAGCGTCCATGGGGTTCCCTTAGTTGGTGTCGTGCTTGTGCGACTGCGAGTGACCCTGGTCTTCGGGGGATTTGCTGTCATCGGGAAGATACAGCGGGCCTTTTTGACCGCAGGCAGTGACAAGGCAGGCAACCGCGACGAGCGCAGCAAGGGAAGAGATCAGGCGCTTCATGGCGAAATCCTTGAGAATGCGTTAATTGCGCCCGAGTATACCGACCACCCGACGGCTTGCCTATGCGCTGGAACACCCGTCCGGCGGGCCTTTGCCCCGGGCGCAGGGGGTGGGCGCGGCGGTTGCGGGGATATTTTCTCTGCTGTCCACGCCCTTGATCGGTATCCTTTGCATTCGCCCGGATGCGCCCGTATCTTGCGGCGCTTGAGCGTGAGTAGACACTTTTCGAGGTTCCCGCAATGAGTTTGACTGAAGCCCGTTTCCACGACCTGGTCGATGCCACCCAGCAGACGCTGGAGGACATTTTCGAGGAGAGTGACCTGGATATCGATCTGGAGAGCTCCGCCGGTGTGCTCACCGTCAAGTTCGAAAACGGTAGCCAGGTGATCTTCAGCCGCCAGGAACCGCTGCGTCAGCTGTGGCTGGCCGCGCGCTCCGGTGGTTTCCACTTCGACTACGACGAAGAAAGCGAGCGCTGGATGTGCGACAAGAGCGAAGAGCAGCTGGGCGAAATGCTCGAGCGCATCGTCCTCGAGCAGGCCGACATCAAGCTCGAGTTCGAAGGGCTCTGAGACCGTGACGCCAACCGCCCCGGTGCGCCCGCCCAAGCCGCTGTACAGCAATGTCAGCCCGGCCGTGGCCTCGCCCTGTATCAGCCTGTGCCGGCTGGACGAGGAAAAAGTCTGCAAGGGCTGTTTCCGGCATGTCGAAGACATTCGCGAATGGCGCTCGGCGGACGATGAGCGTCGGCGCGTCATCTGTCGCCAGGCGCTGGAGCGCAAGCGGGCGGCGGCGCCGAGCGTCGGCTAGCCCGGGCCCCTAAATCCGGTAGCTTGTTTATTTGTGCTGCTGTGGTAGTGTCCGGTTACGCCTCGCCACATCGAGGCCGGTGAAAACCCCGTCTTATCTGGACGGGGTTTTGCTTTTTTGTGCCGAAAAAAGGAGTCTGCCTGGATCATGAGCACCGCACCTTCCATCATTCTCACCCGCCTCGACGTGCAGCGTCTGGAGCGCCTGATCGACAGCCTGGACGACACGCTGCCTGGCGTCATTGCGTTGCAGACCGAGCTGGATCGCGCCGAAACCCTGGTGGGCCACGATGAAGTCCCGCCCGGTGTCGTGACCATGAACTCGCGCGTGCATTGCCGCGAAGAGGGCAGCGGCAAGGACTATCACCTGACCCTGGTGTATCCACAGGACGCCAATGCCGACGAAGGCCGGATCTCTATCCTGGCGCCGGTGGGCAGCGCCTTGCTCGGCTTGCAGGTCGGGCAGTACATCGACTGGCCAGCACCGGGCGGCAAGACCCTGAAGCTGACCCTGCTGGAAGTGGAATACCAGCCCGAAGCGGCTGGCGATTTTCACCTCTGATTAAGCGTCTCTGAGCGGCTAGACCTGCTCGAGCGCGTCGTTCAAGGCGCGCTCCAGGTCGGCCTTGTAGCGCAGGTAAAGATTGCTTGAGCCGTGGTGGTCACCGAGCAGGCCGGACAGGTCCAGGTCGGTGATGTAGCAGCGATAGCGTTCAGCTTCGCGGCGCTGGCCGACAATCTCCTGGGCGACTGCGGCGAACAACTGGTCGCCATGCTCCAGCTCGGAAAACTCCCGTTGATTGCAATACAGGGTGACCTGTACCTGCCCCGGTGCGGCTTTGCCGATGATGCCCTGCACGTCATAAAAGGCTTTGTTCGCTGGCGTCTGCGGCGCTGGGCGTGGCTCGATTCGACGGGCCCTTGTGCTGCCTGAAGGCAATATCTGGTAATACAAAATGTCCAGCGGCACGAGGGGCTGCGAAGCCTCCATCGGCAGCTGGGCGTCGCGCCGATAGAGGATCGACTGCAGGAAGCGTTGCAGGGGCACCAGCAGGCTCTGTTCGTCGTGGTAGGGCAGGCGTTGCTGCCAGAGCGCATCGAATTCATCCAGCACGTACAGCTCGGCCTGGGCCTCGACGACGCGGTAGAACACCTGGATGCAATCAGGCTGGCCCATCGGCAGGATCAGCGCCAGGTCGTGTTCTTCCAGGGCCATCGGGTCCAGGTGCAGCGGGCTGTAGCTCGACTGCTCTTCGCCCAGGTAGTCAATCAGCGCCGGCAGGCTCGCCAGCGCTACATGATTGACCTGGCCCGGCACCAGTTCCAGCACGTGGTAATGCTGCTGCACCTGGATCAGGTAGCGGTGATTGAGCTGGCTGAGCAACAGGTTCTGCGCCGTGTCGAACAGCTCTTCGACCCGTTGGGCGATGAACTGCGCGCGGTTGTGGCAGAAGCAGCGCACTCGCAGCTTCGGCTGCTCGGGGCCGCGCGGCAGGTTGTTGAGGTAGTCGCGCAGGCAGTCGAGCAGGGCATGGGCGCCGTCGTAACGACCGACCAAGACCTCGTTCCAGCTGTTGAGCGTCACCTGGTCGAGGGTCAGCACCAGGTTTTCCCGCACCCCGGCGTAGCTCAAAGAGTCGGTGCGCTCGGTGGTCATCAGGATGTTCAGGTCGCGGTGGTGCTTGAGCGGGTCGTGGCCGACGTTCACCAGGATCAGCACTTCGCTGGGCACGCTGCTGTGCAGCAGGTGTTCTTCGCTGACGGTGCCCAGGGGCAGGGCGATGGTCTGTTGCAGGCTGCCCAGCAGATTGAACAGCTCGAACTCGCTCAAGTCGCTGCTGCCCGGGTGCAGCGCCAGGCGCGTGCTGCTGTCGATCACCCCGTTGCGATGGCACCAGGTCAACAGCTCCAGTAGTTCGCGGCTGCGCTTGATCGGCGCGAAGTGTTCCCACTCCAGGGCATTCAGGCTGCCGTTGTACAGGCCCCAGTGGGTTTGCCCCGGCTCTTTCTTGTTGGGCGACTGCACCAGGGTCAGGGTGTCTTCGGCCAGGTCCGGGGCAATGCCGGGGTTGATGAACTCGATCTTGCCGGCCTTGCGTTCAAAGGCCGCGTACAGGCGGCGGCCAAGGATATTCAGGTCGCGCTTGTTGATCAGGCCAAGGGTCTGCTCGGTACGGGCGAACTGGGTCAGGAAGCGGTAGCTGTAATTCAGCTCATTGACCAGGGCCCGGCGCTCGGCGCTGACCTGGCGGACTTTCCACTGGCTGCGGCTGTCGAGCATCGCCAGCTGGCGCTGATCCCAACCCCATTCGTGGGCCAGCCGTTCGAGCAGCGTGCGCTGCCAGCTCGGGTTGCGTGCACCGTTGTTGCCGGTGAGCTTGCGGTTGACCTTCAGGTACAGGCTACGACGCACCAGCTCCAGGCGCTCCGGCTCGCCGCGGGCCTTGAGGTATTCCTCGATGCGCCGGTAGACCACGATGTACGGGTCCAGCTCGTCGAGGTCCAGGCGGTTGGCGAACACCGCCTGCTTGAAGCGCAGGCTCAGGCATTCCACCCGCGGGTGTTCGCTGGCGTAGACCTCGGTCAGCAGCAACTTGAGCACGGACTTGTACGGCGACTCGATGCCCTTGAACAGTTGCCAGAGCCCGGCACCGATGAATTCGCCCGGCGGAATATGGGCCAGATGGCCAAGGTCGAGGTTTTCGTCGGCGGGGATGAAACGCTTGGACAGCAGCGTATGGGTGTATTCGTGGTAGCGGGCTTCTTCGTACACCGGCACCAGCCACCACAGCGGCGTGCGTCCGGCCAGCCAGATGGCGGTGCGGTAGAACTCGTCCAGCAGCAGGTAGTGCTGGGTGGTGCCGCAATCGTCGGAGCTCAGCTGGGTGTCGCGATCGCCACGGACAAAGCGGCTGGGGTCGATCAGGAAGAAGTGCGCCTCGGCGCCCTGGCTGGCGGCCCAGGCTTCCAGCAGCAGGCATTTCTTGCGCAGTTCGGCCAGTTCGTTTTCGCCGAGGTCGGGCGCATGGCAGACCCACACGTCCATATCGCTCTGGTCGGCCTGGGCCAGGGTGCCCAGGCTGCCCATCAGGAACAGGCCGTGGATAGGCCGCGGCGCATTTCCGGGGCGGGCCTTGTAGGAAAACGAGCGGGTCAGGCGCTGGGCTTCGTTGAGCGTCGGTGTGTCGGGCTCGTAGTTCGACAGCCCGGCCGGTGTGCCGCCCGACACATAACCCGGTAATAGCGGGTGGTTGACGTGAAAGAACAGCGGCAACAGGTTGAGCACCAGTTGCTGGCGTGGCGACAACCCTTCCATGGCCCGGCCCAGGCGCCCCTCATTGAGCTTCAGAAAGCGCGCGCGCAACTGGCTGAGAACCTTGCGATCGATTCCCTCGTCCAGATCTGGGCGGATTTCATGGGTGCGGGTCATTCAAACAGGCTCGCGAAGCTTGAACGTGGGAGGTCTTGTGCGCAGGAGTTTACAGCCAGTCGAGGGCGAGCTTTAAGCTGAATTTTATTTTTGACGTCAGATTTCCAACATGCCGCTGGAGCTTGCCCGCGGAATCCGACAGGCGGGGATTCCGAGGGCCGTAGGGGAGAGCGTTCAGGCGGCTTCTTTGACCGTCAGAATGGTCAGCAGGCCTTGGGCATGCTCGGCGGCATCGCGGCCCAGGCTGGTCAGGTAACCACCATCGGGCTGGGTAATGAGCTCTTTTTCAAACAGGCGTCGTGCGGCGGCGATAGCTTGGGGGGCAGCGGTCTGATGGATTTTCAGGCCTTCCTGGGAACTGTCCAGGTTGAAGAGTGCAAGGATTTCCAGTTCGGCAACCAACTCAGGGGTATACGACATAAGGACTCCAGACTTTCTAGGAATTAGACGACAGCGTCCTTAAGGTGACCGCAGTTGTGCAGCCTGTCCAGTGTCCGCTGCGGACTTTTACGCCCCTGGGCGGCGGTATTTGGCCGCAGGGCGCGTACCAGTGTAGTCAAGGCCCGCAATCGCGCCGGCCAGGCGCGGGCGCGGGGCGTGGCGGGCTTACTTCTTCTCGGGCGGCAGCTCGGGCAGGGCACGCAGCGCGGCTTCGTACCATTGGGTATCGAACGCGCGGTCTTCTTCGAGGATCGCGTCGATTTCCACCGCCAGGACATGGGCCATGAGGTTGAGGATTTCGTCACGCTCATAGCCGACCAGGGTCAGCTTGTTGAAGGTGGCTTTGGCCGCTGGCGGGTTGTCGCTTTCGATCTGGTTTTCGATCGCTTCGATCAGGGTGTTTTCGGTGAACGCTTCTTCGTCGTTGTCGTCTTCGTGGGTGTCGGGGGTTGGCTCGCTCATGGCAGGCTCCTCAAGGAAAGGTCGCCAGTTTACTCGTATTCAGGAGCCTGATGCTGCTGGCCAGTCGGCTGTCGAGGATCTATAAGAGTGGCTGCCAACCCCGTACCCGGCCTGGAGGCTACGCATGCTCAAGCTTTATGGATTCGCCGTCAGCAACTACTACAACATGGTGAAACTGGCATTGCTGGAAAAAGGCCTGCCTTTCGAGGAAGTGCCGTTCTACGCCGGGCAAAGCCCTGAAGCATTAGCCATCAGCCCGCGCGGCAAGGTGCCGGTACTGGGGGTGGAGCGGGGCGTTATCAACGAAACCAGCGTGATCCTCGAATACCTCGAAACCCAGCCGGGCCCGGCGCTGCTGCCAAGCGATCCGTTCGAGCGTGCCCAGGTGCTGGCGCTGGCCAAGGAGATCGAGCTTTACATCGAGTTGCCGGCGCGGGCCTGTTACGGCGAGGCGTTTTTTGGCACGGCGGTTCCCGAGGCCATCAAGGAGAAGTCCCGCAATGAGCTGGTGCTGGGATTCGCCTCGCTGGCCAGGCACGGCAAGTTCGCCCCTTATGTGGCGGGCAGCAGCCTGAGCGTGGCGGACCTGTATTTCCTGTACAGCGTGAGCCTGGCCTGCGCGGTAGGGCAGAAGCTGTTCGGTATGGATCTTCTGGCCGAGATGCCGGCAGCCAAAGCCTTGATGGCGCGCCTGGAACAGATGCCCAACGTGCAGCGGGTCGCGGCGGACAAGGACGTGGCAATGCCGCAGTTCCTGGCGATGATCGCCAGCAAGAAGTAGAAAGGCTTCAGGTCGCTGATCGCGGGCAAGCCACACTCTTGTGGGAGCGTGGCTTGCCCGCGCTGGCTTTTAGCGGCTGCTCAACAACGCCTGGCCGCGAACCACCGCTGCCTTGACTTGAGCTGGCGCGGTGCCGCCGATGTGGTCACGGGCGTTGACCGAGCCTTCCAGAGTCAGCACGGCAAACACGTCCTGGTCGATCTGGTCGCTGAACTTGCGCAGTTCTTCCAGGCTCATTTCCGCCAGGTCCTTGCCGGTTTCCACGCCGTACTTCACGGCGTGGCCAACGATTTCGTGGCAATCGCGGAATGGCAGGCCACGGCGTACCAGGTAGTCCGCCAGGTCGGTGGCGGTGGAGAAACCGCGCAGCGCCGCTTCGCGCATCATCGCGTGCTTGGGCTTGATCGCCGGGATCATGTCGGCGAAGGCGCGCAGCGAGTCGCGCAGGGTGTCGGCGGCGTCGAACAGCGGTTCCTTGTCTTCCTGGTTGTCCTTGTTGTAGGCCAGGGGCTGGCCCTTCATCAGGGTCAGCAGACCCATCAGGGCGCCGAACACGCGGCCGCTCTTGCCACGAACCAGCTCCGGAACGTCCGGGTTTTTCTTTTGCGGCATGATCGAGCTGCCGGTGCAGAAACGGTCGGGCAGATCGATGAACTGGAACTGCGCGCTGGTCCACAGCACCAGCTCTTCGGAGAAACGCGACAGGTGCATCATGGCCACGCTGGCGGCGGCGCAGAACTCAATGGCGAAATCGCGATCAGACACATTGTCCAACGAGTTGCCACCGACGGCGTCGAAGCCCAGCAGTTGGCAAGTCAGCTCGCGGTCGATCGGGTAGGTGGTGCCGGCCAGCGCGGCGCTGCCCAGAGGCATGCGGTTGGTGCGCTTGCGGCAATCGACCAGGCGCTCGTAGTCGCGGCTGAGCATCTCGAACCAGGCCAGCATGTGATGACCGAAGGTCACAGGCTGCGCGGTCTGCAGGTGGGTGAAGCCCGGCATGATGGTGTCGGCTTCGCGCTCGGCTTGTTCCAGCAGGCCTTTTTGCAGGCGGGTGATTTCCGCCAGGATCAGATCGATTTCGTCGCGCAGCCACAGACGGATATCGGTGGCTACCTGGTCGTTGCGGCTGCGGCCGGTGTGCAGCTTCTTGCCGGTGACGCCGATGCGGTCGGTCAGGCGTGCTTCGATGTTCATGTGCACGTCTTCCAGATCGACGCGCCAGTCGAAGGTGCCCGCCTCGATTTCGCCCTGGATGGTTTTCAGGCCGTCGATGATGCTGTCGCGTTCGGCATCGGTCAGTACGCCGACCTTGGCCAGCATGGTGGCGTGGGCGATCGAGCCCATGATGTCGTGACGATAGAGGCGCTGGTCGAAAGTGACGGAGGCGGTGAAGCGGGCGACGAAGGCGTCGACGGGCTCACTGAAGCGGCCGCCCCAGGACTGATTGGTCTTGTCAGTGCTCATGAATTCGCTCGTGATCGGCTGGAAGGGAAATGAGGTGAAAAGTTGCCGCGGATAATAACAGGGTTGCCAATCCTGTAGCTGGCACTGGTCGGCAGGTTTTTATTTCTGCCATGGGGGCCGCGGGCGCTTGTCGCCGACCTCGGGCGCGCAGAGACTAGGCGAGCGAAGGCGGGGGGCGAGGGGTGATGTAACGATATTTATCGTTTGAGCAATATCGTCTTGGCAACCGTCTACAGTTGGACTGAAGGAACAGCGCAATCTCGGATGTTTCATCGAGCCTGGTCGCTGATCACGCAACCGTTGTCGCATGCGCTCCGGCCCCGGCACCGCCTCGCGAGTCACGAGGGAGGCGGCCTGGGTGGAAGCCGACTATAAAAGAGGGGGTGTTTGTGTCCTGTATCAGCAGTCCCCATGACCATGTCGTGCAGTGGCGGGCCTTGAGCGGTGTCGGGCAGGCCCGGGTAAATAATGGTGCCCGTCGTGGGGCACTTTTTGGCCCTCGCACTAGTCTTAGCGTGGATCGCCGTGACGGACGTCACTTCACCTGTCTACGCTATCCTTGTGCGAGACTCACGCAGGAATCCAGCGCAATATGAATGTCCTGATCGTTGATGACGAACCCCTAGCCCGCGAGCGACTGAGCCGTATGGTCAGTGAGCTTGAGGGATACAGTGTCCTGGAGCCCAGCGCCACCAATGGCGAAGAGGCATTGGCCCTGATCGACAGCCTGAAACCGGATATCGTGCTTCTCGACATCCGCATGCCGGGTCTCGATGGCCTGCAGGTTGCCGCCCGCCTGTGCGAACGCGAAGCGCCGCCAGCCGTGGTGTTTTGTGCCGCCCCTGATGAATTCGCCCTCGAGGCTTTTGATGTCAGCGAGGTCGGTCACCTGCTCAAACCGGTGCGTTCCGAGCATCTGCTCGAGGCACTGAAAAAGGCCGACCGCCCCAACAGGGTCCAGCTGGCGGCCCTGACCCGGCCCGCCGCCGAAAGCGGCAGCGGTCCCCGTAGCCATATTAGTGCACGGACCCGCAAAGGTATCGAACTGATCCCGCTGGATCAGGTCGTCTATTTCATTGCCGACCACAAATACGTGACCTTGCGCCATGAGAGCGGCGAAGTCCTGCTGGACGAACCCCTGAAGGCGCTGGAGGACGAGTTTGGCGAGCGTTTCGTTCGCATCCATCGCAACGCCCTGGTGGCCCGTGAACGCATCGAACGCCTGCAGCGTACGCCGCTGGGGCATTTCCAGCTGTTCCTCAAGGGGCTCAATGGTGATGCGCTGATCGTCAGCCGACGGCATGTGGCCGGCGTGCGCAAGATGATGCAGCAGCTCTAGATCCGGACAGTCGGGCGGGTCATGCACCCCGCCCGCAACGTTCCTGCAGCCAGGGAGGGGCTGCGGTTCCTGATACAAGTCAAAGCTGATTTGGCTGAGCTGTTATCATCTGCCGTATTTTCTATCAGTACGGATTGATCCATGTCCTCTCGCGAAATCCGCATCGCTACCCGCAAAAGTGCCTTGGCCTTGTGGCAAGCAGAATACGTCAAAGCTCGTCTGGAAGCCGCTCACCCGGGGTTGATCGTGACGCTGGTGCCCATGGTCAGTCGCGGCGACAAGCTGCTCGACTCGCCGTTGTCGAAAATCGGCGGCAAGGGTCTGTTCGTCAAGGAACTGGAAACCGCGCTGCTGGAAAACGAAGCGGATATCGCCGTGCATTCGATGAAAGACGTGCCCATGGATTTCCCCGAAGGCCTGGGCCTGTTCTGCATCTGCGAGCGCGAAGACCCGCGCGATGCCTTTGTCTCCAATACCTACTCCAGTCTCGACGAGCTGCCCGCGGGCAGCGTCGTGGGGACCTCCAGCCTGCGTCGCCAGGCGCAGCTGCTGGCTCGTCGTCCGGACCTGCAGATCCGTTTCCTGCGCGGCAACGTCAATACCCGCCTGGCCAAGCTCGACGCCGGTGAGTACGACGCCATTATCCTGGCCGCTGCGGGCTTGATCCGTCTTGGTTTCGAAGATCGCATCAGCTCTTCGATCAGCGTCGACGACAGCCTTCCGGCGGGCGGCCAGGGCGCGGTGGGCATCGAGTGCCGCACGGCCGACAGCGAGATCCACAAGCTGTTGGCGCCGCTGCATCATGCCGATACGGCGGATCGGGTCACCGCCGAACGGGCCCTCAACAAGCATCTGAATGGCGGCTGCCAAGTGCCTATCGCCTGCTATGCGGTGCTCGAAGGCGATCAGCTGTGGCTGCGCGGCCTGGTCGGCGAACCGAGCGGCGGTGTGCTGCTCAGCGCCGAGGCGCGTGCTCCACGTAGCGCGGCGGCGGCGCTTGGCGTACAGGTCGCGGAGGATCTGCTGGCCCAGGGCGCCGACGATATTCTGCGCGCGGTCTATGGCGAGGCTGGCGAAGAGTGAGCGACTGGCGTGTGCTGCTGACCCGGCCCACGGACGAGTCGGCGCAGCTGGCTGAGGTTCTGGGCGACGCGGGAGTGTTCAGCAGCAGCCTGCCGTTGCTGGAAATCCAGGCCCTGCCTTTTGACGATACCCAGCGCGCCAGGGTGCTTGAGCTGCACCGCTACTGCGCGGTGATCGCGGTCAGCAAGCCGGCCGCGCGAATGGCCGTGCAGCTGCTCGAGCAGTTCTGGCCGCAGCCGCCGAGCCAGCGCTGGTTCAGTGTGGGCGCCGCCACGGCGCAGATTCTGGCCGATCACGGCCTGGATGTTTTTTTCCCCGAGCAAGGCGATGACAGCGAAGCCTTGCTTGAACTTCCCCAGTTGCGCGAGGCTATTGCACGGCCTGCTCCACGGGTGCTGATCGTGCGCGGGGAGGGTGGCCGCGAGCTGCTGGCTGAGCGTTTGCGCGGCCAAGGTGCTAGTGTCGATTATCTGGAGCTGTACCGCCGCGACCTGCCGCGCTATGCCAACGGGGTCCTGATGCAACGCATCCAGGCGGAACGCTTGAATGGGCTGGTGGTCAGCAGTGGGCAGGGTTTCGAGCACTTGCAGCAGTTGGCCGGCGAGGCCTGGCCACAGGTGGCGCGGCTGCCGTTGTTTGTACCGAGCCCCCGGGTCGCCGAAATGGCGCGTGCCGCCGGGGCCGAGAAAGTTGTGGATTGCCGTGGCGCCAGCGCCGCGGCCTTGCTAACGGCGTTACGGGAGCAACCCGTGCCCGTTCTCTAAACGCAAAGGATGGATACGTGAGCGAAACAGCCTTGCCTAAAGATGATGTCCAGCCGGTAATCGATGCACCGGCTGAATCTGCAACCCCAGCTGTGCAGCGTCGCGGCAACGGGTTGGCGATCCTCGCCCTGCTGCTGGGGGCGGCCGGTGTCGCTGCCGGCGGCTGGGGGGTCTGGCAGGTGCGCAGCCTGCAGGCCAACAATCAACAGCAACTGGGGCAGTTGCAGGCCTTGGGTGACGAGGCGCAGAGCCTGAAGCTCAACGAGCAGCGCCTGACGGCCCGCCTGGAGCAGTTGCCGGCGGCCGATGAACTGGAAGAGCGCCGCCGTCTGGTCGCGCAGTTGCAGGGCGACCAGCAGCGACTCAATCAGAAGCTGGAGAGCGTGCTGGGTGCCAGCCGCAAGGACTGGCGTCTGGCCGAGGCGGAACATCTGTTGCGTCTGGCCAGCCTGCGCCTTTCGGCCTTGCAGGACATCAGCAGTGCCCAGGCCCTGGTGCAGGGCGCCGACGAGATCCTGCGCGAGCAGAACGATCCCGGTTCTTTCGCCGCGCGCGAGCAGTTGGCCAAGAGCCTCGCGGCTCTGCGCAGCACCGAACAGCCGGATCGCACCGGACTGTTCCTGCAACTGGGTGCACTGCGCGATCAGGTGGTCGAGCTCACCGAGCTGGCCCCCGAGTACCGTGACCGTGGCGATTCGCTGCTGGGCCTGACCGCCGACGGCGATGGCGCCAGCCGCTGGGCGCAATGGTGGGACCAGATCTCGCGCTACATTCGTATCGACTTCAATGCGGACAAGAACGTGCGGCCGCTGCTCGCCGGGCAAAGCCTGACGCAGGTGCGCCTGGCCTTGAGCCTGGCCCTGGAACAGGCCCAGTGGGCGGCGCTGAACGGCCAGGCGCCGGTGTACACCCAGGCGCTGGCGGAGGCCCGCGATGTGTTGAAGGGCAACTTCAATCAGGACAACCCGCAAAGCAAGCTCATGCTGGAGCGCGTGTCCGAACTGAGCAAACAGCCGGTCACCGTGCAGACGCCGGACCTGACCAAGACCCTGAGCGCCGTTCAGGCCTACCTGGAGCGGCGCAACCTGAGCGCTGAAGAGTCGGTGAAACCACTGGCCAAGCCTGCTGCGAATACCCCGCAGGAGACCAGCCCATGAAGCGCCTGTACGTGATTCTGTTCCTGGTGATCGCCGCCTCGGGATTGCTGGGGTTGGCGATTGCCGAGCATTCCGGGTACATCCTGATTGCCTACGACAGCTTCCGTTATGAGTCGAGCCTGTGGGCGACCCTGGCACTGGTCGCGGTGATCTGGCTGGTGATCTGGGGGATCAAGGCGCTGATCGAACTGGTGATGGCCTCCAGCGGCGTGGTCAATCCCTGGTCACGGCGCAACCGCAGCCGTCGCGTGCAGATCGCCATCGAGCAGGGCCAGATGGATCTTGCCGAAGGCCGCTGGGCCAGCGCCCAGAAGCATTTGCATCGTGCCGCGGAAGCCGAGCGCCAGCCTCTTCTGTACTACCTCGGCGCGGCGCGGGCGGCGAACGAGCTGGGAAACTACGAGCAGTGCGACAGCCTGCTGGAGCGTGCCCTCGAACGGCAGCCCCAGGCCGAGCTGGCGGTGGCCTTGAGTCATGCCCAACTGCAGACCGATCGCGGTGATACCGAAGGCGCCCTGAGCACCCTGCAAGCCATGCACGAGCGTCACCCGCACAGTGTCCAGGTGCTGCGGCAGTTGCAGCGTCTGCACCAACAGCGGGGCGACTGGTCGGCGGTGATTCGCCTGCTGCCCGAACTGCGCAAGGACAAAGTCCTGCCCGCCAACGAACTGGCCGAACTGGAACGTCGGGCCTGGGGCGAGAACCTGACCCTTGCGGCGCATCGCGAAGAAGACGGTGCGGTTGGCCTGCAATCGCTCAATCGCGCCTGGCAGCAACTGACCGCGGCTCAACGCCAGGAGCCGCAACTGGTGCTGGCCTATGCCGAACAGCTGCGCCAATTGGGCGCCGAGGCCGAGGCCGAAGAAGTGCTGCGCGTTGCTCTCAAGCGCAAATACGACAGCCATCTGGCGCGGCTTTACGGCTTGCTGCGCGGCAGTGATCCGGCGCGGCAGCTGCAGTTCGCCGAGCAGTGGCTCAAGGATCATCCGAACGATCCGAGCCTGCTGCTGACCCTGGGTCGCCTGTGCCTGCAAACCAGCCTATGGGGCAAGGCGCGGGACTATCTGGAAAGCAGCCTGCGCCTGCAGCGCAACCCTGAGGCTTGCGCCGAGCTGGCCCGGTTGCTGGCGCAGCTGGGCGATACCGAGCGCAGCAACCAGCTGTTCCAGGAAGGCCTGGGGCTGTTGGACGAGCGCCTCCTGGCATCGCCGTTGCCGGTGCCCGCCAGGGTATAAACCCGCAGGGCTGGGCCGTCCCTGAGGGGGCGGCCCGTTCCGCAATTCCCCCCGATCTGGCCTCTGTGCCCGTTTGCCGCGCTCGATCTTGTCATGGCGCGCCTTGAAAGGGCCGAGCGCTTTCTCTACCGTGGCAGCCTGTTTCTTCCGTTGTGGATACACCATGTCGCTGGCCGGCTCACGCTTGCTGTTCTCCCTTGTGTTTTTTACCGGTGCCTTGGCCCTGTGGGCTTCGTTTCACCTGGAGTACGGGATTGGGCTCGAGCCTTGCCTGCTGTGGGTGGTGCAACGTTTCTTCGCGCTGCTGTTGACTTCGATCAGCCTGGTTGCGGTCGTGCAGGGGCCACAATACCCGGCGAGTGCCCTGTATTGGCTGCTGGAACTGCTCTGCAGCCTGGCGGGTGTGATCACGGCAGGGCGCCATGTGCTGTTGCAGAACATTCCTTCGGATCAGTTGCTGGCGTGCTTGCCGGACATGCCGTTCATGCTGGGCAATCTGTCCTGGGGGCGTGCCTTGCAGTTGGTTTTCACCGGGACTGCGCAGTGCGCGGAGGTCACCTGGACGCTGCTGGACATGAGCGCCGCGGAGTGGAGCCTGCTGTTTTTCATCGCTGTGATGATTTTGAGTGCCTATCGCCTGGTGCGGCTTCTACCACGGGGCCGGCGCAGGGCGGCTGCGACCTGAATCGTCGTTTTGCGACGGGGCTAAAGATTAAACACTTGTATGAACTTTATCTCCTGCGTACCTTGAAGCGGCTGTCGAGCGGGCATAATCTGGCCCGCACGTGTCACCGCAATTACGTTGCTCGATGCTGTTCTGCCTGGCCGGATGCTGATGTTCAGTCCAGTGACGGATTCAGAGCGGCATGACCCATAAGGGAAGAGAGATCGCCATGCTCGAAAGTTGTCAGAATGCTCAGGAACGCTGGGGTGGAGTGCATCTGCTGATCGATCGCTGGTTGCAGGAGCGTCACGAACTGGTTCGGGCCTATGATGCTCTCGGCGCGGAGCCTGAGACGCTGGCTGAAAACCGACAGCCGCTGCAGGAGTTCTGCGCAATTCTGGTGGACTACGTCTCCGCCGGCCACTTTGAAATCTACGAGCAGCTGACCGGCGAGGCCAAGGCCTTCAACGACAAGCGCGGGCTCGAACTGGCCGAAACCATTTATCCTCGGATCGATGTCATTACTGAAAAGCTGTTGGCGTTCAACGATTTGTGCGACGAAGGAAAATGCGTGGCGGAGAAGTTCAAGGAGCTGGGTGGTCTGCTGCATGAGCGCTTCGAGCTGGAAGATTGCCTGATCGAAGTGCTGCACAACGCTCACAAGGAAGAGGCCGCCGTTCAGGCCTGACTTGCAGCGAAAGCTTTACCGAAACGGTGCGCATTGCGCACCGTTTTTCGTTTCTGCGCCCCTTAGCCGCTAGCCCCCAGCAGCTCGATTTCAAACACCAGGGGTGTGTAAGGCGCGATCAGGTCGCCTGCGCCGTCGGCGCCGTAAGCCTGGGCCGAAGGAATCACCAGGCGCCACTTCGCCCCCGTCGGCATCTGCTGCAACGCGCTGCGCCATCCGGCAATCACGCTGTCCAGGCGAAACCACTGCGGCTGCTGATTCTGATCGAACACCGTGCCGTCAGGCAGGCGTCCGATGTAGCGAACCTGTACCGAACCATTGGCCCCCGGCCGTGCTCCACTGCCGGGTGCCAACTCGGTCAGCAGGATGCCGTTTTCCAGTTCGCGTACGCCCGGCTTGGCTTTTTCGGCCGAGAGAAAACGTTGTTCGTTTTCCAGCGCCACTTCGATTCGCGGCTTGCCCGCTTGCTCGCTGACCTGTGCCTCATGCTGGGCGAGGATCTGTTCGATGCGCTCGTCCTTGAGTGCCAGAGGCTTGCCTTGGTAGGCCTGTTTCAAGCCCTCCAGCAATGCCGGGATCTGCAGGTCCGGCACCTCCTGGCGCAGGCGTTCGCCGAGGCTGGCACCCAGGCTGTAGGCGAGATCGTGAGCATCGTTTTTCTGCGAATCTTCGGCGGCCTGAGCCAGTGGCAACAACACACACAAGGATAAAAAAAGGTAACGCGACATGGGCGCTCTCCGGCCTGAGACGAGGTGGATTATGCCAGCGTGGGTGTGGCGGCTGGTGAGTAACTTTCTTGTGCGCGAAGAACATTTTCGATCCTCTGCAACGCATGGCATTCGATACTGTCAACATGCCCTAGCGGCGGTAGCAGCAGAGGTCTAGTATGAGCCGCAACTCACGTCAGCCAGGAGGTAAACCATGTCGGCCAATAAGAAGCCTGTAAGTACTCCGTTGCATTTGCTCCAACAGCTTTCGGGCAGCCTGCTCGAACACTTGGAAAACGCTTGTTCTCAAGCCTTGGCTGATGCTGAAAAACTGCTCGCCAAACTGGAAAAGCAACGCGGTAAGGCACAGGAAAAACTGCACAAATCGCGCACCAAATTGCAGGACGCCGCGGCGGCCGGCAAGGCCAAGGCACAAGCCAAAGCCAAGGACGCAGTGAAAGAACTTGAAGACCTGCTCGATGCACTCAAGGCACGTCAATCCGAAACCCGCGCCTACATTCTGCAACTCAAGCGCGACGCTCAGGAAAGCCTGAAACTGGCCCAGGGCGTCGGTCGTGTGAAAGAAGCCGCAGCCAAGGTGCTGAGCACTCGCTCCGCCAAACCGGCAGCCGCTCCAGCACAGAAAGCCGCAGCCAAGCCAGCGGCAAAAGCCCCTGCCAAAGCTGCTGCTAAAGCACCGGTAAAAGCTGCCAGCAAACCGGCCGCCAAACCTGCTGCCAAGCCAGTGGCGAAAACCGCCGCTGCCAAACCTGCAGCTGCCAAGCCAGCGGCTAAACCGGCTGCTGCAAAAGCCCCTGCGAAAGCTGCCGCCAAACCTGCTGCGAAAACAGCGGCTGCCAAACCGGCTGCAGCGAAACCCGCTGCCAAGCCAGCAGCAAAACCTGCGGCCAAACCCGCCGCTAAGCCCGCGGCTAAAACCGCAGCGGCCAAGCCTGCAGCTGCCAAGCCAGCGGCTAAACCGGTGGCGGCAAAAACTGCTGCGAAGCCGGCCGCCAAACCGGCTGCGGCAAAAGCTCCGGTGAAGGCGGCAGCTAAACCTGCGGCTAAACCAGCAGCCAAGCCCGCCGCCAAACCTGCAGCAGCCAAGCCGGCAGCTTCCACTGCCGCCAAGCCAGCAGCGGCTAAACCCGCTGCAGCAAAACCAGCCGCCAAGCCTGCGGCAAAACCCGCAGTAAAACCTGCTGCCAAGCCGGCTGCAAAACCAGCCGCGAAGAAGCCTGTCGCCGCCAAACCTGCCGCAGCCAAACCGGCCACCGCTCCAGCGGCCGCCAGGCCAGTCACCCCGGCAACCCCGGCTGCCAAGCCGGCGGCACCGGTATCTTCGCCCGCTCCAGCGGCGGCTGCTGCGCCAGTTTCGGCTCCGACTGCCGCGCCTGCCAGCACCACGCCAACCAGCGCTTCCTAAGCGCCGGTCACCGCGACGCGCAGCGCCTGCAGCGCGTCGCGGTTGAGGTTGGCGGCTTCGGCCGCCAGTCCTTCCAGCCAGTTCGTCAGATCCTGCGCTTCACCCTCCGACCATCCCCCCGCCAGCGCTTCCAGGCGCAGCAGCAGTTGCCGCTCGGCCTCCAGTTCCAATGCCTTGACCTGTTCGCGCAAGACCGCCAGTTCCGGATCCGCGCTCGCGGCCGGGCGCCATTGCGTGCGCAGCTGGCGCAGCGGCCTGACGACTTCGTCGTGCCAAGGCTGGCCCAGGCTCCGCAGCTGTTGCAGGCGCTGTGCAGTGCAGGTCACCCCACGCGCGCCGAGCCAGGCTGCGCAGAGTAAAAGACAGACATTGGCCCCGGCCGCCTGGAGGTCCAGGCAGGCTTCTTCGACGCCTGGGCGGGCGTAGGTCTTGAGGGTGAAGCTCCACAGGTCAGAGGACATATTGCTACTCGCGCCAGTTGCGAACGAAGCTGGTAGACTCCGCCGCCATTATGATTCGACTTCAGAACCTGACTTTACAGCGTGGTCCGCAACGTCTGCTAGAAGACGCCGAGCTGACCCTGCACGCCGGCCAGAAAGCCGGCCTGATCGGTGCCAACGGCGCCGGCAAATCCAGCCTGTTCGCCTTGCTGCGTGGCGAGTTGCACCCGGATTCGGGCGACTGCTTCCTGCCCGCCGACTGGCGCATCGCCCATATGCGCCAGGAGGTCGACACCCTCGAGCGGCTGGCGGTCGACTACGTGCTCGATGGCGACCTGCGCCTGCGTCAGGTGCAGCGTGAGCTGGCCGCCGCCGAAGCGGCCCATGACGGTGCAGCCCTGGCACGCCTGCATGCCGAGCTGGACAGCGCCGACGGTTATACCGCCGACGCCCGGGCGCGCAAGTTGCTGGCCGGCCTGGGCTTCAGCAACGAGCAGATGGACCGTCAGGTCGGCGACTTCTCCGGTGGCTGGCGGATGCGCCTGAACCTGGCGCAGGCGCTGATGTGTCCGTCGGACCTGCTGCTGCTCGACGAACCGACCAACCACCTGGACCTCGATGCGATCCTCTGGCTGGAGGACTGGCTCAAGGGCTACCCCGGCACCTTGTTGCTGATTTCCCACGACCGCGATTTCCTCGATGCCGTGGTCGACCATGTGGCTCACGTCGATCAGCGCAAGATCACCCTCTATCGCGGTGGCTACAGCGCCTTCGAGCGGGCCCGTGCCGAACGCTTGGCGCAACAGCAGCAAGCCTACGAGAAGCAGCAGGCGCAACGCGCGCACATGGAAAAGTACATTGCGCGCTTCAAGGCCCAGGCCACCAAGGCCCGCCAGGCCCAGAGCCGGATCAAGGCCCTGGAGCGGATGGAAGAGCTGTCCGCCGCCCACGTCGACTCGCCGTTCGACTTCGTTTTCCGCGAATCGGAAAAGATCTCCAGCCCGCTGCTCGATCTGTCCGATGCCCGCCTGGGTTACGGCGAGAAGACCGTGCTGGAGAAGGTCAAGCTGCAACTGACCCCGGGTGCGCGCATCGGTCTGCTCGGCCCCAACGGCGCCGGCAAGTCGACCCTGATCAAGAACCTTTCCGGCGAGCTGTCGCCGCTGGGCGGCCGCCTGACCCGTGGCGAGAACACCGTGGTTGGCTACTTCGCCCAGCACCAGCTGGACTCGCTCGACGCCAAGGCCAGCCCGTTGCTGCATTTGCAGCGCCTGGCGCCGACCGAGCGCGAGCAGACCCTGCGCGATTTCCTCGGCGGCTTCGACTTCCGCGGCGCGCGTATCGACGAGCCGGTGCTGAACTTCTCCGGTGGCGAAAAGGCGCGCCTGGCCCTGGCCCTGATCGCCTGGGACCGCCCTAACCTGCTGCTGCTCGACGAACCGACCAACCACCTGGACCTGGAGATGCGCCTGGCCCTGACCATGGCCCTGCAAGAGTTCAGCGGCGCGGTACTGGTGGTCTCCCACGACCGTCACCTGCTGAAAAGCACCACCGACAACTTCTTCCTGGTGGCCGACGGCAAGGTCGAGGAGTTCGACGGCGACCTGGACGACTACGCACGCTGGCTGGTGGACTACCGCCAGCGCAACGCGCCGGCCAGCACGACCACGGTCAACCCGGACAAGACCGACAAGAAGGCCCAGCGCCAGGCAGCCGCGGCCCTGCGCCAGCAGCTGGCCCCGCACAAGCGCGAAGCCGACAAGCTGGAAACCGAGCTGGGCAAGGTCCACGAGCGGCTGGCGAAAATAGAAGCCAGCCTTGGCGACAGTGGTGTCTACGAAGCGGCTCGCAAGGATGAATTGCGTGATCTGCTGGCCGAGCAGGCCAAGCTGAAGGTGCGCGAAGGCGAGCTGGAAGAGGCCTGGATGGAAGCCCTGGAACTGCTGGAAAGCATGCAGGCGGAACTGGAAGCCTTGTCCTGATGGAAGCGTTCAAGCTGCCTGTGCCGATCACGTGGGTCGAGCCGCTGTGGGTCACCGTGCAAATCCTGCTGATCCTGCTGGCTGGCTACATCACCCAGCGTTTTGTCGCGCGCTGCCTGACCCGCCTGGGTGAACGTTATCCGTTCCCGCCGCAGCTGCTGATGCCGCTGCGCGGTGGCTTGCGCTGGCTGATCATGGGCAGTGCGCTGATCTTCGTGCTGGAGCGGCTCGGGGTGTCGGCGACGGTGCTCTGGACTGCCCTGTCCGGTTTTGTCGCGGTGGCGGCGGTGGCCTTCTTCGCCATGTGGAGCGTGCTGTCCAACCTGCTGTGCGCCATCCTGATCTTTACCGTGGGCCCGTTCCGCATCGGCGATGTGGTCGAGCTGGTGGACACCCTCGACAAACCGGGCATCAAGGGCCGGGTGGTGGCAATCAACCTGCTGTACACCTCGTTGATCGAGGCCGAGGAAGCCGGCACCGGCGGCGTCATGGTGCAAGTGCCCAACAGCCTGTTCTTCCAGCGTTCGGTGCGCCGCTGGCGTGGCAGCGATGCGCTGTCGATAGGCTCCGGCGAGAAATAGTCCCCCTGTACCGTCCCTGTAGCCGCTGCCGAGCATCGCGAGGCAGCGATCGGCTGCGAAGCAGACGCGCTCTTGAGATCGCAGGAAGGTCCTGCGGGCCTTAGCGCAGCCTTCGGCAGTCAGGGGTATCTGTCCGACAAAAATCTATGGTCATCCGCCCGCCAGCGCATTAGCTTAGGCGTCTACGACGAATTCGAGCCGAGGTGTGCGATGGTTCTTGAGACATGGCTGGCGTTTTTTGCCGCCTGCTGGGTGATCAGCCTTTCCCCGGGGGCCGGCGCGATTGCGTCGATGTCCTGCGGTCTGCAATACGGTTTCTGGCGCGGTTACTGGAACGCCCTGGGCCTGCAACTGGGCCTGGCCATGCAGATCGCGATTGTCGCCGCCGGCGTGGGGGCGATTCTCGCGGCATCCTCGACCGCCTTCTACGCGATCAAATGGTTCGGCGTGGCTTACCTGGTCTACCTCGCGGTCAAACAGTGGCGCGCGCTGCCCAGCGACCTGAGCGACGACGCCGTGATCCGGCCGATCGGCAAACCCCTGGCCCTGGTGTTCCGCGGGTTCCTGGTCAACATCAGCAACCCCAAGGCGCTGGTGTTCATGCTGGCGGTCCTGCCGCAGTTCATCGATCCCCACGCGCCGCTGGTGAAGCAGTACCTGATCCTCGGTGCGACCATGATCGCCGTCGACCTGATCGTCATGGCCGGCTACACCAGCCTGGCTTCCAAGGTCCTGCGCCTGCTGCGCACGCCGACCCAGCAACGCCGGATGAACCGCACCTTCGCCGGTCTGTTCCTCGGCGCCGCCGGCTTGCTGGCGACCATTCGCAAAGCGCCGGTCTAAGAGACTCGCCCTACAAAAAGGCGCCTATCGAGGGCGCCTTTTTTATGCCTGTGTCCCCGGGGGATCCGGGAGCATGAACCGGTCCCGGTGATGTCCGGATTTATTTCATCTTTGTTCAGGAAACCCCGGACCCCAGGTGATTCAAGGCTTTGGCCAGGCATCAGGCGCGACTGCGTCTGGGTGTCGCGCGTGACAACGCTTGAGTGAAACTCATTGGAAGTGAACAATGTGTTACTTCGTATTTCCATTTGAGATTCGTTCATGACTGCCCCCTCCCGTTTCCTGGCGTGGCTCGTGCTGCCGCTATTGGCCCTGTGCAGCGCCAACCTGCTGGCGGACACCGTAGAAGGCGCGCCCAAGGCGCTGCACCTGCTCGACTACATTGGTGCGGACTACCCACCGACGGTCGAGGCGGGCAAGGTCATTGATGACTCCGAGTACCGTGAGCAGGTCGAGTTTCTCGGCGTGTTGCAGGGGCTGGTCGCCGATTTGCCGGCCAAGCCGGAGAAGGCCGAGCTGGAGCAGGGCATCGCCAGCCTGAACGAGGCGGTCAAGGCCAAGGCGGACGGTGCCCTCGTCGCCCGCCAGGCGCGGCAGCTGGGCGCCAGGCTGGCGGTGGCCTATGAGGTCAGCCAGGCCCCGATCATCACCCCGGACCCGAGCCGTGGCGCGCCTTTGTATGCCCAGCACTGCTCAGTGTGTCACGGCGACACCGGTGCCGGCGACGGCCCGGCCGGTGTTGGCCTGACGCCGCCACCGGCCAACCTGCGGGATGCGGCGCGCACGGATCACCTGAGCCTCTACGCGATCTACAACACCCTCGGCCTGGGCGTCGAAGGCACCGACATGCCGTCGTTCGCCGATCAGCTGGACGACCGCCAGCGCTGGGACCTGGCGACCTATATCGCCGGCTTCACCGCCGACCCGGCCGCGGCGAAGGGCGACAAGAGCTACAACCTCGCCGACCTGGCCCGCCAGACCCCAAGCGAAGTAGAGGCCGCCGAAGGCCCGCAGGCCGCGGCCACCTTCCGTGCCCAGCGCGCCCAGCCACCACAGGTCAAGCGCGGCCCGGCGCAACTGCTCGACTACACCGCCTCGACCCTGGACAAGAGCCTGGCCGCCTACCGCGCCGGTGACCGCGAACAGGCCTACGACCTGTCGGTGGCGGCGTACCTGGAAGGCTTCGAGCTGGTGGAAAGCTCCCTCGACAACGTCGACGCCAACGTGCGCAAGGACACCGAGAAAGCCCTGATGGCCTATCGTCAGGCGCTGCAGGACGGCTTGCCGGCAGAGCAGGCCGAGCAGCGTCTGGCTGCCGCCAAGGCCAAGCTGACAGAGTCGGCGGGCCTGCTGGGCAGCGACGGCCTGAGCTGGTCGCTGAGCTACATTTCCGGCCTGCTGATCCTGTTGCGCGAGGGCCTGGAAGCGATCCTGGTGCTGGCGGCGATCCTGGCCTTCCTGCGTAATACCGGCCAGCAATCGGCGGTGCGCAGCGTCAACGTCGGCTGGGCCCTGGCCTTGCTGGCCGGCCTGGCGACCTGGGCGCTGGCGGCCTATGTGATCGACGTCAGCGGCTCCCAGCGCGAGTTGCTGGAAGGCGCCACGGCCTTGTTCGCCAGTGTCATGGTGCTGTGGCTCGGCGTGTGGATGCACGACCGTCGGCACGCGGCGGCCTGGCAGGACTACATCAAGAGCAGCCTGGTGGGCGGTGGAGGCCGGTTCGGCTTTGCGGTGCTGGCGTTCTTCTCGGTCTATCGCGAGCTGTTCGAAGTGATCCTGTTCTACGAAACCCTGTGGCTGCAGGCCGGCCCGGCGGGCCACAACGCGGTGCTGGCCGGCGGCGCCACGGCGCTGGTGCTGCTGTTCGGCCTGGCCTGGGTGATCCTGCGCGGTTCGGCCAAGCTGCCGCTGGCCCTGTTCTTCGGCATCAACGCGGCATTGCTGTGCGCCTTGTCGGTGGTGTTTGCCGGGCATGGCGTCAAGGCGCTGCAGGAGGCCGGAGTCTTCGGTACGCGGCCGGTGGCATTCTTCGACTTCGACTGGCTGGGCATTCACGCCGATGCCTACTCGCTGACGGCACAGGCGGTGGCGATCGTGGCGATCATCGTGCTCTACAGTCGCAGCCGCATTGCCGAGAAACGGCGGCCCCAGGTTTCCTGAGGCATCCGTTTCGCTCATTATCGCGGGCAAGCCGCGCGCCCACAGTTCATCGAGATCTGTAGGCGCGCGGCTTGCCCGCGATGCTTTCAGAGGAATAACGCAATGCGTGTGTGGATCGATGCCGACGCCTGCCCCAAGGCGGCGAAGGACCAGGTGGTGAGGTTTGCCCTCAAGCGTCAGTTCGAGTTGGTGCTGGTGGCGGGGCAGCCGCAGATCAAGCCGGCCTTTGCCTGCGTCAAGCTGATCGTGGTGCCCAGCGGCCCGGATGCGGCCGACGACTACCTGGTGGAACACGCGGTGCCGGGCGAACTGGTGATCTGCAGCGACGTGCCCCTGGCCGACCGCCTGGTGAAGAAAGGCGTCGCCGCCCTCGACCCGCGGGGCAAGGAATTCGATGCGCAGAACATGGGTGAGCGGCTGGCGGTGCGTAACCTGTTTACCGATCTGCGCGAGCAGGGGCAGGTCGGTGGTGGGCCAGGCGCTTATGGGGACCGCGAGAAGCAGGCCTTCGCCAATGCCCTGGACCGCATCCTGACGCGGCTGGCGCGCCAGGCCTGACGATTCCCGCGAGGCGAGGGCGCTTGCCGGCTCGCCACGGTTTTTGGATTACTCGTCGTTTTCGTGGGTCAGTTCCAGCACCCGATCCACCAGCTTATTGATCCCCGCCGCCGCTTCGCTGATGGACTGCGCGAGCATGTAGGCCGGGGTGCTGACCAGCTTGCGTGCCTTGTCCTCGATGATGTCGCCGACGGCGCACTCTGTGTGGGTCGCACCCATCTTGCTGACGGCGGCTGCGGTATCGGCGTCGTTGCCGATGGTGCAGGTGACGCCCGGGCCGTAGATCTTCGCCGCCAAGGCCGGCGAGATGCAGATCAGGCCCACCGGCTTGCCGGCTTCGGCGAAGGCTTCGGTCAGCGCCAGGACATCCGGCTGGACCGTGCAACCGGCCCCTTCCACGGCGAAGTTGGAGAGGTTTTTCGCCGCGCCAAAACCGCCCGGCACGATCAGCGCGTCGAAGTCTTCGGCGTCGGCCTCACGAATGTCTTTCACCTGGCCACGGGCGATGCGCGCCGATTCCACCAGGACATTGCGCGACTCGGGCATCTCTGCGCCGGTCAGGTGGTTGATCACATGCAGCTGGGCGATGTTCGGGGCGAAGCACTGCACCTGGGCGCCACGCTGGTCCAGGCGCAGCAGGGTGATGACGCTTTCGTGGATCTCGGCACCGTCATAGACGCCACAGCCGGAAAGGATCACTGCAACTTTTTTGCTCATGGTTTTTTCTCCAGATTCATGGCGTTAAATGTCCACTAATTTGTCGCCCGTTGCCATAGGGTTATCCCGCCGCCCGACCTAATCTTCGATCAGGATTCCGATCAGGTCGTGTCATGAATTTCATTCTTTATGCAGTGCCGTTCTTCTTTGTGCTGATCGCCCTCGAGCTGCTGGTCGACCGCTGGCGGGGGGTGAACAACTATCGGGTCGCGGACGCCATCAACAGCCTCAGCACCGGGGCCTTGTCGACCACCACCGGGCTGCTGACCAAGGGCGTCGGCCTGGTGACCTACGCCTTTGCCCTGGAACACCTGGGGATCTTCAGCCTGTCGGCCGAGAGCGCCTGGGTCTGGGTGTTCGCCTTTGTCCTCTACGACTTCTGCTACTACTGGCTGCACCGCATGGGCCATGAGCGCAACATTCTCTGGGCGGCGCATTCGGTGCATCACCAGAGCGAGGATTACAACCTCTCCACGGCGCTGCGCCAGACCAGCACCGGCTTCCTGCTGAGCTGGATCTTCTACCTGCCGATGGCCGTGCTGGGGGTGCCGCTGCTGGTGTTTGTCAGCGTGGGGGCGTTGAACCTGCTGTATCAGTTCTGGGTGCACACCCGGCACATTCCCAAGCTCGGCTGGTTCGAATGGTTTTTTGTCTCGCCGTCCAATCATCGGGCCCACCATGCACAGAACGCTCTCTACATGGATCGCAACTACGGCGGCGTGTTCATTATTTGGGACCGGCTGTTCGGCACCTTTCAGGAGGAGGACGACAACGAGCCGGTGATCTTCGGCGTCACCACGCCCCTGGCCAGCTGGAACCCGGTGTGGGCCAACCTGCAGTTCTATGCCCAGTTGCTGGACGATGCGCGGCGTACCGAGCGCGTTTGGGACAAGCTGCGGATCTGGCTCATGCGTACCGGCTGGCGCCCGGCGGATGTGGCGGCCAAATACCCGCTGCGCAAGCCGGACCTGAGCCAGTTCCGCAAGTTCGAGGTGCCGCTGGATGTCTGGCAGCAGGGGTATGTGGTGTTGCAGTTCGCGGTGTACGCCGCCTTTGGCAGCTACCTGATGAACCTGGGCGACAGCCTGCCGGTCGCGGCCCTGGTGCTGGGCTGGAGCGCCATGGCCTTCGGTCTGTTCGTGCTGGGGGTGGCGCTGGAGGATCGCCCGTGGGCGCTGAAGATGGAGTCGCTGCGGCTGGCGTCGAACCTGCCGCTGGTGTGGCTGGCGCCCCTGGTCGGGCTATGGCCGGCCAGCGCCTTGGGCTGGGTCGGCCTGATCAGTTACAGCCTGCTCAGTGGCATTGCGCTTTACTGCTGCCGGGGCCGCCTTACTCGACTGGCGTCTTAGACTTGCAGCAATCGTTCTGCTTGACCTGTTCGGCTTCGTAGATCGCCTTGGCCAGCCGCGCATTCTTGAAGCGGCGGCGCAGCCACAGGGCAAAGCCCAGGACCAGCAAGGCGCCGAGCACCCAGAGTTCGTATTTCTTGATGCTGCCCAGCATGCCTTCGAGCACGGCGCCGAAGTGATAGGCCGCGGCGGCCAGGGCGGCGGCCCAGATCGCCGCGCCAATGCCGTTGAGCAACAGATAACGTCCCGGCGGATACCCCGACAGGCCGATGGCCACCGGCATCACGGTGCGCAGGCCGTAGACGAAGCGGAAGCTCAGCACCCAGATGTCCGGATGCTTGCGGATATGCTCCAGCGCCCGATCGCCCATCAATTGCCAGCGCGGCTTGCGCGCCAGGAGCTTGCGCCCGTGCTTGCGTCCCAGGAAGTACCACAGCTGGTCGCCGGCATAGCTGCCGAAGAAGGCCACGACCACCACCAGGTTGATGTCCATGTATCCGCGAAACGCGAGAAAGCCGGCCAGAACCAGGATGGTCTCGCCTTCGAAGAATGTGCCGAGAAAGAGGGCGAAGTAGCCGAATTCCTGAAGAAATTGTTGGAGCATTGTCTGGATGCTGGCGAAATGAACGCGCAGCCTAACCCTTCGAGCCCATGGAGGAAAGTATCCAAATGTGTCTCGACGTGAACAAATGCTGGCTGGACAATAGCTGCGACTACCGGTCACAGGGTTAAGCACAACTGTCATCCGTTCGTCATAATGGGCGCTTATAACTGTCACGCTCGCCCGCCTGCGCGGGCTCAGGAGTCTGTCGTGAGCTTTACCCCAGCCAACCGTTTGTTTCCTGCCACCCGCCTGCGTCGCAATCGTCGGGATGATTTTTCTCGTCGCCTGGTTCGTGAAAACGTCCTGACCACCGATGACCTGATCCTGCCGGTATTCGTGCTCGACGGTGAGAATCGCCGGGAAGCGGTGGCGTCGATGCCGGGCGTCGAACGCCTGACCATCGACCTGCTGCTGGAGGAAGCGGCGCAGTGGGTCGAGCTGGGGATTCCCGCGCTGGCGTTGTTCCCGGTGACCCCGGCGGAGCTCAAGTCGCTGGACGCCGCCGAAGCCTGGAACCCGAACGGCATTGCCCAGCGCGCCACCCGCGCGCTGCGTGAGTGTTTCCCCGAGCTGGGGGTGATCACCGACGTGGCGCTCGACCCGTTCACCACTCACGGCCAGGACGGCATCCTCGACGAAGAAGGCTATGTGCAGAACGACATCACCGTCGACGCGCTGGTCAAGCAAGCCCTGTCCCATGCCGAAGCCGGCGCCCAGGTGGTCGCGCCTTCGGACATGATGGACGGCCGCATCCAGGCGATCCGCGAAGCCCTGGAGCTGGCCGGGCACGTCAACGTGCGGATCATGGCCTATTCGGCCAAGTACGCCAGCGCCTATTACGGCCCGTTCCGCGACGCGGTCGGTTCGGCGCTGAACCTGGGCAAGGCCAACAAGGCCTCCTACCAGATGGACCCGGCCAACAGCCACGAAGCCCTGCATGAAGTGGCCGTCGACCTCGCCGAAGGCGCAGACATGGTCATGGTCAAGCCGGGCATGCCCTACCTGGACATCCTTTTGCGGGTCAAGGATGAATTCAAGGTGCCGACCTTTGTCTATCAGGTCAGCGGCGAATACGCCATGCACATGGCGGCGATCCAGAATGGCTGGTTGAGCGAAGGGGTTATCCTCGAGTCCTTGACCGCCTTTAAACGCGCGGGTGCCGATGGCATCCTGACTTACTTTGCCGTTCGTGCTGCTCAATTGTTACGAGAGCAAAAATAGCCCTCCCAGGAACACGCGATGAATACCGAAGGACTCACTGAAGTTGCCGTAAAAGAAGCTCAACCCGTGGTCGAGCAGGTTGTTGAAACACCACCGGAGCTGGAAGCCCCGCCGGTGCAAGCGGACGCGCCGCATGTGGCGATGCCGACCCTGGTCATCCCGAGCCTGGATGACAGCAGCCTGTATATCCATCGCGAGCTGTCGCAACTGCAGTTCAACATCCGCGTGCTGGAACAGGCGCTGGACGAGTCCTACCCGTTGCTGGAGCGCCTGAAGTTCCTGCTGATCTTCTCCAGCAACCTGGACGAGTTCTTCGAGATCCGCGTCGCCGGCCTGAAGAAGCAGATTACCTTCGCCCGTGAACAGGCCGGTGCCGATGGCCTGCAACCGCACCAGGCCCTGGCGCGCATCAGCGACCTGGTGCACGGTCACGTCGACCGCCAGTACGCGATCCTCAACGACATTCTGTTGCCGGAGCTGGAGAAACATCAGGTCCGCTTCATCCGTCGCCGTTACTGGACCACCAAGCTCAAGACCTGGGTCCGTCGTTACTTCCGCGACGAGATCGCGCCGATCATCACCCCGATCGGCCTCGACCCTACGCACCCGTTCCCGCTGCTGGTGAACAAGAGCCTGAACTTCATCGTCGAACTCGAAGGGATCGACGCCTTCGGCCGCGATTCCGGCCTGGCGATCATCCCGGCGCCGCGCCTGCTGCCGCGGATCATCAAGGTGCCGGAAGAAGTCGGCGGCCCTGGCGACAACTATGTATTCCTCTCGTCGATGATCCACGCCCACGCCGATGACCTGTTCCAGGGCATGAAGGTAAAGGGCTGCTATCAGTTCCGCCTGACCCGCAACGCCGACCTGGCGGTGGACACCGAGGACGTCGAAGACCTGGCCCGCGCCCTGCGCGGCGAGCTGTTCTCCCGTCGTTACGGCGATGCGGTGCGTCTGGAAGTGGCCGACACCTGTCCGAAACACCTGTCCGACTACCTGCTCAAGCAGTTCAACCTGAGCGAGACCGAGCTGTACCAGGTCAACGGTCCGGTGAACCTGACGCGTCTGTTCAGCATCACCGGCCTGGACAGCCATCCGGAGCTGCAATACACGCCGTTCACCCCGCAGATTCCCAAGCTGCTGCAGAACAGCGAGAACATCTTCAGCGTGATCAGCAAGCAGGACATCCTGCTGCTGCACCCGTTCGAGTCCTTCACTCCGGTGGTCGACCTGCTGCGCCAGGCGGCCAAGGACCCGCACGTGCTGGCGGTGCGCCAGACCCTGTACCGCAGCGGCGCCAACTCGGAAATCGTCGATGCGCTGGTGGACGCGGCGCGTAACGGCAAGGAAGTCACCGCGGTGATCGAGCTGCGCGCGCGTTTCGACGAAGAGTCCAACCTGCAACTGGCCAGCCGCCTGCAAGCGGCCGGCGCGGTGGTGATCTACGGCGTGGTCGGCTTCAAGACCCACGCCAAGATGATGCTGATCCTGCGTCGCGAATCCGGTGAGATCGTGCGCTATGCCCACCTGGGCACCGGCAACTACCACGCCGGCAACGCCCGCCTGTACACCGACTACAGCCTGCTGACCTCCGACGATGCCTTGTGCGAAGACGTCGGCAAGCTCTTCAGCCAGTTGATCGGCATGGGCAAGACCCTGCGCATGAAGAAGCTGCTGCATGCGCCCTTCACCCTGAAGAAGGGCATGCTCGACATGATCGCCCGGGAGACCCAGTTCGCCCTGGACGGCAAGCCGGCGCACATCATCGCCAAGTTCAACTCGCTGACCGATCCGAAGATCATCCGCGCGCTGTACAAGGCCAGCCAGTCGGGCGTGCGCATCGATCTGGTGGTGCGGGGCATGTGCTGCCTGCGTCCGGGGATCGCCGGCGTGTCGCACAACATCCATGTGCGTTCGATCATCGGTCGCTTCCTGGAGCACACCCGGGTGTTCTATTTCCTCAATGGCGGCGAGGAGCAGATGTTCCTGTCCAGCGCCGACTGGATGGAGCGCAACCTCGACAAGCGTGTCGAGACCTGCTTCCCGGTCGAGGGCAAGAAGCTGATCCTGCGGGTCAAGAAGGAGCTGGAAAGTTATCTCACCGATAACACCCACAGCTGGAGCCTGCAGTCGGACGGCCGCTACATCCGCAACACGCCGACCGGCAACCAGAACCCGCGCAGCGCCCAGGCCACATTGCTGGAGCGCCTGAGCAACCCGGTGCTGGCGGTGCGCTGAGCACCTCAGGTGCCGCCAACAAAAAGGCCAGCCCGAACATCGGGCTGGCCTTTTTGTTGTTATATCGCTTGGCTGGGGATTGTAGGAGCCGGCTTGCCGGCGAGGCGTCCTCAAGGCTGATGCAGGGCTCGAGGGCCTCTTCGCCGGCAAGCCGGCTCCTACGCAGAGATCAGTGCACGTTGAGGGTGATGCCGACCCGGGTCAGCCATTCCGCTTCCAGGGCGAAGTCGGCCTGGGTCAGCTGGTTCTCGTCCAGCCAGTTTGCCGGGAACATCACCTCCAGGCTGTCGCCGGCGGCGTGCAGCTTTACCTGGGGCATTTCCTGGGTGCCGCGGATGTGGTGGAACAGGATGGCGAAACGCAGCAGCACGCACAGGCGGATCAGCTTGCTGCCTTCCTCGCCGAATTCGGCGAACTTGTCCTTGGGAATGTTGCGGCGGTGACCGCGTACCAGTAGCGCGAGCATTTGCTGGTCTTCGCGGGAGAAGCCGGCAAGGTCCGAGTGCTCGATCAGGTAGGCGCCATGCTTGTGGTAATGGTAGTGGGCGATGTCCAGGCCCACTTCATGGACCTTGGCGGCCCAGCCCAACAGTTCGCGCCAGACGCCGTCCTCCAGGTCCCAGTCCTCGGCCACCTGGTCGAAGGCGTGGAGCGCCTTGCGCTCGACCCGGGCAGCCTGTTCCAGGTCGACGTGATAGCGCTCCATCAGCGAGCCAAGGGTGCGCTCGCGCACGTCTTCGTGGTGATGGCGGCCCAGCAGGTCGTAGAGCACGCCTTCGCGCAGGGCGCCTTCGCAATGGTCCATGCGCTGCAGTTCGAGGGCGTCGAAGATGGCTTCGAGAATCGCCAGGCCGGCCGGGAAGATCGCCCGGCGATCCGGCTTGATGCCTTCGAAGTCGATTTTCTCTACGTCGCCCAGCTTGAACAACCGGCGCTTGAGCCAGGCCAGGCCTTCGGCGTTGACTTCACCGCTGCCGTGGCCGCCGGCCTTGAGCGCCAGGCCGATGGCGCGGATGGTACCCGAGGAGCCGATGGCTTCATCCCAGGTCAGGCGATGCAGGGCGTGTTCGATGCTCATGATTTCCAGGCGCGCCGCAGTGTAGGCCTGGGCGTAGCGCGCCGGGGTGATCTTGCCGTCGCGGAAATAGCGCTGGGTGAAGCTGACGCAGCCCATCTGCAGGCTTTCGCGCAGCAGCGGCTCGAAGCGCTGGCCGATGATGAATTCGGTACTGCCGCCGCCGATGTCGGCGACCAGGCGTTTGCCCGGGGTGTCGGCGAGGGTATGGGACACGCCCAGGTAGATGAGGCGGGCTTCTTCACGACCGGAGATGACTTCCACCGGGTGGCCGAGGATCTCCTCGGCGCGGCGGATGAATTCGCCGCGGTTGCGGGCTTCGCGCAGGGCGTTGGTGCCGACGATACGCACCGCGCCCAAGGGCATGCCGTTGATCAGTTGGGCGAAGCGCTTCAGGCAATCGAGCCCGCGCTGCATGGATTCTTCGTTGAGTTGACGGTCTTCGTCGATCCCTGCGGCCAACTGCACCTTTTCACCGAGCCGCTCGAGAATGCGGATTTCATTATGGTGAGCCTTGGCCACGACCATGTGAAAGCTGTTGGAGCCCAGGTCGATGGCGGCGATCAGGGACAGATTCTTGGCTTGGGTTTGCGGCATGGTTTGGGGGTCTCGGTCGATAACCTTGCCATCCTGCCACGATCAATCGCTCGCGCCAACGCGCAGTGTCCAATGCGTTGATTCAACGCATGAATCCTTGCGCCACAGCTCCTGTAGCCGCTGCCGCAGGCTGCGCAGCAGGCGCTGTTCTTGAAGGCCCAGGAAGGCCCTGCGGGCCTTATCGCAGCCTGCGGCAGCGGCTCCAGTCAGCATCAAGCGCTTTCGTTGGTCCCGATGAAGTTCGCCAGCTCCGGCGTCTGCGGGTTGGCGAATAGCACTTTCGGGTCGCCCACTTCATGCACCTTGCCCTGGTGCATGAACACCAGCTTGTCGCCCACTTCCCGGGCAAAACGCATCTCGTGGGTCACCATGATCAGGGTCATGCCGTCCTTGGCCAGCTGGCGCACCACGCTCAGGACTTCGTTGACCAGTTCCGGGTCGAGGGCCGAGGTGATCTCGTCGCACAGCAGCACCTTGGGCGACATGGCCAGGGCCCGGGCAATCGCTACCCGCTGCTGCTGGCCGCCGGACAAACGGTCGGGGAAGGCGTCGAACTTCTCCTCCAGGCCGACCCGTTTCAGCATCTCGCGCGCCAGTTCGGCGGCCTTGGCCTTGGGCACCTTTTGCACCACTTGCGGCGCGAGCATGACGTTCTCGCCGACGGTCAGGTGTGGGAACAGGTTGAACTGCTGGAACACCATGCCGACCTTCTGCCGCAGGCTGCGCAGGTCGGCGCGGGCGGCGTCGAGGTATTCGCCGTCGACTTCGATGACCCCGTCGTTGATCGACTCCAGGCCGTTGAGGGTGCGCAGCAAAGTGCTCTTGCCCGAGCCGCTGCGGCCGATGATCGCCACCACCTGGCCTTCCTCGATACTGAGGTCGATGCCCTTGAGCACATGATGGTCGCCGTAATATTTATGCAGGGCGGAAATTCTAAGCAGAGGCATGCAGTCTCCTTTCCAGGTAGCGCGCACTGAGGGACAGGGGGTAGCACAGCAAGAAGTAACCGAGCGCCACCAGGCCGTAGACCATGAAGGGCTCGAAGGTGGCGTTGGCGAGCATGCCGCCGGTCTTGGTCAGCTCGGTGAAGCCGATGATCGAGGTCACCGCGGTGCCTTTGACCACCTGCACCGAAAAGCCCACGGTGGGCGCCACGGCGATCCGCAGAGCTTGTGGCAGGATCACATGGCGCAGCTGTTCATAAGGGTTGAGCGCCAGGCTGGAGGAGGCTTCCCACTGGCCGTTGGGGATCGAGTCGACGCAGCCGCGCCAGATCTCCGCCAGGTAGGCGCTGGTGAACAGCGTCAGGGCGATGGCCGCCGCCAGCCAGGGCGAGATATCCACACCCAGCAGGGCGATGCCGAAGAACACCAGGAACAGCTGCATCAACAGCGGCGTGCCCTGGAACAGCTCGATGTACAGGCGGGCGAAATGGCTGGGGAAAGCCTTCTTGGAAATGCGCAGGGTCATGATCAGCAAGCCGATCAGGCCTCCGCCGACAAAGGCCACCAGCGACAGCAGCAGGGTCCATTGCAGGCCGGTCAGCAGGTTGCGCACGATGTCCCAGAAGCTGAAATCACTCATTGGCTGCTCCTCGCGATATAGCGGCGCCCGACCCAGTTCAGCAGCTGCCGGATCAGCAGGGCCATGCACAGGTAGATCAGCGTGGTCAGGGCGTAGGTTTCAAAGGCGCGGAAGTTGCGCGACTGAATGAAGTTGGCGGCGAAGCTCAGCTCCTCGGTGGCGATCTGCGAACACACCGCCGAACCGAGCATGACGATGATGATCTGGCTGCTCAGGGCCGGCCACACCTTGCCCAGCGCCGGCAGCAACACCACGTGGCGGAAGGCTTCCAGGCGGGTCATGGCCAGGGCCGCCGCGGCTTCCAGCTGGCCGCGGGGGATGGCCTGGATGCCGGCGCGGATGATTTCCGTGGAGTACGCGCCCAGGTTGATCACCATTGCCAGCACTGCCGCCTGCCACTCGGAAATCTGCAGCCCCAGGGACGGCAGGCCAAAGAAGATGAAGAACAGCTGCACCAGGAACGGGGTGTTGCGGATCAGCTCGACGTAGACGCCGAAGAGGGCCGAGAAGGGCTGGATCTTCCAGGCCCGCACCACCGCGCCGACGATGCCCAGGCCGACCCCGAGCAGCGCGCCGATGGCGGTCAGCTCAAGGGTGAACAGGGCGCCGCGCAGCAGCAGGCCGGTGTTTTCCAGCACCGGTAGAAAGTCGAACTGATAAGCCATGGATAACCTCCGCGACCGCGATCAGAGGCCAGCCGGCAACGGCTGCTTGAGCCACAGCTGGGCGTTCTTTTCCAGGCTGCCGTCGGCCTTGGCGGTGGTGAGGATCTGGTTGACCTTGTCCAGCAGCTCCGGCTGGTTCTTGTTCACGCCGACATAGACCGGGGAATCCTTGAGCTTGACCTTCATCGCCGGGATGCGTTTCGGGTTGCGCTCGCTGATGGCGACCATCACCACGTTGCCGCTGGCGATCAGGTCGACCTGGCCGGCCAGGTAGGCGGCGATGGTCGAGTTGTTGTCCTCGAAGCGCTTGATGGTCACGCCTTGCGGGGCCACGGCGGTCAGCTCGATGTCTTCGATGGCGCCACGGGTGACGCTGATGGTCTTGCCCTTGAGGTCGTCGAGGGTGGCGATTGGCGCCTCGGGTGGGCCGAATACCGCCAGGTAGAAGGGTGCGTAGGCCTGGGAGAAGTCGATGACCTTCTCGCGCTCCGGATTCTTGCCGAGGCTGGAGATCACCAGGTCGACCTTGCCGGTGGTCAGGAACGGAATGCGGTTGGTGCTGTTGACCGGTGTCAGTTCGAGCTTGACCTTGAGCTGGTCGGCCAGCAGTTTCGCGGTGTCGATATCCAGGCCGCGGGGTTTCATGTCCGGACCGACCGAGCCGAACGGCGGGAAATCCTGGGGCACGGCCACCTTGAGGGTGCCACGGGCGACGACATCGTCCAGGCCGTTGGCGTGGGCGGGCATCTGACTCAGCATCAGACTGGCAAACAGGGCAGAGAGCAGGGCGCTGAAACGCTTGGTCATGGCAAATCTCCGGATTCACGGGAAGTGATTTCTGCGCAGCGACACAGCACAGGCCGTGCCAAGCGCCGGTAAAAGCCCTGGAGTGCTGGGTTTTGCTGGTTTTGTTCGGTCTTACTGGTCTGAACAGTTGTTGGCGTTTCTGCCCCCTTATCGAGCGTCCGGCGATGCGCCCGAACCCCCTTGGGGCACGACTTGCCGGGCTCGGCGAATAGCTTTACAACTAGCTTTTTCCTGGACCGGCCAGCCTGAATTTTATGAACTCGATCTCCCGCGCCGTACCCGAGGTGGCGCTGCAAGCCATCCGCCAATTGATCAACGAGCGCGGCTTCGGCCCGGGCGATGCGCTGCCGTCGCAGCGCGATCTGGCCGTGCAGCTGGGGGTCAGCCGGGCCTCGTTGCGCGAGGCGCTGTCATCCTTGAGTGCCCTGGGCGTGATCAGCGTGCAGCCCGGCAAGGGCGTGTTCGTGCAGGCCGCGGAGTCGCCGGTCAATGGCGCGGGGCTGAGCTGGCCGTTCGCGGCCCAGGCCTCGCCGACGGATATCTTCCAACTGCGTTACGCCCTGGAAGGCTTCGCCGCGGGGCTGGCGGCCGTGACCCTGACCGCCGACGAGCTGGATGCGCTGCAGGACAATGTCGAGACCATGCGCAACGAGCTGCGGGCGGCGGATTTCGAGGCGGCGGCGCGGCTGGACTTCGAGTTTCACCAGAAGATCCTGCAGGCCAGCGGCAATCAGGCAATGGTGAGCATTCTCAGTACCAGCGCCGAGATCTTCCTGGAGAGCCAGAAACTACCGTTCATCCGGCCCGAGCGGGCCATGGAAACCTGGCAGGAGCACCGCAAGATCCTGCGCGGGCTGGCCCGGCATGCCTCTGGAGCGGCGCAGAAGGCCATGCAGGAGCATGTGCGCGGCGCGGCGTTGCGCACCGGAATCGCCTTTGTCACCCCCGCATAGTTTCCAGTTGAGCTATACCCAAATTCATCGGGCACCATAGCGAGAGTCAATCAACTCCGGCTTCCTGAACGCGGGAAGGGCGGCTATGATGGGCCACGTTTTTTTGCTTACAACCTGGAGACTTCCATGAGCAGCGATCTTATCAAACACGTTAGCGACGCTAGCTTCGAGGCTGACGTACTCAAGGCCGAAGGCGCTGTACTGGTCGACTACTGGGCTGAGTGGTGCGGCCCATGCAAAATGATCGCTCCGGTCCTGGACGAAATCGCTGAAACCTACAAAGGCAAGCTGACCGTTGCCAAGCTGAACATCGACGAAAACCAGGAAACCCCGGCCAAGCATGGCGTGCGTGGTATCCCGACGCTGATGCTGTTCAAGAACGGCAACGTCGAAGCCACCAAGGTCGGCGCACTGTCCAAGTCGCAACTGGCTGCTTTCCTCGACGCCAACATCTAAGCGTCGTTGTAAATCGCATCAAAAAAGCCCCGTAAATAGCGGGGCTTTTTCATTATTCAGGGCTAGACGCTCAGAAACTCAGGTGTTACATTCGGCCCCGCACTGGTTTCTCCTCTGCCCCCTGCAAGCCGTCGCCGACGCTCTCCTTTTCGAATAAGTACGCGATCCTGTCGCCTTCTCCGCGGCGCGGCATCATTAAGCCAAAAGCTTAATTTCCCCCCTCCATAAATGATTACGTCATTCCTATATGAATCTGACTGAACTCAAGCAAAAGCCGATTACCGAACTGCTCGAATTGGCCGAACAGATGGGCATAGAAAATATGGCCCGTTCGCGCAAGCAGGACGTGATTTTCTCCCTGCTGAAAAAGCACGCTAAAAGCGGCGAGGAAATCTCCGGTGATGGCGTGCTGGAGATCCTCCAGGACGGCTTCGGCTTTCTTCGCTCCTCCGACGCCTCCTATCTGGCCGGCCCAGACGATATCTACGTCTCCCCGAGCCAGATCCGTCGTTTCAACTTGCGCACCGGTGACACCATCGTTGGCAAGATCCGCCCTCCAAAGGAAGGCGAGCGTTACTTCGCACTGCTGAAGGTCGACACGATCAACTACGATCGTCCCGAGAACGCGAAGAACAAGATCCTGTTCGAAAACCTGACGCCGCTGTTCCCGACCGTGCGCATGAAGATGGAAGCCGGCAACGGTTCCACCGAAGACCTGACCGGTCGTGTCATCGACCTGTGCGCCCCGATCGGTAAAGGCCAGCGCGGTCTGATCGTTGCTCCGCCGAAAGCGGGCAAGACCATCATGCTGCAGAACATCGCGTCGAACATCACCCGCAACAACCCAGAAGTTCATCTGATCGTGCTGCTGATCGACGAACGTCCGGAAGAAGTGACCGAGATGCAGCGCACCGTGCGCGGCGAAGTGGTCGCCTCCACCTTCGACGAACCGCCAACCCGCCACGTGCAGGTTGCCGAGATGGTGATCGAGAAGGCCAAGCGCCTGGTCGAACACAAGAAGGACGTGGTGATCCTGCTCGACTCCATCACCCGCCTGGCTCGTGCCTACAACACCGTGATCCCGAGCTCCGGCAAGGTGCTGACCGGTGGTGTCGATGCCCACGCCCTGGAAAAACCGAAGCGTTTCTTCGGCGCCGCGCGGAACATCGAAGAAGGCGGCTCGCTGACCATCATTGCCACCGCGCTGGTTGAAACCGGCTCGAAGATGGACGAAGTGATCTACGAAGAGTTCAAGGGCACCGGCAATATGGAGCTGCCTCTGGACCGCAAGATCGCCGAGAAGCGTGTATTCCCGGCCATCAACATCAACCGTTCCGGCACCCGCCGCGAAGAGTTGCTGACCGCCGACGACGAGCTGCAGCGCATGTGGATCCTGCGCAAGCTGCTGCATCCTATGGATGAAGTCGCCGCCATCGAGTTCCTGGTCGACAAGCTGAAACAGACCAAGACCAACGATGAGTTCTTCCTGTCGATGAAACGCAAGTAAGTCGAGCGGGACCGCAAAAGCCGGGGAAACCCGGCTTTTTGCTATCTGATTATTGATGAACGGCAGTTCACTGTTCTGAACAGTCGGGTTCGGCGCTAAACTGCCAGCCCCGAACGCCACGGCCAAAACGAGGCTCACGCATGCAGTATCGCGACTTGCGCGACTTTATCAGCGGTCTGGAACAGCGCGGCGAACTCAAGCGCATCCAGGTTCCGGTGTCCCCAGTGCTGGAAATGACCGAGGTCTGCGATCGCACCTTGCGTGCCAAAGGTCCGGCCCTGCTGTTTGAAAAGCCCACCGGCTACGACATTCCGGTGCTGGGCAACCTGTTCGGCACCCCGGAGCGCGTGGCGCTGGGCATGGGCGCCGAAGCGGTCAGCGAACTGCGGGAAATCGGCAAGCTGCTGGCCTTCCTCAAGGAGCCCGAGCCGCCCAAGGGACTGAAGGATGCCTGGTCCAAGCTGCCGATCTTCCGCAAGATCATTTCCATGGCGCCAAAAGTCGTCAAGGACGCGATCTGCCAGGAAGTGGTCATCGAAGGCGATGACGTCGACCTGGCGATGCTGCCGGTGCAGACCTGCTGGCCGGGCGATGTCGGCCCGCTGATCACCTGGGGCCTGACCGTCACCAAGGGCCCGAACAAGGACCGGCAGAACCTCGGGATCTATCGCCAGCAGGTGATCGGTCGCAACAAGGTGATCATGCGCTGGTTGAGCCACCGTGGCGGCGCGCTGGATTACCGCGAGTGGTGCGAGAAGCACCCGGGCCAGCCGTTCCCGGTATCCGTGGCCCTGGGAGCCGACCCGGCGACCATCCTCGGCGCCGTGACGCCGGTGCCGGACAGCCTCTCCGAATACGCCTTCGCCGGCCTGCTGCGGGGCAACCGCACCGAGCTGGTGAAATGCCGTGGCAACGACCTGCAAGTGCCGGCCACCGCGGAAATCATCCTGGAAGGGGTGATTCATCCGGGCGAGATGGCCGATGAAGGCCCGTATGGCGACCACACCGGCTACTACAACGAAGTCGACAGCTTCCCGGTGTTCACCGTCGAGCGCATCACCCACCGGATCAAGCCGATCTACCACAGCACCTACACCGGTCGTCCGCCGGATGAGCCGGCGATTCTCGGCGTGGCGCTGAACGAAGTATTCGTGCCTATCCTGCAGAAGCAGTTCCCGGAAATCACCGACTTCTACCTGCCGCCCGAAGGCTGCTCGTACCGCATGGCGGTGGTGACCATGAAGAAGCAGTACCCCGGCCACGCCAAGCGGGTAATGCTCGGTGTCTGGTCGTTTTTGCGACAGTTCATGTACACCAAGTTCGTTATCGTCACTGACGACGATATCAACGCGCGCGACTGGAACGACGTGATCTGGGCCATCACCACGCGCATGGACCCCAAGCGCGACACGGTGATGATCGATAACACGCCGATCGACTACCTCGACTTCGCCTCGCCGGTCTCCGGCCTGGGTTCGAAGATGGGGCTCGATGCCACGCATAAGTGGCCCGGTGAAACCACTCGCGAGTGGGGCCGGGTGATCGTCAAGGATGAGGCGGTGACTCGCCGGATCGATGCCATCTGGAATCAGTTAGGAATAGATTGATGCGTGTAACCTTGCAGCCCTCCGGAGCGGTGCTTGAGACGCTGCCCGGCGAGCGGATTCTCGATGCGGCGCGGCGCCTGGGCTATGAATGCCCGCAAAGCTGCCGCAATGGCAACTGTCATGTGTGCTGTGCCTTGCTGGTGGAGGGCAGGGTCCTGCAGGCCGGCGATGTGCGCGATCACGGCGAGTTCTACACTTGCATTGCAGAGCCGCTGGAAGACTGCATCGTGCTGTGGGATGGCGTCCTTGCGCTGGGAGAGCTGCCGGTGCGCAGTCTGTCGTGTCAGGTCACCGAGTGTCTGGAAGTCGGCGGCGATGTCTGGCGGGTCCGCCTGCGGGCGCCGGCCGGCAAGCCACCGCGTTATCACGCCGGCCAGTACCTGATGCTCGAACGGGAGAATGGCGAGAAATCGGCGTTCTCCCTGGCCTCGGCACCGCACGCCGGGCGCGAGCTGGAGCTGCACGTACTGGTGCGTGAAAGCAGTGCACAAAACCTGATCGAACAGCTGCAGCGCAATGGCAACGTGCGCATCGAGCTGCCGTTTGGCGATACCCACCTGGCTGAGCTGCCGGACGGGCCGCTGGTGCTGATCGCCGCCGGCACCGGCATGGCGCAGATGCACAGCCTGATCGAGCATTGCCGGGCCAAGGGCTTCAAATACCCGGTGCACCTGTACTGGGGTGTGCGCCGGCCGGACGACTTCTACCAGATCGAACACTGGGACGAATGGAAGAAGCTGCCCAACCTGTTCCTGCACAAGGTGGTCAGCGACCTCTGTGGCTGGGAAGGGCGCTGCGGCATGCTGCACGAGGCGGTGAGCGAGGACATTGCCGACCTGTCGGCGGTGCATGTCTACGCCAGCGGCTCGCCAGCGATGATCTACGCGACCCTGGACGCGCTGGTCGAAGCGGGCATGGATGCGCACCAGATGCGCGCCGATGTATTTGCCTACGCTCCTCGGTCCTGAGTTCTCGGGACTGTCCCTCGTTATAACTTCCTATATAGCCCATCGGTATTTATTTAATTAGATAAATGCCGGTAGGTTATATGCCACGCATTATTGAAAGTTAAAACTCTTCGATGGCACTTAACTTGCCTTGAAACACTTGAAACATATGTGTCTTGGAGTTACAGCCGTGCGTTCTATTAAGTAATTCTTTATACGCGGGGAGCCGAACGCTATTCGCCATGACAGCCATTGAATCCAGTTTTTTGAATCTGGCTTACCCTCCGCGGCTCGACCTGGGGCCGCAGCTCACCCACGAACAGCTCCTCAGCTCGATGCAGTCCACCATGGCACGCCACAAGGGCGGGCCGGTCTGGTTGTTTGCCTACGGTTCGCTGATCTGGCGCCCCGAATGTTCGGCGGTCGAGCGCATGCGCGGGCGAGTGCATGGCTACCATCGCGGCTTGTACCTGTGGTCCCATGAACACCGTGGCACGCCGGAGAAGCCGGGGCTGGTCTTTGGCCTGGATCGTGGCGGTTCCTGCAGCGGCTTCGCCTATCGCTTGCCGGAAGAACAGCTGGAAACTTCGCTGTATGCGCTGTGGCAGCGCGAGATGCCATACCCGTCCTATCGCCCGCACTGGCTCAACTGCCGTCTTGAAGACGGTAGCCGGGTTCAGGCCCTGGGGTTCGTTCTGGAGCGACACCTGCCCAGCTATGCCGGCAACCTGCCGGACCATGTGCTGAGCCAGGTATTTGAAAGCGCCTGCGGGCGCTACGGCACCACTCGCGATTATGTCGAGCAGACCGTGCACGCCCTGCGTAGCCACGCCATGCCAGACCGTAATCTGGAGGCGCGGCTCAAGCGCTGTAAGTCAGCAACACACTAGGCAATGGCTTCGCGGCTCTGGCTGGCGACCTGTTTGTGCCACAGGGTCGGGGCCAGGAAGGCCATCGACAGCAGGCAGGCGCCTACCAGCAGGACAAAACCGCCGTCCCAGCCGAAGTGGTCCACGGTGTAGCCCATCGCCGCGCTGGCCGCGACCGAGCCACCCAGGTAGCCGAACAGCCCGGTAAAGCCCGCGGCGGTGCCGGCGGCTTTCTTCGGCGCCAGTTCCAGGGCCTGCAGGCCGATCAGCATCACCGGGCCGTAGATCAGGAAGCCGATGGAGAACAGCGCGATCATGTCGATGGTCGGGTTGCCGGCCGGGTTCAGCCAGTACACCAGGGTCGCCACGGTCACCAGCGCCATGAACACCATGCCGGTCAGGCCACGGTTGCCACGGAAGATCTTGTCCGACATCCAGCCGCATAGCAGGGTGCCCGGAATCCCCGCCCACTCGTAGAAGAAGTACGCCCATGAGGTTTTATCCACGGTGAAGTGCTTGGCTTCCTTGAGGTAGGTCGGCGCCCAGTCCAGTACACCGTAGCGCAGCAGGTAGACGAAGACGTTGGCCATGGCGATGTACCAGAGCATTTTGTTGCGCAGCACGTATTTGACGAAGATTTCCTTGGCGCTGAATTCTTCTTCGTGGCTGGCGTCGTAGCCTTCCGGGTAGTCGTTCTTGTATTTCTCGATTGGCGGCAGGCCGACCGATTGCGGGGTGTCGCGCATGGTGACGAAGGCGAACAGCGCCACCATCAAGGCCACGGCGGCCGGGACGTAGAACGCCGCGTGCCAGTCGTTGAACCAGCCCATGCCGAGCAGGAACAGCGGGCCGATCAGGCCGCCGCCGACGTTGTGCGCAACGTTCCATACCGAAACCACGCCGCCGCGTTCCTTCTGCGACCACCAGTGCACCATGGTCCGCCCGCTTGGCGGCCAGCCCATGCCCTGGGCCCAACCGTTGATGAACAGCAGGATGAACATCATGGTCACGCTGGACGTGGCCCAGGGTGCGAAACCGAAAATGAACATCACCCCGGCCGACACCAGCAGGCCGAAGGGCAGGAAGTAGCGCGGGTTGGAGCGGTCGGACACCAAGCCCATGAGGAACTTGGACAGGCCGTAGGCGATGGCGATCGCCGACATGGCCAGGCCCAGCTGACCGCGGGTGTAACCCTCTTCGATCAGGTACGGCATGGCCAGGGAGAAGTTCTTGCGCAGCAGGTAGTAGCCGGCGTAGCCGATGAAGATCCCGGCGAAGATCTGCCAGCGCAGGCGGCGGTAGGTGCTGTCTATTTTTTCGTCAGGCAGGGGCGCCTGGTGTGCGGCAGGTCGAAAGAAAGCAAACATTCAAGAGCTCCAAATTTCTTGTTTTGACTGCGGATGCGAATGTTACAGTTTCGTTACCGAAAATAGCACTGCATCTTATCTGGGAGCACGCAACACAGGAGCATTTGCATGTTCTTTTACGAACATGTCGCTTAAAGATAAGCAGGGGGCGTTTCTGGTGCCGGCGGCTGCGGCGGGTGGGAGAAGAGCTTGCTCACGATAAACAGGTTCATCCGGTTATTGCGAGCAGGCTCCGATAGAGCGCAGGGGCTTCAGCGAACCTGGACCACCACCTTGCCCACCGCCTTGCGCTGGCCAAGATCGTTGATGGCGCTGGCGGCATTGCTCAGCGGATAGACCTGCGAGACCAGCGGTTTCAACTTGCCTTCGGCGAACCAGCCGAACAACTGCTGGAAGTTCGCCGCGTTGTCCTGGGGCTGGCGCTGGGCGAACGAACCCCAGAACACACCCACCACCGCGGCGCCCTTGAGCAGCGTCAGGTTGACCGGCAGCTCGGGAATGCGTCCGCTGGCAAAACCCACCACCAGCAGCCGGCCGTTCCAGGCGATGGAGCGGATGGCCTGGTCGAACAGGTCGCCGCCGACCGGGTCGTAGATCACGTCGGCGCCCTGGCCGTCGGTCAGGCGCTTGACCTCGTCCTTCAGGCTGGTTTCGCTGTAGTTGATCAACTCATCGGCGCCGGCGGCCTTGGCCACCGCGAGTTTCTCGGCGCTGCTGGCGGCGGCGATGACCCGGGCGCCCATGGCCTTGCCGATTTCCACCGCCGCCAGGCCGACACCGCCAGAAGCGCCGAGTACCAGCAGGGTTTCACCCGGTTGCAGGTTGCCGCGTTGCTTGAGGGCATGCATCGAGGTGCCGTAGGTCATGCTGAAGGCGGCAGCGGTATTGAAGTCCATCGACGCTGGAATCGGCAGGACGTTGTAGCCCGGCACCGCCACTTCCTCGGCAAAGCTGCCCCAGCCGGTCAGCGCCATGACCCGGTCGCCGACCTTGAGGTGGCTCACCTTCTCGCCGACAGCGCCGACCACTCCCGCGGCCTCGCCACCGGGCGAGAACGGGAAGGGTGGCTTGAACTGGTATTTGCCCTCGATGATCAGCGTGTCCGGGAAGTTCACCCCGGCTGCGTGCACCTGCAGCAGGATTTCGTTCTTCTTCGGTACAGGACTCGCGACGTCTTCCAGCACCAGCGTTTCGGCGGGGCCGAAGGCTTTGCACAGCACGGCTTTCATCAGGGCTATTCCTTTGGGAGTGATGGCCGATAAGTGTAGGTGGGTGAATAACGCGGTCAACGAGCATGCCCCGGCCTGATAACCAGCCATAAGCTTTGTGCTTGGGCTCAGGCAGAGGGGCCTTTATGCTAGACCGCCTACCGGATAAGGAGCGAATTGTGAAAGCGTGGATCATGTTGATGCTGGCCCTGTCTCTGCCCATGGCAGCCATGGCCGAGGAAGCCAAAGAGGGCGAAGCACCGAAAGTCAGTTACATCAGCCTGACCCCGCCGTTCGTGGGCAACTACGGGCTGGATGGCGGCCCGAAGCTCAAGGTCTACAAGGCTGACGTCGCCCTGCGGGTGACCGGCGATGCCGCCGCCCAGGCGGTGAGGGCCAACGAGCCGTTGATCCGCAACCAGTTGGTGGCGCTGTTCGCCCAGCAGACCACGGAAACCATGAACAACGTCGAAGCCAAGGAAAAGCTGCGCCAGGAAGCCCTGAAGCAGACCCAGCAGGTGATGAACGACGAAACCGGCAAGCCGGTGGTGGAAGACCTGCTGTTCAACAACCTGATCATCCAGTAACGCTGGATCCGTAGGAGCGAGGCTTGCCCGCGATAGCGATATCGCGGACCCCGCCAAATTCCAGCCTGACGGCTGATCGCGAGCAAGCTTCGCTCCTACCAGTCGCTCAGGACGCCAGGCTCCTGCGAAACCTCGCCAGGGCAATGCCAAAGAACAGCAGGCCGATCACCGCCAGGGCCAGCAGGTCTGGCCAGACCACCCTGATGCCGGCATCGCGAAACAGGATCGCGGCGCTGAGGCTGACGAAGTGCGTCGACGGCGAGCCCTGCATCACCCATTGCAGCCACTGAGGCATGCTGTCCAACGGGGTGCTACCGCCCGACAGCAGCAACATCGGGATGATCACCGGAATCGCCAGCAAGCCGAATTGCGGGGTCGAACGCGCCAGCGTGGCGAGAAAGATCCCCAGCGCGGTGCTGGCGAACAGGTAAAGCGCGGTCACCGCGAGGAACAGCCCCAGCGAACCGGCCAGCGGCACGCCCAGCACGCCTTTGACGATCACCTCCAGCGACACCCAGGTGCAGAGCACCACCACCAGCATGTTGCTCCAGATCTTCGCCAGCATGATTTCCAGGGCGGTCAGCGGCAGCACCAGCAGATGGTCTAGGGTGCCGTGCTCGCGCTCGCGCAGCAGCGCCGTACCGGTCAGGATAATGGCAAGGATGGTGATGTTGTTGACGATCTGGATCACCGCCAGAAACCAGCCGCCCTGCAGATTGGTGTTGAACAGCGCGCGACTGGTCAGTTGGGCCGGCATCCGGCTTGCGGGGTCGGCCTGGCTGTAGTTCGACAGTTCACGCTGGAAAATCCGCCCGATATAACCGGCGCCCATGAAGGCCTGGCTCATGGCGGTGGCGTCGACATTCACTTGCACGCTGGGTTGGCGCCCGGCCAGCAGGTCGTTCTGGAAGTTGGCCGGCACATTGATGACGAAGGTGAACTGGCCGCTGTCCATGACCTGGTCCAGCTGGTCGTAGGGCAACGGCTCCGGGTTCTGGAATTCCGGGGGTTGCAGGGCCTCGGCCAGCTGGCGCGAGAGATGGCTGTGGTCTTCGTCCACCAGCGCGACGCTGGCGTTGTGCACGCCAATCACCGACCCGGCCGCGGGCATGTAGATGGCCACGGTGAAGGCGTACAGCAGGAACAGCAGCAACACGCTGTCATGTCGCAGGCTGGTGAGCTCCTTGAGGCCCAGGCGCAGGATGTGGTTGAACCGGTGCATCAAGCCTCCTGCTTTTTCAGCATCGCCAGGCTCAGCCCGGTGAACCCGAGGAAGAACCCGAACAGCGCCAGACACTGTGGCCACAGCTGGCGCAGGTCCAGGGCCTTGGTGAAGGTGCCGACGGCAATGTCGAGGAAGTAACCGGCGGGGAACAGTTGCCCCATCAGCGCCGCGGCGCCGTCCAGCGACGAGCGCGGCACGATCAGCCCGGAGAACTGGATGGTCGGCAGGCTGGTGATGATCATGGTGCCGAGGATCGCCGCGATCTGGGTGCGGGTGAAGGCGGAAATCAACAGGCCCAGGCTGGTGGTGGCCAACACATAAAGCAGGCCGCCGAAGGCCAGGGTCAGGCCGCTGCCCTTGAAGGGTACGCCGAACAGCCAGCGGTTCATGGCCACCAGCAATGCCAGGTTGATCAGGCTCAGGCCCAGGTAAGGCGCCTGTTTGCCCAGGAGAAACTCCAGGCGCTTGAGCGGCGTGGCGTAGAAGTTGGTGATCGAGCCCAGCTCCTTCTCGCGCACGATGCCCAGCGCCGTGAGCATCGCCGGGATGAACGCCAGGATCAGCGCCATCACCCCGGGGCCGATGGCATTCACGCTGACCACGTCCTGGTTGTAGCGAAAGCGCGTTTCCAGGCGGGCCGCGGGCGGTCGCCCCAGGGCCGGGCTGCTGTGTTCGGCGAGCAATTCGATATTGGCCTGATGCACCGCCTCGACATAGTTGCGACTGGTCTCGGCGCGAAACGGCATGCCGCCGTCGAGCCAGGCGGCCACCGCGGGCTGGCGCCCGGCGTACAGGTCGCGGCCGAAGCCGGGAGGAATCTCCAGGGCCAGCTTGATCTCCGAGCGTTGCAGGCGCCGGTGCAGCTCGGCGGCGTCACGGATCGGCTTCTGCTCCTTGAAGTAGCGGGAGCTGCGGAAGGCTTCCAGGTAGGCGCGGCTTTGCGGCGTCTGGTCCTGGTCGTAGACGGCGAAGGCGAGGTTTTCCACGTCCAGGGAAATGCCGTAGCCAAAGATCACCATCATGAACAGCGCCCCGAGCAAGGCGAAGCTCAGGCGCACCCGGTCGCGCATCAGCTCCTTGCCTTCGCGGGTGGCCACGGCGATCAGGCGCGACAGGCTGAAGCGCCGACCGTCACTGTGCATGGCGCTGGCGACCTCGGACTGTGGCGTGGCTGGGGGCGGTGGTTCCGACGTGCCCTGGGCGTCTTCCAGGCAGCGGACAAAAGCGGCTTCCAGGGTTTCGCCGGCGAACTGTTGCTGCAGGGCGGCCGGCGTATCGCAAGCCAGCACCTGGCCGGCGTGCATCAGCGAGATGCGGTCGCAGCGCTGGGCTTCGTTCATGAAGTGGGTGGACAGAAAGATCGTCACCCCCTGTTCCCGCGACAGCTCGATCAACAGGCGCCAGAAGTCATCGCGGGCCGCCGGGTCGACGCCCGAGGTCGGCTCGTCGAGGATCAACACTTCCGGACGGTGCAGCACCGCCACCGCCAGGGACAGGCGCTGGCGCAAGCCCAGGGGCAGGGCGCCGGAGGGTTGTTCGGCAATCTCCTGGAGGGCGAAACGGCGGATCAGCTCTTCGATCCGCGGGCCGCTCTCGGCCTTGTGCAGGTCGAACAGCCGGGCGTGCAGCACCAGATTCTGGCGCACGCTGAGTTCGCCGTACAGCGAAAAGCTCTGGGACATGAAGCCCACGCGCTTGCGGGTGGCCAGGTCCTTGGCGTCCACCGGGTTGCCCAGCAGTTTGGCGCTGCCCTCGGTGGCCGGCATCAGCCCGGTCAGGACCTTCATGGTGGTGGTCTTGCCGCAGCCGTTGGAACCGAGGAAGCCGAAAATCTCGCCCCGGCCAATGGCGAAGCTGACCTTGTTCACGGCGGTGAAATCGCCGAAACGCAAGGTCAGCTCATGGGCTTCGATGGCGATTTGCTGATCGCCTGCGGTTCTGGGCGGAATCACCAGCGGCTGGTTGTCATGCCCGCTGTCGCCCTGAAAGTGGGTGAAGGCGTCGTCGAGCTTGCCACTGGGCGTGACGATGGCCAGTTCCCGGCTCAAGCCCTGGGCAATCAGCCGGCCGCGGTCGAGCATCAGGCAGTGTTCGAACTGTTCGGCTTCCTCCATATAGGCGGTGGCCACCAGCAGCGTCAGTTGCGGGCGCTGGCGGCGAACCTCGTCCACCAGTTCCCAGAAGCGCCGCCGCGACAGCGGGTCGACACCGGTGGTGGGCTCGTCGAGGATCAGCAGGTCTGGCTCATGGATCAGCGCGCAGCACAGCCCGAGCTTCTGCTTCATCCCACCGGACAGCTTGCCCGCGGGTCGTTCGGCGAAGCGCAGCAGGTCGGTGGCCAGCAACAGGTTGTGCATGCGCTGTTCGCATTGGCTTTTCGACAGGCCGAACAGGGTGGCGAAGAAGCGGATGTTTTCCTGGATCGACAGCTCGGGATACAGGTTGCCGCCCAGGCCCTGGGGCATGAAGGCGATCCGTGCGTACAGGCTGTTGCGATGGCGACGTTGCTCGATGGAGCCGCCGAGCACTTGCAGTTGGCCCTGCTGCAGCTTCTTCACCCCGGCGATCAAGCCCAGCAGGCTCGACTTGCCGGCGCCATCCGGGCCGATCAGCCCACAGCGGGTGCCGGCGGGCAGGCTGAAGGTGAGGTCGGCCAGGGCCTGTTGCGAGCCATAACGGTGATTTATGCCGGTGGCCTGCAGCGCCAGCTCGTTCATTGCAGGTTGGCCGGCCAGTCCACGGTCGCGGTGCGCACGTAGCCGGCGCCGGGCATGCCCGGCTTGGCCTGCGGAACGGCGCTGGGTTCGGTCAGCCGCAGCTTGACGCGGAACACCAGTTTTTGGCGCTCATCGCGGGTTTCCACTTCCTTGGGGGTGAACTGGGACTTGGCCGCGACAAAGCTGATTTTCGCCGGCAGCGGTTGATCGGGCAGGGCGTCGAGCAGGATCCGCGCCTCGCTGCCGACGGCCAGGCGGCCGGTCACCGAAGCGGACAGGTAGAGGTTCATGTACTGGTCGCTCGGGTCGATCAGCAGCAACACCCGGCCGCCGGCGCCCAGCACCTCGCCCGGTTCGGCCAGGCGCAGCTGGATGATGCCGTCGATGGGCGCGCGCAGGCTGCTGTCGTCGATCTCGCTGGTCAGCTGGGCGACCAGCGCCTTGGCCGAGCCAATGGCGGCGCGCACCGCGGCGACCTGGGCCTGGGCTGCCTGGACGGCGGCGTTGCCAGTGTTCAGGCGCGCCTGCTGCTGGTCGATGATCTGCTGGCTGGCGAAACCACGCTTGAACAGTTCCCGGGAGCGCTTGAGTTCCTGGTTGGCCAGCAGCAGTTCGCTCTGGCGCAGCTGCACGTTGGCTTCGGCCGCCGCGAGGTTTTCCCGGGTGCGCACCACATCGGCCTCGGCCTGGGCGCGCTGGGCTTCCAGGGTGCGGGTGTCCATGCGGGCCAGCAGCTGGTCCTTGGATACTTTGTCGCCTTCGTCGACCAGCACTTCGGCCAGGCGTCCGGGCGTCTTGCTGGCGATCTGCACTTCGGTGGCTTCAAGCCGGCCGTTGCCCATGCTCAGGCCTTCGGGCAGGCGGTCCAGGGTGGATTTCCAATAACCAAAACCGCCCGCGATCAGCAGCAATGCCAGCAAGGCGAAGGCAAAAAGACGGGAGGAGCGGTGATTCGTCGGCATTGGGTGTATCCCTGCGGCTATAGCATTCTAGTCTGGCGGCTCAAGCCGTTAGGCGACTTGATGTCCGTCAAATGAACGGGCAAGCCTAGTACGTTGTGCGCGGGATGCCTGCCTGAGTAGCGCTGGCGGCCTGTTCAGCGCAACGCGAGTACTGCCGCCCACTGTTCGGCGGTCACCGGCATCACGGACAGCCGGCTGCCTTTCTGCACCAGGGGCAGCTCGGCGAGGGCGCTTTGCTGCTTCAGATAATCCAGGCGCAGCACCTTGGGGAAGGTTTCGACATGGGCGACGTCGACGGCGCTCCAGGCGTTTTTCTCGGCGCTGGCCTTGGGATCGAAGTGTGGGTTTTCCGGTTCCAGGGCGGTCGGATCCGGGTAGGCGGCCTCGATGATCTGGCCGATCCCGGCAATGCCCGGCTCGGGGCAGCTGGAGTGATAAAAGAAGAACTGGTCACCCAGCGCCATGTTGCGCAGGAAGTTTCGCGCCTGGTAGTTGCGCACGCCGTCCCAGCGCGCCTGTTTCTTGAGTGCCAGGCCCTCGATCGAGAGTTCTTCCGGTTCGGATTTCATCAGCCAATAGGCCATTTTCTTTGCTCTCCAGAGGGACGTGGGCAAGTTGTCGGGCAATTTTATGACAAACCGACAGTCGGTTGACGTCAGCATTTGCGTGTCGGTTCACGTTATCGCAGAATGCCGGGATTTTAAGCTTGACGCTGCTGCACGGCCTGTTATGGAAACCGTTGCTGTCATCGTGTGTGATTTGCCTGAGGGGGGCAATCGATGCAACGCAAACCGGATTTACTATGGATTTTGGTTATTTTGTTCGGTTTGGGCGTGGTGACAACCGGTTATGCGCAGAGCTTGTGGGCCAACAAGACCGACGCTCCGGTCGAACTCGCGCAACAGCAGCAGCCTTACAAACGTTGATCCCTTCCAGGGCGCCGCTCTCTTGTGGTGGCGCCTATTTCGCGAAATACCATTTCTTGTCCGTCACCGTTCCTTGCAGCGGTACATCCCAGCTCGCCTGATCCAGTTTCGCGACTTTCTGACATTCATGGGCCAACCCCAGCAGCGTCGGCTTGCGCCAGCTTTTGCGCCGTGCCAGATAGGCCAGGCTGCGATCATAGAAACCACCGCCCATTCCCAGGCGTCCACCCGCCTCATCGAAGCCGACCAGCGGCAACAGCACCAGGTCCAGCGCCCAGACCTTGCGTTGCCGGGCCAGGCTTCTCCGTGGCTCGGGAATGCGGAAGCGGTTGGGGCGCAGTTTTTCCCCGGGGCGAACGCGCTGAAACACCATCTTGGTCTGGGGCCAGGCGCTGAGCACCGGCAGATAGGTCGCCTTGCCCCGGCGTTGCGCGGCCAGCAGCAGCGGGCGCGGATCGATTTCACCGTCCATGGGCAGGTAAAGGGAGATGTGCCTGGCGCGGCGGAACAGCGGATGCTGCGCCAGTTGCCGATACAGCCCACGAGAGGCCTGGCGTTGTTCGCTGGCGGTGAGGGCGCGGCGGGCTTTGCGCAGTATGCGTCGAAGTTGCGGGCGGGAAAGCGGCGCCGGTTCGGTCATGGTCGCTCGGGTCCGGGTGGGGTACGGCAGGACAGCGTATCAAATAACCCTGAACTGAAAAAAAACGGAGCCGAAAAAAACAATGCCAGCTATTTGCATAGCTGGCATTGGTATTGAATTCAGGCTCCCCGGATGAACCGCTGTCGACTTAGCCCTTGAACCCGAAAGTTCAAGGCGGAAGATGCAGTAGGCGTTAAGGCTTTCCGTCTAGCGGACATGCACACCGGCCCAACGTGCAACTTCCAGGGTAGTGCGAATCGGCTCAGGGACATCGCCAACTGGCAAGCACCCCAGGGAGTGGTGGGGATTATACCGCAACCACCCTCAGGAATCAGCCTTGGTTGTATCGGTGTCGGTGGCAAGCACCAGATCCACGCGCTCGAGCAGATCGCGCACCTGTTCGCGGGTCGAACCGCTGGCTTGCACGTCAGGGCGGTCCTGCTTGTGCAGCAGATCGTGGGTAATGTTGAGGGCGGCCATCACGGCGATACGATCGGCGCCAATGACTTTGCCGCTGCTGCGGATCTCACGCATCTTGCCATCCAGGTACCGGGCGGCGCTCACCAGATTGCTACGTTCTTCCTGGGGGCAGATGATCGAATACTCTTTGTCGAGGATCTGCACGGTAACGCTATTGCTTGAACTCATGAGTCTTGCTCCAGGGCCTTGAGGCGCGAAATCATCGATTCGACCTTACGCCGGGCGATTTCGTTTTTTTCAATGAGGTGCGCGCGTTCCTCGCGCCAAGTCTTTTCCTGAGCTAATAAGAGTGCGTTTTGACTCTTTAGTTGCTCGACCCGGCCAATTAGCAGTTCGAGTCTAGCCATCAGCGCTTGCAGATCGGTGTCTTCCATTGGATCCCACTGGATTTGTCTGATGAGTGGCAACTGCCCGGGCAAACGAGTTGACGGCCTCGATGGTCTTGGCGCGTCTGCCGATGCTAGGATACAAGGCCTCCATTCTAGACATTGCGCCGCTTGGCGCCTAGCTACCCATGCCCATTCAGAATTCCCCGTACAACGCTTTCGCCACCCTGCTCAGCAGCAGCGGTCACCCTGTCTCGCCTGCCGAATTGCATGGCCTGTTGCTGGGTCGCAGCTGCGCCGGCGCCGGCTTCGAGGTCGACGGCTGGCTGATCGACGCCGCCGAACTGCTCGAAGGCGAGCCGCAGGACAATGTTCGCAACGCCTTGATCGGCCTGCAGGAAATGGTCAAGGGCGAGCTGACCAGCGACGACATGACCGTCGTTCTGCTGCTGCCCACCGACGACGCTCCGCTGGCCGAGCGCGCCGCGGCCCTGGGTCAATGGTGCCAGGGTTTCCTCACCGGCTTTGGCCTGAACTCCCGTGACAGCAGCGCCCTGAGCGCCGAGGCCACGGAAGTGTTGCAGGACCTTGCGGCGATCGCCCAGGTCCAGGACGCACTGGAAGAGTCCGACGACGGCGAAAGCGACTACATGGAAGTGATGGAATACCTGCGGGTCGCCCCGCTGCTGCTGTTTACCGAGACCAACAAGACGGTTGAACCGGCCGCCAAGCCTTCTCTGCACTGATCGTTCGATAGGGAAATCCGTCTGCCCATGATCCATATCCCGAAATCGGAATACACCCGCCGCCGCAAGGCGCTCATGGCGCAGATGGAACCCAACAGCATCGCGATCCTGCCGGCTGCCGCGGTGGCGATCCGCAACCGCGACGTCGAGCATGTCTACCGCCAGGACAGCGATTTCCAGTACCTCAGCGGTTTCCCCGAACCCCAGGCGGTGATCGTGCTGATGCCCGGTCGCGAGCATGGCGAGTACATCCTGTTCTGCCGCGAGCGCAATGCCGAGCGTGAACTCTGGGACGGCCTGCGGGCTGGCCAGGAAGGCGCGATTCGCGATTACGGCGCCGACGATGCCTTTCCCATCACCGATATCGACGACATCCTGCCGGGCCTTATCGAAGGCCGCGACCGGGTGTATTCGGCCATGGGCAGCAACCCCGAGTTCGATCGCCACCTGATGGAATGGATCAATGTGATCCGCTCCAAGGCGCACCTGGGCGCCCAGCCGCCGAACGAATTCGTTGCCCTGGATCATCTGCTGCACGACATGCGCCTGTATAAATCGGCGGCGGAAGTGAAGGTGATGCGCGAGGCCGCGCGGATTTCCGCCCAGGCCCATATTCGGGCCATGCAGGCCAGCCGCGCCGGCTTGTACGAGTTCAGCCTGGAAGCCGAGCTGGACTACGAGTTCCGCCGGGGCGGGGCGAAGATGCCGGCCTACGGCTCGATCGTCGCCGCCGGGCGCAACAGCTGCATCCTGCATTACCAGCAGAACGACGCGTTGCTCAAGGACGGCGATCTGGTGCTGATCGACGCCGGTTGCGAGATCGATTGTTATGCCAGCGATATCACCCGCACCTGGCCGGTGAACGGCAAGTTTTCCGCCGAGCAGAAGGCGATCTACGAGCTGGTGCTGGCCTCCCAGGAAGCCGCCTTTGCCGAGATCGCGCCGAACAAGCACTGGAACCAGGCTCACGAGGCGACCGTCAAGGTGATCACCGCCGGGCTGGTCAAGCTGGGGCTGCTCGAAGGCGAGGTGGACGAGTTGATCGCCAGCGAAGCCTACAAGGCGTTTTACATGCACCGCGCCGGCCACTGGCTGGGCATGGATGTGCATGATGTCGGCGAGTACAAGGTCGGCGGCGAATGGCGGGTGCTGGAAGTCGGCATGGCCCTGACGGTCGAGCCGGGTATCTACATCGCGCCGGACAATCAGAACGTGGCGAAGAAATGGCGCGGCATTGGCGTGCGCATCGAGGATGACGTGGTGGTAACCAAGCAAGGCTGTGAAATTCTCACCGGTGGCGTGCCAAAGACCGTGGCCGAGATCGAGGCCCTGATGGCCGCCGCACGGAGCCATGCAGCATGAACCGGGTCAATCTGGCGATCATCGGCGGTGGCCTGGTCGGTGCCAGCCTGGCCCTGGCCTTGCAGGCCGGCGCCAAGGAGCGCGGCTGGAAAATCGTGCTGATCGAGCCGTTCGCTCCGGGCGATACCTATCAGCCCAGCTACGACGCGCGTTCTTCGGCGCTGTCGTTCGGCGCGCGGCAGATCTATCAACGGCTGGGTGTGTGGCAGGAAATCTCCCGTCGCGCCGAGCCGATCAAACAGATCCATGTCTCCGACCGTGGGCGGTTTTCCACCGCGCGGCTGTCGGCCATGGAGGAGGGCGTTCCCGCCCTGGGTTATGTGGTGGAAAACGCCTGGCTCGGCCAATGCCTCTGGCAGGGGCTGGACAAGGACGTGGTGAGCTGGCGCTGCCCGGCCGAAGTCACGCGCATGGAGCCGCTGGAAGACGGCTATCGCCTGACCCTCAACGATGAAACCAGCCTGGATTGCGAGCTGGCGGTGCTGGCCGACGGCGGTCGCTCCGGGCTGCGCGAGCAACTGGGTATCGGGGTGAAAAAGCGCCCCTACAACCAGAGCGCGCTGATCGCCAATATCACCCCGAGCGAAGCCCATAACGGCATGGCCTTCGAGCGCTTCACCGACGACGGCCCGATGGCCCTGCTGCCGCTGCCGGAGAACCGCTGCGCGCTGGTCTGGACCCGTCTGGGCATGGACGCGCAGCGCCTGGCCGCGCTGGATGAACGCAGCTTCCTCAGCGAATTGCAGGGGGTATTCGGTTATCGCCTGGGCACCCTGAAACAGGTCGGCGCGCGGCATCTTTATCCGCTGTCGCTGGTGGAGGCCGAGGAGCAGGTGCGTCCTCATCTGGTGGTGCTGGGCAACGCTGCCCACAGCCTGCATCCGATTGCCGGGCAGGGTTTCAACCTGTCGTTGCGCGACGCCCAGGCGCTGGCCGATGCCTTGCTGGTCAGCCCGACGCCGCCGGGCGATTTCAGCATCTTGCAGGCCTACCGCGAGCGGCAGCGTCTGGACCAGGACCTGACCGTGGGCTTCTCCGACCAGGTCACCCGCTTGTTCGGCAGCAAGCTGCCGCTGGTGTCCCTGGGGCGCAATATCGGGCTGCTGGGCCTGGACCTGCTGCCGCCGGCCAAGCGCTGGTTCGCCCGGCAAGCCATGGGCCTGGGTACCCGTCCCGATGCGTGAGTGGCTGAGCCCGCGACCGGGCATGGAAATCCAGCACAGTGTCGGCAGCCAGGCAGCGCGGCTCGACAAAACCCTTTACGTGCGGCTCAAGCCGCAAGCGAGACAGGCTTAAAGCATGGAAATGCGTGCAGATCTGCTGATTGTCGGGGCCGGAATGGTCGGGAGCGCCCTGGCGCTGGCGTTGCAGGACAGCGGCCTGGAAGTGCTGCTGCTCGATGGCAGCCCGCTGAAGGTCAAGCCCTTCGACAGCGAAGCGCCGTTCGAGCCGCGGGTGAGCGCGTTGTCGGCGGCCAGCCAGCGGATTCTCGAGCGCCTGGGTGTCTGGGAAGGGGTAACCCGGCGGCGCAGCAGCCCGTATGCCGAGATGCAGGTCTGGGATGGCAGCGGCACCGGGCAGATTCACTTCTCGGCCGCCAGCGTGCATGCCGAGGCGCTGGGCCACATCGTTGAAAACCGGGTGGTCCAGGACGCGCTCCTGGAGCGCCTGCACAACTGCGACATCGGCCTGCTGGCCAATGCCCGCCTGGAGCAGATGCGCCGTTCCGGCGACGACTGGCTGCTGACCCTGGCCGATGGCCGCAGCCTGCGCGCGCCGCTGGTGATTGCCGCCGACGGCGCCAACTCGGCGGTGCGGCGCCTGACCGGCTGCGCCACCCGCGAATGGGATTACCTGCATCACGCCATCGTGACCAGCGTGTGCTGCGCCGAGCCACACCAGAGGACCGCCTGGCAGCGTTTCACCGACAACGGCCCGCTGGCCTTCCTGCCGCTGGAGCGCGACGGTCAGCATGACTGGTGCTCGATTGTCTGGTCGACCACGCCCAGCGAGGCCGAACGCCTGATGGCGCTGGACGACAGCGATTTCTGCCGAGAACTGGAGCGCGCCTTCGAAGGCCGCCTGGGCGCGGTGTTGAGCGCCGATCCGAGGCTCTGTGTGCCGTTGCGCCAGCGTCATGCCAAGCGTTACGTGGCGGAAGGCCTGGCGCTGATCGGCGACGCGGCTCATACCATCCATCCGCTGGCCGGGCAGGGGGTCAACCTGGGCTTCCTCGATGCCGCGGTGCTGGCCGAGGTGCTGCTGCAGGCGGCCAGCCGCGGCGAACGCCTGGCCGACACCAAGGTGCTCAGCCGTTACGAGCGGCGGCGCATGCCGCACAACCTGGCGCTGATGGCGGCGATGGAGGGCTTCGAGCGGCTGTTCCAGGCCGATCCGCTGCCGTTGCGCTGGTTGCGTAACACCGGGCTGAAAATGGTCGACCAGATGCCCGAGGCCAAGGCGCTGTTCGTGCGCCAGGCACTGGGCCTCACCGGGGATCTGCCGGAACTGGCCAAGGCCTGATCCCAATGGCCTCATCGCGAGCAAGCTCGCTCCTACAGTATCGGCGCTCCCCCTGTAGGAGCGAGCTTGCTCGCGATCGGATCGCCCGGCCAATGTTCCCTCGACGGGTTATGCAACATCTCGTAACGCCTCGGCCGCCGGTTCAGTTTGAGAAGCTAAATAGTAGTCCTTATCATTTACTCCCCTTTGATTTCGAGAGACCGCTCCCATGTTGGCACCGAAGCGTCTACTGACCGCCCTGGCCCTCACCCTCATTGGCGGTACTGTCCAGGCAGCCGACGAAGTGGTGGTCTACTCCTCGCGTATCGACGAGCTGATCAAGCCGGTCTTCGATCTCTACACCCAGAAAACCGGGGTCCAGGTGAAGTTCATCACCGACAAGGAAGCGCCGCTGATGCAGCGGATCAAGGCCGAGGGCGAGAACGCGACCGCCGACCTGCTGCTCACCGTCGATGCCGGCAACCTGTGGCAAGCCGAGCAGATGGGCATCCTGCAGCCGTTCACCTCCAAGGTGATCGACGCCAACATCCCCCTGCAATACCGCGCCGCCTCGCACGCCTGGACCGGCCTGAGCCTGCGGGCGCGGACCATCGCCTACTCCACCGCGCGGGTGAAACCGTCCAAACTGACCACCTACGAAGCCCTGGCTGACAAGCAGTGGGAAGGCCGCCTGTGCCTGCGCACGGCGAAGAAGGTCTACAACCAGTCGCTGACCGCGACCCTGATCGAAACCCATGGCGCGGCGAAAACCGAAGAAATCGTCAAGGGCTGGGTCAACAACCTGTCCACCGACGTGTTCTCCGACGATGTCGCGGTGCTCGAGGCGATCAACGCCGGCCAGTGCGACGTGGGCATCGTCAACACCTACTACTACGGCCGCCTGCACAAGCAGAAGCCGGATCTGCCGGTCAAACTGTTCTGGCCGAACCAGGGCGATCGCGGCGTGCACGTCAACCTGTCGGGCATCGGCCTGACCAAGCACGCTCCGCATCCGGCAGCCGCCAAGGCCCTGGTGGAGTGGATGACTACCGAGGAAGCGCAGAAGATCTTCGCCGACGTGAACCAGGAGTTCCCGGCCAACCCGAGCGTGCCGCCGTCCGCTGAAGTGGCCGCCTGGGGCAAGTTCGTGGCTGACACCCTGCCGGTGGAAGTCGCCGGCAAGCGTCAGGCCGAGGCCATTCGCCTGATGGACCGTGCTGGCTGGAACTGATCCGCTGGTTATACTGCGCCCCGCCTTTGCGGGGCGTTTTGTTTAGCCGGTTCGCCATTGCCTTTTATTGATCCATCCCGCTCGAGAGTCTTTCGTGGCCCATCCCGCCCAACGTCGCTGGTACCCGCTGGTTTTTGCCGTCGCCGCCCTGGTGCTGCTGCCGCTGAGCGTGCTGCTGCTGTCGTGGCAGGTGGTCGACCAGCAGATCTGGTCGCACCTGTGGGAGACCCAGATGCCGCGCCTGTTGGGCAACACCCTGACCCTGGTGCTGGGCGTCGGTGTGGGCGTGACGCTGCTGGGGGTGAGCCTGGCCTGGCTGACCAGCCTCTGCGAGTTTCCCGGAAGGCGCTGGCTGGACTGGGCGCTGATGCTGCCCTTTGCGATTCCGGCCTACGTGCTGGCCTTTGTCTTCGTCGGCCTGCTGGACTTTTCCGGCCCGGTGCAGACCCTGTTGCGCGAATGGTTCGGCACGGGCCTGCGCCTGCCGCGGGTGCGTTCCACCGGCGGGGTGATCCTGGTCCTGGTGCTGGTGTTCTATCCCTATGTGTATCTGCTGGCGCGCACCGCGTTCCTGGCCCAGGGCAAAGGCCTGATGGAGGCCGCGCGGGTGCTGGGGCAGACGCCCTGGCAAGCGTTCTGGCGCGTGGCCCTGCCCATGGCGCGGCCAGCCATCGGCGCCGGTGTGGCCCTGGCGCTGATGGAAACCCTGGCGGACTTCGGCGCGGTGGCGGTGTTCAACTTCGACACCTTCACCACCGCCATCTACAAGACCTGGTACGGCTTCTTCAGCCTGTCCAGCGCCGCGCAGCTGGCCAGCCTGTTGCTGCTGGCGGTGATGCTGGTGCTGTACGGCGAGCGTCGCGCCCGCGGCGCCAGTCGCTCCGGCAACGAGCGGCCACGGGGCAAGGCGCTGTACCACCTGCATGGCATCAAGGCCCTGGTGGCCACAAGCTGGTGCGCGCTGGTGTTCGCCTGTGCCTTCGTCATCCCGGTGCTGCAACTGCTGGTGTGGTTCTGGCAGCGTGGCCGCTTCGATCTCGACGAGCGTTATGCCGGGCTGATCCTGCACACCCTGTACCTGGGCGCCATGGCGGCCCTGATCACGGTCAGCGTGGCCCTGCTGCTGGCGTTCGCCCGACGGTTGGCACCGACCCGGGCGATCCGTTCCGGCGTCAGCCTGGCCAACCTGGGTTACGCCTTGCCGGGTTCGGTGCTGGCGGTGTCGATCATGCTGGCTTTCAGTTATCTGGACCGCGAGCTGGTGATCCCGCTGTCGGGCTGGCTCGGCGGGGCGGGCAAACCCTTGCTGCTGGGCAGTCTGGCGGCGTTGCTGCTGGCCTATCTGGTGCGGTTTATCGCGGTGGCCTACGGGCCGCTGGAAAGCAGCCTGGCGCGGATCCGCCCGTCGTTGCCGGAAGCGGCGCGCAGCCTGGGGGTCAGCGGACCACGACTGTTTTTCAAAGTGTATCTGCCGCTTTTGCTGCCCGGCACCCTGAGCGCGGCGTTGCTGGTGTTCGTCGATGTGCTCAAGGAAATGCCCGCCACCCTGCTGATGCGCCCGTTCGGCTGGGACACGCTGGCGGTGCGGATCTTCGAGATGACCAGCGAGGGCGAATGGGCGCGTGCCGCGTTGCCGGCCCTGACCCTGGTCCTGGTGGGATTGCTGCCGGTAATCGGACTGATCCGACGCTCCGCTCATCGAATCGGTTAGGTGCCAGTGTCACACCTTGCGGCTACAATGCGCGGCATTCGGTGCGGTCGATCTTTCTGATCGGGTCTCTTGAATTGTCTGAGAGCCATCTATTTCAAGGCTTTCAGCTCATACGGCGACCGCCCGCACCTTCGCCACGCCCGGAAGGAGAAACCCATGGGACAGCGCACGCCTCTGTATGACCTTCATCTCGCCCTGGGCGCGAAGATGGTCGATTTTGGCGGTTGGGATATGCCTCTGCATTACGGCTCGCAGGTCGAGGAGCACCATCAGGTGCGACGCGATTGCGGGGTTTTCGATGTATCCCACATGACCGTGATCGATGTCGACGGACCCCAGGCCAAGGCCTGGCTCCAGCACCTGCTGGCCAACGACGTCGAACGCCTGCAAAGCCCCGGCAGGGCCTTGTACAGCGCCATGCTCAACGAGCACGGCGGTATCGTCGACGACATGATCGTCTACCGCACCGACGCCGGTTACCGGCTGGTGGTCAACGCCGCCACCCGTGACCAGGACATGGCCTGGATGCACGCGCAACTGGGCGATTTCCAGGTGCAACTGCACGAACGCTCCGAGCTGGCGATGCTGGCGATCCAGGGGCCCCACGCCCGCCACAAGATCGCCGAGCTGGTGACCCAGTCGCGCGGCACGCTGATCCAGCAACTCAAGCCCTTCGAAGGCCAGGCCGATGGCGACTGGTTCATCGCGCGCACCGGCTACACCGGTGAAGATGGCCTGGAAATCGTCCTGCCGGCCGACCAGGCCCCGGCGTTCTTCAACGATCTGGTCGGCGCGGGCATCTCGCCGATCGGCCTCGGCGCCCGGGACACCCTGCGCCTGGAGGCCGGCATGAACCTGTACGGCCAGGACATTCACCAGGAGGTTTCACCGCTGGTGGCCAACATGGCCTGGAGCATCGCCTGGGAACCGGCGTCGCGTAAGTTCATCGGGCGCACCGCGCTGGAGGCCGAGCGCGCGGGTGGGGTGAAGCACAAACTGGTCGGCCTGGTGCTGGAAGAACGCGGCGTGCTGCGTGCCCATCAAGTGGTGCGCATCGCCGATGTTGGCGAAGGAGAGATCACCAGTGGTAGTTTCTCTCCTACGCTTAGCAAATCGATCGCCCTGGCACGGGTGCCCATGGCTACCGCCGACCGTGCAGAAGTGGAAATCCGTGGCAAGTGGTACCCGGTCCGGGTGGTAAAACCGACCTTCGTGCGTCATGGCAAGACCTTGATCTAACTTATTTCCGGCGGGATCGACCGCTGACATTTCTTCTTGAGGACACAGAACATGAGCGATATCCCTGCTGACCTGCGTTTTGCCGAAAGTCACGAATGGGCCCGTCTGGAAGCCGATGGCACCGTGACCGTGGGCATCAGCGACCACGCTCAGGAAGCCCTGGGCGACGTGGTGTTCGTCGAGCTGACCGAAGTCGGCAATGTCTTCGGCGCTGGCGACCAGGCCGGTGTGGTGGAATCGGTGAAGGCCGCTTCCGATATCTACGCGCCAGTGGCCGGCGAAGTGATCGCGGTCAACGAAGACCTGAGCGGCAGCCCCGAGCTGCTCAACAGCGACCCGTACGGCGCCTGGATCTTCAAGCTCAAGCCGGCCAACGCTGCCGATCTTGAGAAGCTGCTCGACGCAGCCGGTTATAAGGCCGCTATCGGCGAATAACCCCTGCCAGAAGCGAATCCGCTACAAGAGCGCCGTGTTGCCCTTATCGGGTACGCGGCGTTTTTCGTTTGCAGGCGACACCTGGGGGCTGGCCTAGCGGCGGAGCGATCTGGCCCGCAGTACGGCTTTGTTCACCCTGATGTGAAGCGCTGCCACTTCTTCTGCTGTCAAACTCGCCGCGGGTTCGCCGCTAACCCAGGCGCCCTGATTGGTGTAGGTGACGGTTTTGGTTTCTCCGTCGTTCACGCTGATGTTGTAAGGGCTGGACAGGTTGCTGGGGATCAGCGAACCCGCCGCTTGGGCCGGACCGAACCATAGTTGAAACTCGTTTTTGGGGGTCATGGTGGTTATGCCTATATTCATGCCACCTGAGCGGTTCACCCAGAGACTGAGTCCGGTGGAGTCCAACAATATATTGCTGGGGTTGGCCAGAAGTTCGTTATTTATTGAAACATCTCCTGGCGTTCCAGCATTCTTTGCAGGGCTGAATACACCATATTGATCCAGGGTGGTTATCTGGCCTGTGTTGATGGGTAGGTTCTTTCCGCCTGAAGTAAAATTGACGTCTCCTTCTTGCAGCGGTGTATTGGTGAAATTCACCATGTAGGAATCATTGGTGATATTGAAGATGTTCTTGTATTGATACGTCGGTTGGTTGGGGGCGGCGAATGGTGGTTTTGAAAGCCAGATGACAGTGAAGGAACTGTTTACTTTCTTGGCCAGGTAGAGGCTGTAATTGTTTATCTTTTGTGCAACAAGTTGCTCTTCTTCAATATAGACAATTATGGTTTGCTTACTCATGGCTAATCTCACGCTCATCCTGTGGATGATTCAGGCACAGAGTCTCGACTCCACCTGGCCCGTTCGACTATGGCTTCGACACCATCAATAAAAAACCCTGTAGATCTACGATATACAGGGTTTTCTTGCATGAGCGGAACTTGCGAACGGAAGACTGCCAATGGCATCGCGCAGTGCTCTATGTCCTTCGCGCAACCGATGCTCGATCCGCCTGGCGGACTAGGCCGCGATCCCGAGCCTGGCGTGCAGCGCCCTGACTTCGGAGGCGCTCAGGACTCTGGCCGGTTCGCCGGTCACCCAGGTGCCACTGTCGGTGTAGGTAATGGTGACGCTGCCGCCATCCTGCAGGGTCGCTACATAGGGGTTGGACAGGTTGATGGCGATCAACGAACCGGTTTCCTGAATGTTGCCGAACCAGAGTTGATATTGGCTCTTTGGTGTCAGCGTCGCAGGGCCGATGTTCATGCCGCTCTGACGGTTCACCCAGATGTTGTTGCCGTTGGAATCCAGGAGGATTGCATGCGGATTGCCTTGCAGCTCATTTTTGATGAGAACATCCGAGGGGACGCCGCCATTCTTGGCCGGTGTGAACACGCCGTTCGCATCGAGCGTCGTGGTCTGGCCGGTGCTGATGGGCAGGTTTTTCCCGCCGGAGGTGAAGGTGACATCGCCGCTGCTGACCGGGTCATTGGTGAAGTTGACCATGAACGACGGGGTGGCGATATCAAAGGTGTTTCTATATTGGTAACTAGGGTTGTTGACTGTCGCAACGGGGCCTTTTGATTGCCAGATGACAGTAAAGTCATTATTTACTTTCTTGGCCAGATAGAGACTGTAGTTGTTGTTCTTTTGCGCAATCAACTGTTCTTCTTCGATGTATACAACTATTTGTTGGCTGCTCATTTCTGTGAACTCCATTTCGAGTAAATTGAAACATGGATTTTGTAACGGTCTTTTCAGCTGCGTAATGGCCTTTTGTTTCCAAGGCGCAGTCATAAGTAAACATAGCAGGCGGAAAGTTGACCTATAGAATGATTGGCTATTGTTGTGAAAGTCGTCTGTATTTCGGAAATTTAATGCATTGGTTCGTGCTGATTTATCATGTGTTTATGTGTGCAATTAAAGTGAGTCCTGCCGGGAGTCTGGTTTTTGGCGCAAAGGATCGGACAAGTGGACACTTATATAACTATTGGCAACTGTATTTATTGCTGAAATAAAAACGCCCAATGCCTGGGCATTGAGCGTCTTGAATATTGCACAAGCCAGCCGTTCAAGGGCTGGGTATCTATTTATTTATGCATCTTGCAAGACAGCCTTCACCGTCGCTACCGAGCGCTCAACATCGCCCTTGTTCATGGCTGTGAACATCGGCAACGAGACGATCAGTCGTCCTACCCGTTCCGCCACCGGGAACATCCCCTCCTTGAAACCGCGCTCGCGGTACAGGCTCAGCAAGTGAATCGGCGGGTAGTGATAGCCGATGCCGATCCCGCGTTCCTGCATCTGCTCCATGAAGGTCGCCCGCGCCGGTTTGCCGTCATGCCGCTGCGGCAGTACCAGCTGGAACAGGTGCCAGTTGCTGTTGCTGAAATCTGCTGGTGGCAGCTGGGCGCCGTAGCGGGCTTCGAAGCCGCTGCCGAAGCATTCGAAGTAATGCCGGGCCAGTTCGCGGCGGTGCGCGGTGAGGGTTTCGAGATGGGCGAACTGGCCCAGGCCGATGGCGGCCGCGACGTCGGTCATGTTGAATTTGCCGCCCAGCACGTCCACGTCCAGGCCATCGAAGCCGTGGCGAGTCACGCCTTGCAGGCGGTACTTCTCCGCCAGGCGGGCCTCTTCGGCGGTGTTCAGCACCAGGGCGCCGCCCTCGCTGCAGGTGACGTTCTTGTTGGCCTGGAAGCTGAAAGACACCAGGTCGCCGCCGGCACCGATGCGCTCGCCGTTCCAGCTCGAACCCAGCGCTTGGGCGGCGTCTTCCACGACCCGCAGGCCGTGTTTACGCGCCAGGGCATACAGGCGCGGCATGTCCAGCGGCAGGCCGGCGAGAAACACCGGGATGATGGCTTTGGTCCGTGGCGTGATGGCCGCTTCCACCTGGGCCAGGTCGATGTTGCGGGTAACCGGGTCGATGTCGGCGAACACCGGGGTGGCGCCGACTTCGAGAATCACGTTGGCCGTGGCCACCCAGGAAATCGGCGTGGTGATGACTTCGTCGCCAGGGCCGATGCCGGCGATCCGCAGGGCGATCTCCATGGTGCAGGTGCCGGAATTGAAGGTGCGCACCGGGCGCCCGCCGCAATACTGCGAGAGTTGCGCTTCGAAGGCCTGGACCTTGGGCCCGCTGGTGATCCAGCCCGAACGCAGGACTTCGCCGACGCTGGCGATGGTGGCTTCATCGATGGTGGGTTTGGAGAACGGCAGGAAAGGCAGCTGGCTCATGACGATGGGGTACCCGATAAGCAGAGGTCGAGGCAGGGCGGCGGGCCGCGCCGGAGTCGAGCATCATGCTACCGGTTGGCCCGGGGTGCCACACCGTCGGCGTCCGGGATCGGCTGCTATGCTGCTTTGACCGTGTTCCATCGACGCCGAGCGCCGCCTGAGAGAGAGCCCGTCATGTCCCAGTTGCCGTCCTTGAGCCAGTTACGCGATCCCAATGCCTTTCTGCGGCGTCACCTCGGGCCCGACGCCGCCGAGCAGCAAGCGATGCTCGACAGCCTGGGCCTGGGCAGCCGGGTCGAGCTGATCGAACAGACGGTGCCGCCGGGCATCCGTTTCAACCGTCCGCTGGACCTGCCGCCGGCGCTGGACGAGCAGGCCGCCCTGGCCAAGCTGCGCGGTTATGCCGAGCAGAACCAGGTCTGGACCAGCCTGATCGGCATGGGTTATCACGGCACCCTGACCCCCACGGTGATCCTGCGCAACGTGTTGGAAAACCCCGGTTGGTACACCGCCTACACACCCTACCAACCGGAAATCGCCCAGGGCCGGCTCGAAGCCCTGCTCAATTTCCAGCAACTGACCATCGACCTCACCGGCCTGGAGCTGGCCAACGCCTCGCTGCTGGACGAAGCGACCGCCGCCGCCGAAGCCATGGCCCTGGCCAAGCGCGTGGCCAAGTCGAAAAGCAATCTGTTCTTCGTCGACCAGAACTGCCATCCGCAGACTCTCTCGGTGGTGCAGACCCGCGCCGAAGGGTTCGGCTTCGAACTGGTGGTCGACACTCTGGACAACCTCAAGCAGCACCAGGTGTTCGGCGCCTTGTTGCAGTACCCGGACACCCACGGCGAGATTCGCGACCTGCGGCCGCTGATCGATCACCTGCATGCGCAGCAGGCGCTGGCCTGCGTGGCGGCCGACCTGTTGAGCCTGTTGCTGCTGACGCCGCCGGGCGAGCTGGGGGCCGACGTGGTGTTCGGTTCGTCCCAGCGCTTTGGCGTGCCCATGGGCTACGGCGGGCCCCATGCGGCGTTCTTTGCCAGTCGCGAGGAGTACAAGCGGGCGATTCCGGGGCGGATCATCGGCGTGTCCAGGGATGCCCGGGGCAATGTGGCGCTGCGCATGGCCCTGCAAACCCGCGAGCAACATATCCGCCGCGAGAAGGCCAACTCGAACATCTGCACGGCCCAGGTGCTGCTGGCCAATATCGCCAGTTTCTACGCGGTCTATCACGGTCCGGAAGGTCTGCGGCGCATCGCCCAGCGTGTCCACCGGCTGACCTGCATCCTCGCCACCGGCCTTGAGCGCAAGGGCATCGAGCGGCTGAACCGGCAGTTCTTCGACACCCTGACGCTGGAGGTCGGCGGTAGCCAGACGGCCATCATCGAGAGCGCCAAGGCCGCGCAGATCAATCTGCGGATCCTCGGGCGCGGGCACCTGGGCCTGAGCCTGGATGAAACCTGCGACGAGCATACCGTCGCCCGCCTGTTCGATGTGTTCCTCGGCGCCGACCACGGCCTGGACGTCGCGCAACTGGACGCTGAAAGCCTGGTCCCGGGCATTCCCCAGGACCTGCTGCGCAGCACGCCTTACCTGAGCCATCCGGTGTTCAACAGCCATCACAGCGAAACCGAGATGCTGCGTTATCTCAAGCAGCTGGAGAACAAGGACCTGGCGCTGAACCAGTCGATGATCCCGCTGGGCTCCTGCACCATGAAGCTCAATGCCAGCAGCGAGATGATCCCCATCACCTGGCCCGGTTTCGCCAACCTGCATCCCTTTGTCCCGCCGGAGCAGGCACTCGGCTATTCGCTGATGATCGAGGAACTGGAGCGCTGGTTATGCGCCATTACCGGCTTCGACGCGATCTGCATGCAGCCCAACTCCGGGGCCCAGGGCGAGTACGCCGGGTTGCTGGCGATCCGCAAATACCACGAGAGCCGCCAGCAGGGAGAGCGCAACATCTGCCTGATTCCCGCCTCGGCCCACGGCACCAACCCGGCCTCGGCGCAGATGGCCGGGATGCAGGTGGTGATCGTCGATTGCGACGACGCCGGCAACGTCGACCTGCAAGACCTGAAAGACAAGGCCCTGGCCGCGGGCGAACACCTGGCGTGCCTGATGGCCACCTATCCTTCGACCCACGGGGTGTACGAGGAGGGCATCGGCGAGATATGCGAGGTGATCCACAGCCACGGCGGCCAGGTGTACATGGATGGCGCCAACCTCAACGCCCAGGTCGGGCTGACGCGGCCGGCCGATATCGGCGCCGACGTTTCCCACATGAACCTGCACAAGACCTTCTGCATTCCCCACGGCGGCGGTGGCCCGGGCATGGGGCCGATCGGCGTGCGGGCGCACCTGGCGCCGTTCGTGGCCAACCACCCGGTGGTGGCCATCGACGGGCCGCTGCCGCAGAACGGCGCGGTCAGCGCGGCGCCCTGGGGCAGCGCGAGCATCCTGCCGATCAGCTGGATGTACATCGCCCTGATGGGGCCGCAGCTGGCGGATGCCAGCGAGGTGGCGATCCTCGCCGCGAACTACCTGGCCGAACACCTGAGCGGGGCCTTTCCGGTGCTCTACAGCGGGCGCAATGGCCGGGTCGCCCACGAATGCATTCTCGACCTGCGACCGCTCAAGGCGCAGACCGGCATCAGCGAAGAGGACGTGGCCAAGCGCCTGATGGACTACGGCTTTCACGCGCCGACCATGTCGTTCCCGGTGCCGGGCACGCTGATGGTGGAGCCCACCGAAAGCGAGTCCAAGGCCGAGCTGGACCGCTTTATCGAGGCGATGCTGAGCATTCGCGCCGAGATCGCCCAGGTCCAGGAAGGCAACTGGCCGGCCGAAGACAACCCGCTCAAGCGTTCGCCCCATACCCTGGCGGACATCGCCGGGGTCTGGGAGCGGCCCTACAGCATCGAGCAGGCGGTGATCCCCAGCCCCCATGCCAGGGCACACAAGTACTGGCCGACGGTGAACCGGGTCGACAATGTCTACGGCGACCGCAACCTGTTCTGCGCCTGCGTACCGGTGGATGCCTACCGCTGAGCTCGAACGGCGGGCAAAAAAATGCCGCTCTTGTGAGCGGCATTTTTCGTTGCGTCAGCCTGGCTACCGGCTGGCGGTCACTGCTGGGCGATGGCGTTTTTCGCCAGGATGGCGTTGGCCAGCTCCATGTCGGTGGCCTGCAGGCCCGGGTTGTCGGCACGGACTTTCTGCATCGCGGCTTCCAGGTACGGACCGCGGATGCTGCCTTCACTGGCGACGAAGCTGCTGGCGTCGTCCTGGGCGGCGGCGACCAGCTTGTGATCCTTGGAAGTCAGGTAGGTGGAAGCGGTGGTGGCGCCGGTGGAAAGGATGTTACGCCAGAAGCTGTCGGCCATTGCCGAACCTACAGGCAGGGAAAGCAGGGCCAGGGTGGCGACAGCTGTTTTGAAACGCATGGTGGGTGACTCCAGCTAGGGGGGAAAACTGAGCCCTTTGATAGGTGTTGGCCCAATTGAGTTCCCTGCTGCTGCAACAAGCTTTCGCCCGCGTGGACAGGGGCCGAACGAGCTCTTCGGGAGCGACCGCTGCACCTCGGTATTGAGTCAATGTGCTGGAACGCAGGGGCGGCATTTGCCACCATGGGCGACTTTCTCGACTGCACGGATGCTGGCCTTGATTTTTGGCGCGATGATCTACGCAACCCTGCTGAGCCTGGTGTTGCTGTCCTTTATCGGACTTCCCTTGCTGCTGATTGGCTTGCTCATTCCGGCCTGTCGACGCCGGATGCGCCGTCAGCCCCTGCACTTCGGTGCGCTTGCAGGGGGCTGTGCAATCTTTGTGGTTTGCACCCTGTGGAAAATCCATAGCGACGACCAGCTTAGAAAGGCACTCCACCCAGAACTTGAGCAGGACGTACAGCTTGATGGCCTGCCATTGCCCGCAGGTGCCAAGCTGAATCTGGAAACACTTGAACCTCTGGATTCGCAAGGCCAGCCGCAACCTCATGGACTGCGCAGCCTCTATTACGCCAAATTCGCTGCACCACACACCATCAACGGTGTGGAGGTTACAGAGTTGCAGATGTACGGCAGCGGCCCTTTCTCAAAGATGCTGCTGAGCCGTGATCAGATCGTCGCGGGCTGGCCCTGCGCCGGCGGCACCTGGGTAACGCTGGACATTGCCGACGCGGACCGCTTGCAGCCGAGCCGCTGGCGCTTCTCTGAATGCACCCTGGTGACCGGGGCCGATGTGGCAGGGGTGAAGTGGCCGAGCTCCAGCGAGGTCAGGCAGTACGACGGCAGGTTCAGCATCGACACCATCGGTCTGGCTTCACCGGCGGTGGTTATCCAGGGGATAGCGCTGTCGAGCCTGAGCCTGGATCTCGACAAGCAGCGGCAACCGGGACGTTGGAGCGGGCAACTGGCGCAAGACCTGACCCTGGGCGATTGGCACTACCCCCGCCGCATGAGGGTTCGCCAGGACACGCCGGGGACCCTGATGTTCAGCCCGAGCAAATCGGACTCCGCGCAGAACCTGCGCACGGGGGAAACGCTCGATGCCGGGCGCTCGATACAGCAACGCAGGGAGAACGGCGCGGTGCTGTGGATCAAGCCCAATACCGGGTTGGGTGTCCTCGACTGGTAGCCGGACGGCTCATCGCTGCTCGCTTTGTGGCGTTACCCGCAATATCTCCTCGAGGGTGGTCAGCCCGGCCGCGACTTTCTGTGCCCCGGACAGGCGCAGGCTGCGCATGCCTTCCAAAAAGGCCTGGCGGCGTATGGCGAGCAGGTCGGCGTCGGCGCTGATCAGGGCCTTGAGGCTGTCGCTCAACTGCATGATTTCGTACACCCCGGCGCGGCCCCGGTAACCGGTATCGCGGCATTCCAGGCAGCCGGTGGCGCCGTGGGCATGGCTGGGCAGCGGCGCCTGCCAGGGCCGGGTCAGGTTTTGCCAGTCGCCTTCGTCCAGGGTCAGCGGGGTCTTGCAGTGCGGGCACAGGGTGCGCACCAGGCGCTGGGCCATGACCCCGAGCAGCGTGGCCTTGATCAGGTAGGGCGCGACGCCCAGTTCCAGCAGGCGGCTGATGGCGCCGGGCGCATCGTTGGTGTGCAGGGTCGATAGCACCAGGTGGCCGGTGAGGGCGGCCTGGATCGCCATCTCCGCGGTTTCCAGGTCGCGGATCTCGCCGATCATGATGATGTCCGGGTCCTGGCGCATCAGTGCGCGCACGCCGCTGGCGAAGGTCAGCTCGATGTTGTGCTGGACCTGCATCTGGTTGAACGCCGGCTCGACCATCTCGATCGGGTCCTCGATGGTGCAGAGGTTGACCTCCGGCGTCGCCAGCTTCTTCAGGGTGGTGTACAGGGTGGTGGTCTTGCCCGAACCGGTGGGGCCGGTGACCAGGATGATGCCGTTGGGCTGGCGGGTCATTTCCTGCCAGCGCCGCAGGTCGTCGCTGGAGAAGCCCAACTGATCGAAGTCCTTGAGCAGCACCTCGGGGTCGAAGATGCGCATGACCATTTTTTCGCCGAAGGCGGTGGGCAGGGTCGACAGGCGCAATTCCACTTCGCCGCCTTCCGGGGTCTTGGTCTTGACCCGGCCGTCCTGGGGTTTGCGTTTTTCCGCGACGTTCATCCGGCCCAGGCTTTTCAGGCGGCTGACCACGGCCATGGTGACCTGGGGCGGGAACTGATAGACGTTGTGCAGCACCCCGTCGATGCGAAAGCGCACGGTGCCTTGTTCGCGGCGCGGCTCGATGTGGATATCGCTGGCCCGCTGCTGGAAGGCGTACTGGAACAGCCAGTCGACGATGTTGACGATGTGCGCGTCGTTGGCGTCGGGCTCCTGATCGCTGGCGCCGAGGTTGAGCAGTTGCTCGAAGTTGCCCGGGGCGTGGCTTTTCTGGTCGGCGCTGGCGCCGGTTACCGACTTGGCCAGGCGGAAGAACTCCACGGTCAGGCGCTGGATTTCCACCGGGTTGGCTACGACCCGCTTGATCGGCAGCTTCAACACGTGAGTCAGGTCGGCTTCCCAGGCGCTGACATAAGGCTGGGCGCTGGCCACCGTGACGGCTTCGGCGTCGATCGATACCGCGAGGATCTTGTGGCGTTGGGCGAAGGCGTAGGACATCAGCGGGGTGACGGCGGCAACGTCGATTTTCAGCGGGTCGATGCGCAGGTATGGCTGGCCGGCCTGTTGCGCCAGCCACAGGGTCAGGCTTTCCAGGTCCAGGCGCCTGCCGGGCCGGCTGAGGTCGTCCAGGTGCTGGCTGGCGAGAAACTCCAGCGGGTGCAGCTGACTGTTGGCGGCGTTGCGGCGGGTGGTCAGGGCGTGTTCGGCCGAGTCCTGGCTGATGAAACCCTGGGCGACCAAGTCGCGCAGCAGATCGTTGAGATCCAGCCAGCGGTCCTGGGTAACGAGAGTAACGGACATGCGGGCTCCTTGTGAACAATCCGGCAGCGGGCGGGTTAGATGCGCCTCTGACCACGGAATGCCAAGAATAGTCCCGGGATGGCGACCATCAGTCGCCCAAGCGTTGCAGGGTTTTGCCAGGTGTTCTCAGCCGGCGGCCTGCAACGGCTCGCGCTCGGCGAGTTGCAGCTGTACCGAACACACGCTGACCAGGTTGCGCAGTTTTTCCGCGATGACTTGCGCGCGGTGCCAGCTCAGGCCATCGAGCAGCACTTCCATCAGCAGCGAACCGTCCTGTTGTTGCACCTGGACCTGCTGCGGCAGCAGGGACTGCAGGGCGAAATGATTAAGCACCCGGCACAGCACATCGGCCTCGGCGTCGGTGACCAGTTGGTAATGCACCCGGCAATGGGTGTTGGCGACATTCCACACATCGGCGCGGGAACTGACGGCTTCGAGAGAGGGCATGGGATTCTCCGGATCAATGGAGAAATTTTTACATTCGGTGGCGGGTATTTCTTATCTAAGATGAAGGGGTTTTCGAAACTATCGAATCATGTGATTCGTATTTGTGGGTTATTGAGGAATATCTATGCATAGCGAACTGGACGCCTACGACCGCCGCATCCTGGCGCTGCTGCAAGAAGACGCTTCGCTGTCCAGCGCGCAGATCGCCGAACAGGTAGGGCTGTCCCAGTCACCTTGCTGGCGGAGGATCCAGCGGCTCAAGGAGGAGGGGGTGATCCGTGGCCAGGTGACCTTGCTCGACCGCAAGAAGATCGGCCTCAACACGCAGATCTTCGCCGAGGTCAAACTCAACGCCCACGGCCGTTCCAACTTCACCGAGTTCACCGAGGCGATCCGCGGTTTTCCGGAAGTGCTGGAGTGTTATGTGCTGATGGGGGCGGTGGATTTCCTGTTGCGCATCGTCACGGCGGACATCGAGGCGTACGAGCGTTTCTTCTTCGAGAAACTGTCGATGGTGCCGGGGATTCAGGAAGTGAACTCGATCGTGGCGCTGTCGGAGATCAAGTCCACGACGAGTTTGCCCGTTCTGCGTTGATGCGGTTGAAGCCATCGCGAGCAAGCTCGCTCCTACAGGGACTATGCCGGTCTTGTAGGAGCGAGCTTGCTCGCGATGAGGCTGTCACATGCGCAGCAAGGTCTTCCACGCGCGGTTCTGGAACACCGTGATCGCCTGTTGCTTGCGGGCATCCAGGGCTTCGTCGGTGATCGGCTCGTTGGCCAGTTGCGCCAGCTTGTTCAACTCGCCGTACAGACGGTCCAGCTCCGGGATTTCCAGCACGTTGCGTGCGTGATGCAGCCAGGACTGGATGCGTTCGATACGTGGCAGCTGCTCGGCCAGGTCTTCCGGCTGTTGCTGGTAGCGCGGCAGTTGCAGGGAGCTGGCTTCGTCGGCCAGCAGGCGCGGTAACCAGCTGCCCAGTTGCGCCGCACCCTGGCGGTTGCCACGGGTATTGCGCTCGGCGGTCCAGCTGCGGGCCAGCAACCAGCGCGAGGTGTTCAGCGAGAACAGGCCCCAGCGCACGTCCTGCAGCTCTTCGATGAACTGCTCGGGCGCGGCCTTGCGCACGTCTTCGTCGTCCAGGCCGGCTTGCACCAGCGGGCGCCAGTCTTCCAGCAGGCCGTCCAGCGAAGCACGCAACTCGGCGGTCGCCTGGCGCGGTGCGGCCTGGCCCAGGCTGCTGACCAGGGCGCGCAGTTCCGCCAGGTTCTCGACCCAGTCCTGCAGCAAACGCCAGTGACCGTTGAAGCGATATTGCTCGGCCAGGCGCTGGCTGCTGCCCAGCAGGTGCCAGGTCAGCGCCGCGAAGGCGTCGTCCAGCGGCGTTTCCGCACTCAGTTCCGGGGCGGGCAGGCTCAGGGAGTAGCTGTTGGCGTCGAACAGGCGGTAGCCGCGCTCGGCCTTGCTGATGTCGCAGGGCATCAGCGGCAGGGTGGCGGCCAGCTCGGCGGCCAGTTCCAGCAGGGCGGCCGGTTCGCCTTCGCGCAGTTCCAGTTCCAGCTCGCAGATCTCTTCCTTCTGCTTGCCGGCGATCACGTGGCCCAGGTCCAGGGCGGCCTCGATCACCACCTTGGCCTTGCCGCGGCCCCAGGCGATTTCCGCGCGTTCGCGGACGAAGTCGGTGGTGAAGATCGGCTTGAGGGTCTTCTTGTCCAGCTCGGCCAGTTGCTCGGGCCAGCATTCGCCGTCGAGTTTCTTCAGGTCGAGCTTGGCTTTGGCCAGGTGCCAGTCGTACTCGTTGCGTTCCGACAGGCCGGCGACGCTCTGGCCGCGGGTCTTGAGGGTCTGGATCACTTCTTCGCCGTCGCGGCGCAGGCGCAGGGCGACCTTGGCGCGGGCCAGGTCGCGCTCGGGCGTGTCGAAGTACTGGTTCATCAGTTCGCGGTGTTCCCAGCCACTTTTGTTGCGTTTTTTCAGGAGCGGGTGCTCACGCAGGGCGGCGAGGGTTTCGCGGCTGACGCGGAGTTTGATTTCGGTTTCTTTCTGCATGGCCGGAAAATCCAGGATCGGGAGCGCAGCCGGGGGAATGTGTGGCTGCCAAGGTCGTGCAGTGTACAGGACTCGCCGCGCCGAGGTGCCGTGGCGGTTTATTCCTGTCGCAGGATGGCTCTATGATGGACTTCATCTTGGAACCCGGGAGCCAGCGCATGCCATTGCCGTCCATGAAAGAGCAGTTCGCTGCGCTGATTGCCACACCTTCGGTCAGCTGTACCCAGCCGGCGCTGGATCAGTCCAATCGTGCGGTCATCGATTTGCTGGCGAGCTGGCTCGGCGACCTGGGTTTTGCCTGCGATATCCAGCAGGTCAGCCCTGGCAAATTCAACTTGCTCGCCAGTTTCGGCAGTGGTCCCGGCGGCCTGGTGCTGGCCGGGCACAGCGACACCGTGCCCTACGACGGCGCGCTATGGCAGACCGACCCACTGAAGCTCACCGAGGTCGACGGGCGCTGGGTCGGCCTGGGCAGTTGCGACATGAAAGGTTTTTTCGCCCTGGTCATCGAGGCGGTCCGGCCGCTGCTGGAGCAGCCCTTCAAGCAACCTCTGCTGATCCTCGCCACCTGTGATGAGGAAAGCTCCATGGCCGGCGCCCGCGCCCTGGCCGAAGCCGGCCGGCCATTGGGGCGCGCCGCGGTGATCGGTGAGCCGACCGGGCTGCGGCCGATCCGCATGCACAAAGGGGTGATGATGGAGCGCATCGATATTCTCGGGCGCAGCGGCCATTCTTCCGACCCGAGCCTGGGCCATAGCGCCCTGGAAGCCATGCACGATGCCATCGGCGAACTGCGCGGCCTGCGCCTGGCGTGGCAGCGCGAATTCCGCAACCCGCAGTTCAGCGTGCCGCAGCCGACCCTGAATCTTGGGTGTATCCACGGTGGCGACAACCCGAACCGCATCTGCGGCCAATGCTCGCTGGAATTCGACCTGCGGCCGCTGCCGGGCATGGACCCGCAGGCGCTGCGCGCGGCCATCCGGCAGAAGCTGGTGCCCGTGGCCGAGCGGCACCAGGTGAAGATCGACTACGCGCCGCTGTTCCCCGAAGCGCCGGCCTTCGAGCAGGCCGAAGACTGCGAACTGGTGCGGGTGGCCGAGCGCCTGACCGGTCATCGCGCCGAAGCAGTAGCGTTCGGCACCGAAGCGCCTTATCTTCAGCGCCTTGGCTGCGAGACAGTGGTGCTGGGCCCGGGCGACATCGCCTGTGCTCACCAGCCGGGGGAATACCTCGAAATGTCACGCTTGCAGCCTACCGTGCATCTACTACGTGAACTGATTAATCATTACTGCCTGACGCCGGCCTGATTTCTACTAAATCACCGACGGCCAAGCCCGTACCTCAAGGAGAGCGAGCGTGTCGCCAAGCCTGTTCCGACGATAACCACCAGCCCGCTGTGCGTTTTCCCGTTTCGTCCTTTTATAGGCTGCTTCTTATTTACAGGCTCAGGTTATGCCCGAATACGTCAATTGGCTTCGTCACGCTTCGCCTTATATCAATGCCCACCGCGACTGCACCTTCGTGGTCATGCTGCCCGGCGACGGCGTAGAACATCCGAACTTCGGCAACATCGTCCATGACCTGGTGCTGCTGCACAGCATGGGCGTGCGCCTGGTGCTGGTACACGGCTCGCGTCCACAGATCGAAGCCCGCCTGGCTGCGCGCGGCCTGACCCCGCATTACCACCACGGCATGCGCATCACCGATGCGGCGACCCTGGAATGCGTGATCGACGCCGTCGGCCAGTTGCGCATCGCTATCGAAGCGCGGCTGTCCATGGACATGGCGTCCTCGCCCATGCAGGGCTCGCGGTTGCGGGTCGCCAGCGGCAACCTGGTGACCGCCCGGCCGATCGGCGTGCTCGAGGGTGTCGACTATCACCACACCGGCGAAGTGCGCCGGGTCGACCGCAAGGGCATCAACCGCCTGCTGGACGAGCGCTCGATCGTCCTGCTGTCGCCCTTGGGCTACTCGCCGACCGGGGAAATCTTCAACCTCGCCTGCGAAGACGTCGCCACCCGCGCGGCCATCGACCTGGCTGCCGACAAGCTGCTGCTGTTCGGCGCCGAGCGTGGCCTGTTGGATGAAAGCGGCAATCTGGTGCGCGAACTGCGTCCGCAACAGGTGCCGGCGCATTTGCAGCGCCTGGGCAGCAACTATCAGGCGGAGCTGCTGGATGCCGCGGCAGAAGCTTGCCGGGGTGGCGTAGGGCGCAGCCATATCGTCAGTTACGCCGAAGACGGCGCGCTGCTGACCGAGCTGTTCACCCGTGACGGTGGCGGTACGCTGGTGGCCCAGGAGCAGTTCGAACTGGTCCGCGAGGCGGCCATCGAGGACGTCGGCGGGTTGCTGGATCTGATCAGTCCGCTGGAGGAGCAGGGCATTCTGGTGCGGCGTTCCCGCGAGGTGCTCGAGCGTGAGATCGAGCAGTTCAGCGTGGTCGAGCGCGAGGGGATGATCATTGCCTGTGCCGCGCTCTACCAGATCGCCGACTCCGACGCCGGGGAGCTGGCCTGCCTGGCGGTGAACCCGGAATACCGCCACGGCGGTCGTGGCGACGAACTGTTGGAAAGGATCGAAACCCGGGCCCGGGCCCAGGGCCTGAAAACCCTGTTTGTCCTCACCACCCGTACCGCTCACTGGTTCCGTGAGCGCGGTTTTGCCCCTAGCAGCGTCGAGCGTCTGCCTTCCGCGCGGGCCTCGCTGTACAACTACCAGCGCAACTCGAAGATCTTCGAAAAAGCCCTCTGAGCTTCATCCCGTTCGGCAACCCGCTCTTGACAGGGGCGGGTTTTTCGTTGCGTCTGCCGAGCCTGATTTATGTTTCAGAAAAATAAATGCGTGCGATACAAAAACTGTAACAAATTGACGGGACCATCGGCGCCTAGCCATTATTGCGTCGCCTTTTCGATACTGGTTGACGTATCTGGCTTATGTTTTAACTGATCGATCTAAAGATCAGCGGGGAAATACCATTCAGGAATTAAACAGGACGCCGATACCTTGGGCCACGGCTCAAACGAACGTACCTGTCGATATTCCCGAACGGTATGAAAAAGAATGAAATAATTCTTTTTGGGTTTATGAGAAATTCATTACCCTGCAAGGACCCAATCATCGCGATTAGACCTTGGTCGTAGACACAGTTGGTTACGATTGACTTATGAGTCACGGTCTGGCGCTAATCGCCCACCGATGGACCCGGGGCAGCAGACCCTGGGCCTGAGTACACAAGAATTAGAAACGAGAGGAGCGAAACATGAACAAGTCCACCTTGGCCCTGGCTGTGGCCGTTGGGGTTATGGCGCAGCAGGCAGGCGCCGCCGGTTTCATCGAAGACAGCAAGGCCACTCTGGGTCTGCGTAACTTCTACATCAATACTGACAACCGCGATGCCGACACCAAGGCGTCCGGCGCACAGAACAAGTGGGAAGAGTGGGGCCAGGGCTTCCAGCTCAACTTCACTTCCGGCTACACCGAAGGCACCGTCGGTTTCGGTCTGGATGCAATCGGCTTGCTGGGCATCAAGCTGGATTCGGGCGGCGGCACCAACGGCGCCACTGCTACCTCTTATGGCGGCACTGTTTTCCCAAGCGAGTCCAACGGCAAAGCGGTCGATAACTACTCCAGCCTGGGCCTGACCGCCAAAGCCAAGATCTCCCAGACCGAACTGAAGCTCGGCACCCTGCAGCCAAAACTGCCGGTTATCGTGACCAACGATGGTCGTATGCTGCCGCAAACCTTCCAGGGCGGTCAGATCACCTCGAACGACATCAAGGACCTGACACTGGTGGGTGGTCAGATCGAGCATGCCAAGGGGCGTAACTCCAGCAACAACGAAGAGCTGTCGATTGCGGGCGCCAACGCTCACACCGCTGCTGGTCGTGACAGCAACAAGTTCATCTACGGTGGTGGTGACTACAAGATCACTAAAGATCTGACCGCTCAGTACTACTACGGCAACCTGAAAGACTTCTACAAGCAGCACTTCGTTGGCCTGCTGCACAACTGGGCTATCGGCCCGGGCGTATTGAAGTCTGACCTGCGCTACTTCAACAGCCGTGACGACGGTGCCAACGGCCACGACTCGGCCTACTACACCACCGGTGACTACGGCACTGGCATCACCAAGGGCAAGGTTGATAACAACCTGATCAGCGGCCTGTTCCTGTACTCGGTTGCCGGCCATACCTTCGGTGGCGGCTACCAGGTGAGTAACGGTGACAGCGACTTCCCTTGGCTGAACCAGGGTGACGGTTCGTCGGCTTACCTGACTACCGACATGCAGATCGCCAAGTTCGCCCGTGCTGGCGAACGTACCTGGCAAGCTCGCTACTCCTACGATTTCGCCAAGGTAGGCGTGCCTGGCCTGACCGCTGGTGTGATCTATCTGCGTGGCGATAACATCGACACTTCCGGCAAAGAGGGTTCCGTTCTCCCTCAGCGTACCGTTTCGGCGACCAACGCCAGCGAGTGGGAACGCGACCTGACCGTGGCCTACGTGATTCCGGAAGGTCCGCTGAAGAACCTGGGCCTGACCTGGAAAAACGCCATGTGGCGTAACGACATTCCGGGCCAGCGCTCGCAGGACGAAAACCGCCTGATCGTCAGCTACTCGATCCCGCTGTTGTAATCCGACGTTAAAATCTCGCCCGGCGCAATGCCGGGCGAGGTGTTGTCATCCAGGTCGGACCCACCCCCGCAGGTCCTCCCTGAAACCCCTCTTTACAGCTACTCAAGGCCTTCTCGAACCTTGTCGAAGATGGTGTGCCCTGGGCGCGCGCGAATCCAGTGAAGAGATTTTTAATATTCATTTATAGTCTAAATAAATCGATATTTATTCTTTTTAAATATTCCCAGGCGCAGGCACAGTAGGGCTCATAACGCACTCACAGGAGCAGCAACATGAGCCTCAGACTTGGCGACATCGCCCCCGACTTCGAACAGGATTCCAGTGCTGGCAAGATTCGTTTCCACGAGTGGCTCGGCGACAGTTGGGGCGTGCTGTTTTCCCACCCGGCGGACTTCACCCCGGTGTGCACCACCGAGCTGGGGTTCACTGCCAAGCTCAAGGACCAGTTCGCCGAGCGCGGCGTGAAAGCCATTGCCCTGTCGGTGGACCCGGTGGACTCGCACCACAAGTGGATCGAGGACATCAACGAAACCCAGAACACCCTCGTCAATTTCCCGATCCTGGCCGACGCCGATCGCAAGGTCTCGGACCTGTACGACCTGATCCACCCGAATGCCAACGACACCCTGACCGTGCGTTCGCTGTTCGTCATCGACCCGAACAAGAAGGTGCGCCTGACCATCACCTACCCGGCCAGTACCGGGCGCAACTTCCACGAGATCCTGCGGGTGATCGACTCGCTGCAGCTCACCGACAACTACAAGGTGGCCACCCCGGCCAACTGGCAGGACGGTGATGAAGTGGTGATCGTGCCGTCGCTCAAGGACGAAGAGGAAATCAAGAAACGCTTCCCCAAAGGTTATCGCGCGGTCAAACCCTACCTGCGCCTGACGCCGCAACCGAATCGCTGACACCGTGGGCCCGCAGGCGCGAGCCGGCATTGCCGCCGCCTGCGGGTCATGTACCGCTTCCACAAAGCAGGGGTTTTAAGGCCGTTTCGACGGCCTATTTTTTTGCCTGGAGAATGGCTTTTATTATATTCATTTAAGGAATAAACAAATGAAAAAATAAGATTTATGGATATATAAATAGACTGTTAAGGTCTGCTCAGCTCAGCGAGATCGCAAACCGCGAATCGCCCATTACCGCTAAAGGAAACCTCTGCATGCTGGTCGTCTCACTCGGTGGCAGTCCCAGCCAACGCTCCCGCTCCGGGGTGCTGCTGGAACACGCCAAACGCTGGTTGCAGCAACAAGGTGTGGAAGTGGTCGACTATCAGGTCCGGGATTTCCCGGCCGAGGATCTGCTCCACGCGCGCTTCGACAGCCCGATGGTGATCGACCTGTTGCAACAGATCGAACAGGCCGACGGCTTGCTGATCGCCACCCCGGTCTACAAGGCATCGTTTTCCGGTGCGCTGAAAACCGTGCTCGACCTGCTGCCGGAACGCGCCCTGAACCACAAGGTGGTGCTGCCGATGGCCACGGGCGGCAGCATCGCCCACATGCTGGCGGTGGACTACGCGCTCAAGCCGGTGCTGTCGGCCCTCAAGGCCCAGGAGATGCTCCAGGGTATCTTCGCCGAGGACAGCCAGATCGCCTACGGCGAAGGCAGTGCCCAGGCGCAGCTGGCGCCGGCCTTGGAACAGCGCCTGCGCGAAGCCCTGGAACAGTTCCACAGCGCCATGGCGCGGCGTCCCAAGCCGCTGGACCCGAATCTGTTGAATGATCGTTTGTTGAGTGCTCGCTGGAGCATTTGAGTCCTACCCGAATCTGAAGTACTGGCCTTACTTAGCCGCCAACGGCCTAGCAGGTGCAGCCAAAACCCAACAGCAAAAAGGAGAGCGCCATGCGCCCTGTGATTTTGCGTCGTGGTCTGGTCGCTCTGTTTGCTGCGGCTGTGTCCTTCGGCGCCATCGTTCAAGCCCAAGCGGCCGAGACCCTGCGTATCGGCTATCAGAAATACGGCACCCTGGTGCTGCTCAAGGCCAAGGGCTCGCTGGAGAAGCGCCTGGCAGAGCAGGGCGTGCAGGTGCAATGGACCGAATTCCCCGGTGGCCCGCAGCTGCTGGAAGGGCTGAACGTCGGCTCCATCGACTTCGGCGTCACCGGCGAGACCCCGCCCGTATTCGCTCAGGCCGCTGGTGCCGACCTGTTGTACGTGGCCTACGAACCACCGGCGCCGACCAGCGAAGCGATCCTGGTGCCCAAGGATTCGCCGATCAAGTCGGTAGCCGAGCTCAAGGGCAAGAAGGTGGTCCTCAACAAGGGCTCCAACGTGCACTACCTGCTGGTCCGCGCCCTCGAAGACGCCGGCCTCAAGTACAGCGACATCCAGACCGTATTCCTGCCGCCCGCCGATGCCCGCGCCGCCTTCGAGCGTGGCAGCGTCGATGCCTGGGTGATCTGGGACCCCTATCAGGCGGCGGCCGAGAAGCAGCTGCAAGCCCGCACTCTGCGTGACGGCAGCGGCATCGTCGACAACCACCAGTTCTACCTGGCGACCAAACCCTACGCGCAGCAGCACCCCGAGGTGATCAAGGCCCTGGTGGAAGAAGTGCGCGCGGTGGGCGAGTGGTCCAAGGCCAACCCGGACGAGGTGACCCAGCAGGTGGCGCCACTGCTCGGCTTGCCGGCGGACATCACCCTGACCTCGGTGAAACGCCAGGGTTATGGCGCGAACTTCCTGACCCCGGACGTGGTGGCGGCCCAGCAGAAAATCGCCGACAGCTTCCACCAGCTCAAGCTGATTCCCAAGCCCCTGAGCATCAAAGACGTGATCTGGACGCCTCCAGCCGCCGTTGCCAAAGCGCCGTAACTCGATCCCCTTAGGAGACAACTCCATGAGCCTCAATATTTTCTGGTTCCTGCCTACCCACGGCGACGGCCATTACCTTGGCACCGCCGAAGGCGCTCGCGCCGTCGACCACGGTTACCTGCAGCAGATCGCCCAGGCGGCCGACCGCCTCGGTTTCGGCGGCGTGCTGATTCCCACCGGGCGTTCCTGCGAGGATTCCTGGCTGGTGGCGGCCTCGCTGATCCCGGTGACCCAGCGCCTGAAGTTCCTGGTCGCCCTGCGCCCGGGGATCATTTCCCCGACGGTGGCGGCACGCCAGGCGGCAACCCTGGATCGCCTGTCCGGCGGCCGGGCGCTGTTCAACCTGGTGACCGGTGGCGATCCGGACGAACTGGCCGGCGACGGCCTGTTCCTCAGCCATGAAGAGCGCTACCAGGCTTCGGTGGAATTCACCCGTATCTGGCGTCGGGTGCTGGAAGGCGAAACCGTCGACTACGATGGCCAGCACATTAGCGTGAAGGGCGCCAAGCTGCTCTATCCGCCGATCCAGCAGCCGCGTCCGCCGCTGTACTTCGGCGGCTCCTCGGAAGCCGCGCAGGACCTGGCCGCCGAACAGGTGGACATGGTCCTGACCTGGGGCGAACCGCCGGCCGCGGTGGCCGAGAAAATCGAGCAGGTCCGGGCCAAGGCCGCCAAGCAGGGGCGCAGTGTGCGCTTCGGCATTCGCCTGCATGTGATCGTGCGTGAAACCAACGCCGAAGCCTGGCAAGCGGCCGAGCGCCTGATCTCCCATCTGGACGACGACACCATCGCCCGGGCCCAGGCTTCCCTGGCGCGCTTCGACTCGGTCGGCCAGCAGCGCATGGCGGCGCTGCACGGCGGGCGCCGCGACAAACTGGAAGTCAGCCCCAACCTCTGGGCCGGCGTCGGCCTGGTACGGGGTGGCGCGGGTACCGCGCTGGTCGGCGATGGCCCGACCGTGGCGGCGCGGATGAAGGAGTACGCGGACCTGGGTATCGACACCTTTATCTTCTCCGGTTATCCCCACCTGGAAGAGTCGTACCGGGTGGCCGAGCTGCTGTTCCCGCATCTGGATATCGAACGTCCCGAGCTGCCCAAGGGCGCCGGGTACGTCAGCCCGTTCGGCGAAATGGTCGCCAACGACATCATTCCCAAAGCTGCGTCCCAGAGCTGAGGCGTGGCCATGAACAGACAATCCTTGTTCCATCGCCTGGCACCCTGGGCCCTGCCGCTGCTGTTGCTGGCGGTGTGGCAGTTGTCGGTCTCGGCCGGCTGGCTGTCGACGCGAATCCTGCCGGCCCCCAGCGCGGTGATCGAAGCCGGGGTCGGCCTGGTGCGCAGCGGCGAAATCTGGACCCACCTGGCTATCAGCGGCTGGCGCGCGGCGATCGGCTTCCTGATCGGCGGCAGCATCGGCCTGGCCCTGGGCTTCATCACCGGTCTGTCGAAGTGGGGCGAACGCCTGCTCGACAGCTCGGTGCAGATGATCCGCAACGTGCCGCACCTGGCGCTGATTCCCCTGGTGATCCTGTGGTTCGGCATCGACGAGTCGGCGAAGATTTTCCTGGTGGCCCTGGGCACCCTGTTCCCGATCTACCTGAACACCTACCACGGCATCCGCAACGTCGACCCGGCGCTGGTGGAAATGGCGCGCAGTTATGGCCTGGCAGGCGGAGCCCTGTTCCGCCAGGTGATTCTGCCGGGCGCCTTGCCTTCGATCCTGGTGGGCGTGCGTTTTGCCCTGGGCTTCATGTGGCTGACGCTGATCGTCGCGGAAACCATCTCCGCCAGCTCCGGCATCGGCTATCTGGCGATGAACGCCCGGGAATTCCTGCAGACCGACGTGGTGGTGCTGGCCATCGTCATGTACGCCGTGCTCGGCAAACTGGCGGACCTCGCCGCGCGCGGCCTGGAACGTGCCTGGCTGCGTTGGCATCCGGCCTATCAAGTGGCCAAGGGAGGTGCGCAATGACGGCTCAACAACCTCCACGCCTGCTGCGCGGCATTCCGCTGGTGGTGCGCAAGCTGCAAAAGACCTTCGGTTCGCGCCAGGTGCTGCGCGAGATCGACCTGCATATTCCGGCCGGGCAATTCGTCGCGGTGGTCGGCCGTAGCGGCTGCGGCAAGAGCACCTTGCTGCGCTTGCTGGCCGGCCTAGACAAGCCCACCGGCGGCGAACTGCTGGCCGGTGCCGCGCCGCTGAGCCAGGCCATCGAGGACACCCGCCTGATGTTCCAGGAGGCGCGCCTGCTGCCCTGGAAGAAAGTCATCGACAACGTCGGCCTGGGCCTCAAGGGCGACTGGCGCCCCCAGGCCCTGGAAGCCCTGGAGGCGGTGGGCCTGGCCGACCGCGCCAATGAGTGGCCGGCCGCCTTGTCCGGTGGCCAGAAGCAGCGCGTGGCCCTGGCCCGGGCGCTGATTCACCAGCCGCGCCTGTTGCTGCTGGACGAGCCCCTGGGCGCGCTGGATGCCCTGACCCGGATCGAGATGCAGCAACTGATCGAGCGCCTGTGGCAGCAGCATGGCTTCACCGTCCTGCTGGTGACCCACGATGTCAGCGAAGCGGTGGCGGTGGCCGACCGGGTGATCCTGATCGAAGAAGGCGAGGTCGGTCTCGATCTGCTGGTGGAGCTGCCGCGCCCACGGGTGCGTGGCTCCCATCGGCTGGCAGCGCTGGAAGCCGAAGTACTCAACCGCGTGTTGTCGCTGCCCGGGTCGCCACCCGAGCCGGAACCCGTTTCACCCTTGCCCACGCAATTGCGCTGGGCGCTTTAAAGCAGCAGCAAGTTTCCAGCTGCAAGCGGCAAGAAAGAGCCGAGCGCTTTTGCTTGCAGCTTATCGCTTGAAGCTTGTGGCTTATTTCGACCTCAGGAGAAATACCATGACTATCAAGGCCATCAACGTTCGCAACCAGTTCAAAGGCACCATCAAGGAAATCGTCGAAGGCGACGTGCTCTCGGAAATCGATGTGCAGACCGCCTCCGGCATCGTCACGTCGGTGATTACCACCCGTTCGGTGCGGGAGCTGGAACTGGCGATCGGCAGCGAAGTGATCGCGTTCGTGAAATCCACCGAGGTGTCGATCGCCAAGTTGTGATCGATGCGCGACAACCAGCCCCGGACGGCGTGAGCCCTTCGGGGCTTTTTTGTGGAGCAGGGCTTGAGCGGTGTGGAGAGGTCAAGGCCGTCATCGCGAGCAAGCTCGCTCCTACAAGGACGGCGCTAACCTTTGTAGGAGCGAGCTTGCTCGCGATAGGGCATCAGCCCGACCGTGCTATCTCGCGCTTGGGCAGGTAAGGCGGCAGGTACAGCCCCAGGTAGGCATCGAACACCCGCATGCCTTCCTCGGCCATGCGCTCGGTGATCTGCCCGTGCTGCTGGACCGAGCGCGCGTAGACGCGGTCGCCCAGCTCCATGGCCAGGGCGAACACATCGACGTCCGCGGGCAGTGCCGGCAGCTGGAAGTGCTGGTCGAACAGCTTGTGCATCAGGTCGCCCAGTTCGATGTCGTGCTGGCGGTCGGCCTGGGTGACCTCGGTGAGGCCATGCTGGGCCAGGATCAACTGGCGAGCCGCAGCGTCGGCGCTGTAGATGGCGAGCATGCGCTGTTCGACCAGCCGCGACAGGTCGTGCCAGCTGCTCAGGGTCGCGTGGTCGATAGGCTCTTGCAGGCAGGCGCGGAACGCGGCGTGGACGTCGGCAGTCAGGGCTTCAAGCAGGGCGGGAACGCTGGCGAAGAAGTGATAGACCGAGGAGGGCGGGATCTCCGCGCGCTCGGCCACGCTGTAGATCGACAGGCTGGCCACGCCCTCGGCGGCAAGCAGGGTGCGGGCGGCATCGAGTATCGAGTCGATCCGGGCCTGGCTGCGTGCGCGGGGTTTGCGGGGGGTGGCTACGCGTGTCATTGGAGTCTCCTGCGGGGCAGCGGGCATTGTACGAGGCGTGTCGGGTGTTGTCTGCCAGGACGCCTTCGCGGGCAAGCCTCGCTCCTACAAGATGGAAATGGCATACACCTCGAACCTGTAGGAGCGAGGCTTGCCCGCGATCCGCCGCAAGGCGGCCATAAAAAACGCCACGGGCCTTTCGGCCGGTGGCGTTTTTCTGGGCTACAGCCGCTTACACGGTGTGCAGGTACCAGTTGTACTCGAGGTCGGAGATCGAGTGCTCGAACTCCTCCAGCTCGCTTTCCTTACAGGCCACGAAGATATCGATGTATTTCGGGTCGATGTACTTGGCCATGACTTCGCTGTCGTCCAGCTCGCGCAGTGCGTCGCGCAGGTTGTTCGGCAGGCTTTGCTCGTTCTGCTCGTAGGAGTTGCCTTCGGTTGGCGCGCCCGGTTCGATCTTGTTGACCAGGCCGTGGTGCACGCCCGCCAGGACCGAAGCCATCAGCAGGTACGGGTTGGCATCGGCGCCGGCCACACGGTGCTCCAGGCGGACCGCGTCGGCGGAGCCGGTCGGTACGCGCAGGGCGACGGTGCGGTTGTCCAGGCCCCAGCTCGGCGAGTTCGGCACATAGAACTGCGCACCGAAACGACGGTAGGAGTTGACGTTCGGGCAGAGGAAAGCCATCTGCGCCGGTAGGGTCTCGAGCACACCGCCGATCGCGTGACGCAGTGCGGCGTTCTGCTCGGGATCCTCGCTGGCAAAAATATTCTTGCCGTCCTTGTCCAGGACCGAAATGTGGACGTGCAGACCATTACCCGCCTGGCCTGGGTAAGGCTTGGCCATGAAGGTGGTGTCCATCTCATGGTCGTAGGCGATGTTCTTGATCAGACGCTTGAGCAGTACCGCATAGTCGCAGGCCTTGATCGGGTCGGCGACGTGGTGCAGGTTCACTTCGAACTGCGCCGGAGCACTTTCCTTGACGATGGCGTCGGCCGGGATGCCTTGTTCTTTCGCGCCTTCGAGAATGTCCTGCAGGCAGTCGACGTATTCGTCGAGGTCGTCGATCAGGTAGACCTGGGTCGAATGCGGGCGCTTGCCGGAGATCGGCGAGCGTGGCGGCTGTGGCCGGCCATTCACGTTCTCCTGGTCGATCAGGTAGAACTCCAGTTCAAACGCGGCGCAGATGGTCAGGCCCAGCTCGTCGAACTTGGCCACGACTTGACGCAGCACTTCGCGCGGGTCGGCGAAGAAAGGGTCGCCTTCGAGTTCGTGCATGGTCATCAGCAGTTGCGCGGTGGGGCGCTTCTGCCAGGGTTCATTGCACAGGGTATCGGGGATTGGATAGCAGATTCGATCGGCGTCGCCGATGTCCAGGCCCAGGCCGGTGCTTTCCACCGTCGAGCCATTGATATCCAGAGCAAATAAAGAGGCCGGCAGGTTGATGCCTTTCTCGTAAACCTTGTGGAGGCTGGTGCGTTCGATGCGCTTGCCGCGCACCACACCATTCATATCCGCAATCAGAAGGTCAACGTACAGAACCTCAGGATGTTCCTTAAGGAACGCGTTCGCTTCGTTAAGCTGAACGGCACGCGGGGGTACCGACATGATGCAACACCTTTGTTGTTAAAAATATCAATCATTGATCTTTTCAGGTTTCAGTCAACCCGAACGGCATGCCGAAGTCAAGCGAGGCCTTTTTTGCCCTAAAAAAGCGCCTGTGGGGCATTTTTGGGGCGCTTTTCTGGCTTCGGAGGGCTTGGCCGCCGCGGCCTTGAGCGGGCCGTGTTGTATTTTTTACGGGGGTGTTGTGTAAAAAAATGAACAAGGCTAAGCTCGATTTAAACCCATAACAGCAATAATACCGGGGTGTTTCATGTCTCGCCTGCCGTTAATCGGCGTCACCGCCTGCTCCAGGCAGATTGGTTTGCATGCTTATCACATCAGTGGCGACAAGTACGTCCGCGCAGTGGCAGTAGCAGCCAAGGGCGTGCCCATGATCCTCCCGTCCCTGGCCGATATTCTAAGCCCGTCCGATATTCTGGACGGTCTGGATGGCATCCTCTTTACCGGTTCACCCTCCAATATCGAGCCTTTTCACTATAGAGGTCCCGCCAGCGCGCCGGGAACCGCGCACGATCCTGCCCGTGATGCCAGTACCCTGCCGCTGATCCGCGCCGCGGTGGCGGCCGGGGTTCCGGTACTGGGGATCTGCCGCGGCTTCCAGGAAATGAACGTGGCCTTCGGCGGCAGCCTGCACCAGCGGGTCCACGAAGCCGGCCCGTTCATGGACCACCGTGAGGACGAGAGCCAGCCGGTGGAAGTGCAATACGGCCCCGCCCATGCGCTGCATGTGCAGCCGGGCGGGGTGCTGGCCGGCCTCGGCCTGCCGGCGCAGATTGAAGTCAATTCGATTCATGGCCAAGGCGTTGAACGTCTGGCGCCGGGCCTGAAGATAGAGGCCCTGGCACCCGATGGCTTGATCGAAGCCTTCTCCGTCGAGGGCGCGCCGATCGAGGGAGGCAAGGCTTTTGCTTTGGGGGTGCAATGGCACCCTGAATGGCAGGTAAGCTCTAACCCTCACTACCTCGCCATCTTCCAGGCATTTGGCGATGCCTGTCGCAAGCGGGTAATGCAACGCGACGCCAATGCGTCACAAAAACCTGGCTTATAAGAGCCAGGAAACTCACGCCTAGAGGCATTTATGAGTAACAACCTCGACCAGCTCACCGATTGGTTGAAAGACCACAAGATCACAGAAGTCGAATGCATGATTGGCGACCTGACCGGGATCACCCGGGGCAAGATCTCGCCAACCAACAAGTTCATCGCCGAAAAAGGCATGCGCCTGCCCGAGAGCGTGCTGCTGCAGACGGTGACCGGCGACTATGTCGAAGACGACATCTATTACGAACTGCTGGACCCGGCCGACATCGACATGGTCTGCCGCCCGGACCAGAACGCGGTATTCCTCGTGCCCTGGGCTATCGAGCCGACCGCCCAGGTGATCCACGACACCTACGACAAGCAGGGCAACCCGATCGAGCTGTCGCCGCGCAACGTGCTCAAGAAGGTCCTGAAACTCTACGCCGACCACGGCTGGCAGCCGATCGTGGCGCCGGAGATGGAGTTCTACCTGACCAAGCGCAGCGACGACCCGGACTACCCGTTGCAGCCACCGGTCGGCCGTTCCGGTCGCCCGGAAACCGGTCGCCAGTCGTTCTCCATCGAAGCGGCCAACGAATTCGACCCGCTGTTCGAGGACGTCTACGACTGGTGCGAACTGCAGGAACTGGACCTCGACACGCTGATCCACGAAGACGGCACGGCGCAGATGGAAATCAACTTCCGTCACGGCGACGCTCTGTCCCTGGCCGACCAGATCCTGGTGTTCAAGCGCACCATGCGCGAAGCCGCGCTCAAGCACGAGGTGGCCGCCACCTTCATGGCCAAGCCGATGACCGGCGAGCCGGGCAGCGCCATGCACCTGCACCAGAGCATCATCGACATCGAGACCGGCAAGAACGTCTTCTCCAATGACGACGGGACCATGAGCCAGCTGTTCCTCAACCACATCGGCGGCCTGCAGAAGTTCATCCCCGAGCTGCTGCCGCTGTTCGCGCCCAACGTCAACTCGTTCCGCCGCTTCCTGCCGGACACCTCGGCACCGGTGAACGTGGAGTGGGGCGAAGAGAACCGCACCGTGGGCCTGCGTGTGCCGGATGCCGGGCCACAGAACCGTCGGGTGGAAAACCGCCTGCCGGGCGCCGACGCCAACCCTTACCTGGCCATCGCCGCCAGCCTGCTGTGCGGTTTCATTGGCATGGTCGAAGGCCACAACCCGAGCGCACCGGTGGTCGGCCGCGGTTACGAGCGCCGCAACCTGCGCCTGCCGTTGACCATCGAGGACGCTCTGGAGCGCATGGAAAACAGCAAGACCATCGAGAAATACCTGGGCAAGAAATTCATCACTGGCTACGTCGCGGTCAAGCGGGCCGAGCATGAAAACTTCAAGCGCGTCA